>LNFH01000397.1 GCA_001464235.1 Rhizobiales bacterium Ga0077556 | reverse complement strand
AGCTTCTCGGTGAGCTTGCGGCCGACCATGCCGGCGGCGCCGATGATCAGGATATGCATGGACGTGTCCTCTTCTTTTCAAACGATTTGGACGGGAGGCTAGCGCGCCCGGCGCCGGCAGGGAATGGGGCACGGGCGAGGGGGCGGGTTGCAGCTTTGCGGCGTCCCCGATGTGCTTCTTCGAAACGGCATCCGCTCCCCCCTCCGTCGCAATTGACCTTCGCCCCGCCCCGCGCGATGGATCGGGGGAAGGGCCGCCGTCGAGAGCCCGCGACAGTGCCGGAGGGGAGCCATGTCCCGCACCATCCAGGGTGAGTGGGACTACATCGTCTGCGGCGCCGGCACCGCCGGCTGCCTGATGGCGAACCGCCTCTCCGCCGATCCGAAGAACCGCGTGCTGCTGCTGGAAGCCGGCGGCAAGGACGACTGGATCTGGTTCCACATTCCCGTCGGCTATCTCTTCGCCATCGGCAATCCGCGCGCCGACTGGATGTTCAAGACCGAGGCGGAGACCGGGCTCAACGGCCGCTCGCTGATCTATCCCCGCGGCAAGGTGATCGGCGGCTCCTCCGCCATCAACGCCATGATCACCATGCGCGGCCAGAGCGCCGACTACGACCACTGGCGCCAGCTCGGCCTCGCCGGCTGGGGCTGGGACGACGTCAAGCCGCTGTTCATCGGGCTGGAGGACCATTTCCTCGGCCAGAGCGAGCACCACGGCACCGGCGGCAACTGGCGCGTCGAGGCGCCGCGGGTGCGCTGGGACCTGCTCGACAAGGTGCGCGAGGCGGCGGTGCAGATGGGCGTGCGCCCGCTCGACGACTTCAACACCGGCGACAACGAGGGCACCGCCTATTTCCATGTGAACCAGAAGAAGGGCCTGCGCTGGTCGGCGGCCCGCGGCTTCATCAAGCCGATCATCGACGAGCGCGACAATCTCGACCTGCTCTCCGGCGTGCTCGTCGAGAAGGTGATCGTCGAGGACGGCCGCGCCACCGCCGTGCAGATCCGTCAGGGCGGCGAGAGCGTCCGCGTCCGCTGCCGCGGCGAGGTGGTGCTCACCGCCGGCTCCATCGGCTCGACCCAGATCCTCGAACTCTCCGGCATCGGCCACGGCGACGTGCTGCAGCGCCACGGCATTCCCGTGGTGAAGGAGAAGCCGGGGGTGGGCGGCAACCTGCAGGACCACCTGCAGATCCGCGCCATCTACAAGGTCCAGGGCATCAAGACGCTGAACGAGACCTACCACAACCTGTTCAAGCGCGGCCTGATGGGCCTCGAATACGCCGTCCGCCGCACCGGCCCGCTCACCATGGCGCCGAGCCAGCTCGGCATCTTCACCCGCTCCGATCCCTCCCAGGAGCGGGCCAACATCCAGTTCCACGTCCAGCCGCTGTCGCTCGACAAGTTCGGCGACCCGCTGCACCGCTTCCCCGCCGTCACGGTGGCGCCCTGCAACCTCCGGCCCACCTCGCGCGGGCACGTCCACATCCGTTCCGCCGACCCGACCGACAAGCCGGTCATCGCGCCGAACTATCTCGCCACCGACGAGGACCGGCAGGTGGCGGCCGATTCGCTGCGCGTCACCCGCCGCCTGATGGGCCAGGCCGCGCTCGCCCCCTACCGCCCCGAGGAGGTGTTGCCCGGTCCGGTGATCGGCGACGACGCCGAGAGCCTGGCGAAGGCCGCCGGCGACATCGGCACCACCATCTTCCATCCCGTGGGCACCGCGAAGATGGGCCTTTCCTCGGACCCGCTGGCGGTGGTGGACGAGCGCCTGCGCGTCATCGGGGTGGCGGGGCTCCGGGTGGCGGATGCGTCCGTCATGCCGACCATCACCTCCGGCAACACCAACACGCCGACGCTGATGATCGCCGAGAAGGGCGCGAAGATGATTTTGGAGGATGGGAGGCGGTGAGGGCGGATGCCTTGCATCGGCCAAGTGCGTCCTTCGAGGCTCGCTGCCGGACGATGCTCCCGCATCGCCCGGGCTCGCACCTCAGGATGAGGACCGTCGTGTCCGGCTCATCGGTCGGGAGCGACGGCGGCATGCCGCAATGCCGTTCTCGACCCCCCTCATCCTGAGGTGCGAGCGGTAGCGAGCCTTCGGTCGTGCAGATGACCCGCTTGGCCTCATCCGAGGCATCCGTTCGTCGCCGGCCCCCCACCCCTGACCCCTCCCCTCCGCAAGCGGGGGGAGGGGATGCGGGTAACCGCCGCGGTCGCGACATCGAGGCCGTTCCGGTTCAGGACGGAGCACTATTCCCCTCCCGCCGCTTGCGGGAGGAAGGGATGCGGGTCTTCTGCTGGCGACGGGCTGCGCAGAGGCTGCAGGGATGGCCGCCGTTCCCCTCCCCCCGCTTGCGGAGGGGAGGGGTCGTCCCGCCGCGGAGAGAGCCGCCTCAGCTCCGCGACCTCAGGATGGCCTCCACCATCTCCTGCACCTCCAGCGCTTCCGCCAGCGTCGCCAGATGGAACGCCTCGCCGCGCACCAGCGCCGCGACGCCCTCGAGCTGCCGGCGCAGCACCAGCGGCCGCATCTTCTCGTTGGGCAGGGCGTCGGGGTCCGTCTGCCAGGAGCCGTCGGCCATCCGCCGCTCGGCGATGGACCAGTCGCGCAGCCGGACGGCGCCGGCATCGCCCTCGATCATCCAGATGTTGTGGTCGTCCTTCTCGGTCGTGCCGACCGCACCGCTGAGCGTCACCGGCAGGCCGCCGGCGGTCAGCGTCGCGGCGATGCGGCGCTCGGACTTGCCCGGCTCGGGATACTCCGCCCTCGCCTCCAGCCCGGCCAGCGGCCCGCCGAGGCGGCGCGACAGGAACAGGAAATGCGACACCACCTCACGGGTGAAGCCGCCCTGCGCAGTGGCGTCCAGCCAGCCCGCCGCGTCCCGCTGCCAGGAGCGCGGCCAGGTGGCGAAGGCGACCTCGACGGTGATGCCTCGCGGCGTCCCGACCGCGCCCTCGCCGATCCAGCGCTGCAGCGCCGCCACCCCGAAGGAGGAGGCGAAGGGGAAGTTGACCGCACCCTTGCCCCCGGCTTCCGCCACGAAGGCACGGGCATCGGCGACGTCCACCGCCAGCGGCTTCTCGCAGAACACGGCCTTGCCGGCCGCCAGCGCCGCCCGCGCATGGGCGAGATGGGAGGAGGGCGGCGAGGCGATGTAGAGCGCGTCGCAGGCGGCGATCACCGCCGCCGCGCCGTCGAGCCGCGGCACGCCCGGAAAGGCCGCGGCGATGCGCGCCATGGCCTCCGCCGAGGGGTCCCAGATGCCGGCGATGCGGACGACGTCGGAGGCCTGCGACAGGGCGGCGCCGAGGAGGCGCTCGCCCATGATGCCGGCGCCGACGATGCCGAGCGCGACGGGTGCCTTGGTCATGCCGGCGCTCACGCCGGCATCGCCGCTTCGACGATCTTGGCGAGGTAGCTCGTGCCCACCGGGATCGCGTTGTCGTCGAAGTTGTAGGCCGGGTGGTGGCAGGCAGCCGTGTCGCCGTTGCCGAGGAAGATGTAGCTGCCCGGCCGCTCGTTGAGCATGTAGGAGAAGTCCTCGGCGCCCATCAGCGGCGGCGTCTCGGGGTCCACCTTGTCGGCCCCGACCACGGACTGCGCCACCTTCACGGCGAAGTCGGTCTGGTCGGCATGGTTGAAGGTGACGGGATAGCCGCGCTGGTAGTCGACTGTGCCGACGCAGCCCACCAGCTCCTTCATCCGCGCCTCCACGAGGTCCTGGATCTCCGGCTTGAAGGTGCGCACCGTGCCGAGCATGCGCAGGGTCTGCGGGATGACGTTGAACGCCTCGCCCGCCTTCACCGAGGTGATGGAGACCACCGCGCTCTCGATCGGGTCGACGTTGCGCGACACGATGGTCTGCATGGCGAGGCCGATGGCGAATCCCGCCTGGACCGGATCGACGCACAGATGCGGCATGGCGCCGTGGCCGCCCTTGCCCTCGATGTCGATGATGAAACGGTCGGCCGCCGCCATGGCCGGGCCCTTGCGCACGGCGAAGGTGCCGAGCGGGATGCCCGGCATGTTGTGCAGGCCGTAGACCTCCTGGATGCCCCAGCGGGTCATCAGCCCGTCCTTGACCATGGCGTCGCCGCCGCCGCCGCCCTCTTCCGCCGGCTGGAAGATCATGATGGCGGTGCCGTCGAAATTGCGCGTCTCGGCGAGGTACTTCGCCGCGCCCAGCAGCATGGCGGTGTGGCCGTCATGGCCGCAGGCGTGCATCTTGCCCGGCACCTTCGACTTGTAGGGAAGGTCCGTCGCCTCCTCGATGGGCAGCGCGTCCATGTCGGCGCGCAGCCCGATCACCTTGCCGGACCCGCTCTTGCGGCCCCTGATGACGGCGACCACGCCGGTCTTGCCGATGCCGGGAACCACCTCGTCGCAGCCGAACTCCTTCAGCTTCTGCGCGACGATGCCGGCGGTGCGGTGCACGTCGTAGAGCAGCTCCGGGTTCTCGTGGAAGTCGCGGCGCCAGGCGGTGATCTCGTCGTGGAGGTCGGCAACGCGGTTGATGACGGGCATGGAAATCTCCGGAAGGGCCAAGCGAAAGCGGGAGGCTAGCGCGGCGGAGGCGCGCAGGCGAGGGGGCCGGCGGGATCGCTGGAATGCCGGGAGGTCATGTGATCGCGCTTCAGCCCCCGCCGTGCTAGGGTGACACTCCTTACTACGAGGTGTCACCATGGGGGCAGGCAAGGCCACGACGACGCTGAAGCTGGACGAGACGCTCAAGGAGCGCGTCCGGCAGCTGGCCGAGAGCCGGCAGCGATCCCCCCACTGGATCATGCGCGAGGCCATCGCCGATTATGTCCGGCGCGAGGAGGCGCGCGAAGCCTTCCAGCGCGAGGCCATGGACTCCTGGCGGGCCTTCCGCGAGACGGGTGAGCATCTGACGGGCGCCGAAGTCGATGCCTGGCTCGCCGGCTGGGGCACGGACGACGAGGCCGAGGCTCCCGCTTGCCACGAGTGATCGTCACCGCGGCAGCGGTTGCCGGGCTCGAACGGTGCCGGCGCTTCCTCGCCGCGCGGGATCGCCGGGCCTCGCAGCGGGCCTCGGCGGAAATCCGCCGGCATTTCGACGCGCTGGAGAGGCTGCCGGCCATGGGTCGGCCCGTCGGCGATGCAGGGCTTCGCGAACTGGTCATCCCCTTCGGTGCCGCGGGCTACGTCGCGCTCTATCGTCACGAGCCGGATGAGGATCGGGTGCTGATCCTCGCATTCCGCCATCAGCGGGAGTTCGGCTACTGACGCGGCCTGACGTGCCGTGGACCAGACTGTCAGGGGTCAGGGTGGCCCCGGCGGGGCGCGAGGGGGAGACGAGCATGGCGGACCGGACGGAACCCTTCGAGAAGCGGCATCGCGACGGCAGCCTCTGGGCCCGCGGCCAGACGGCGGGCGGCGAGCCCACGGGCTACTGGGAGTGGTTCCGCAAGGACGGCACGAAGCTGCGCTCGGGTTCCTTCGACGAGGGTGTCCAGGTCGGGGAGTGGATCACCTACGACGCCTCCGGCCATCCCCACCGCACGACCTGGTTCGTCGCCGGCAAGCGGCGGACTACCCGCCCGGATTGATCGGCCGGTTGAGCGTCCAGTCGAAGGTACCGGCGTCGCGCTCGCGCACCGCCTGCTTCCAGCCCACCTCCTCCGCCCGGGTCTTGAAGTTGATGCCCTCCGGCGAGTGGCGGGTGATGCCGTCGAAGATGGTGGCGAACATCTGCGTCTGCTTCAGGCCCATGGCCTCGATCGCCTGGTTGACGACGAGCTTCTGCATCATCAGCTGGTTGACCGGCACGGTCGCCATGCGGCCTGCCAGCGCCTCCACCTCGGCGTCGAGGTCCGCGGCCGGCACCGCCTTCAGGACGAGGCCGAGCTTCTCCGCCTCGCGGCCGTCGATCTTGTCGCCGGTGAAGAGCATGCGCTTGGCCTTTTCAGGGCCCAGCCGGTAGACCCACATGGCCGTCGTCGGGCAGCCCCAGACGCGCACCGGCATGTAGCCGATGCGGGCCTCCTCGGCCATGACGATGAGGTCCGAGCACATGGCGATGTCGGAGCCGCCGGCCACCGCGAAGCCGTGAACCTTGCAGATGACCGGCCGATAGGAGCGCCACAGCGACATGAACAGCTCGGTGTTCCGCATCATGAAGGCGTAGTCCTTCATCGGGTCCCAGGGCATGTCCTGCGTCGCCTGGCCGTTGCCGTTGCCCTCGGCGTAGTAGGTGAGGTCGTAGCCGGCGCAGAAGGCCTCGCCCTTGCCCGAGAGCACGATGACGTGCACGCCGGGGTCGCCGTTGGCGCGGGCGACGCAGTCGGCGAGTTCCTGCGGCACCTCGTCGTCGATGGCGTTCATCACCTCCGGCCGGTTCAGCGTGATGCGGCCGATCCGCCCGTCCTTCTCGTAAGTCACCTTCGCCATGCCAGCCTCCTCCGGCCGCCATGCGGCCCTCGTGGCGGCGATGCTAGCGCCGCGGGGGAGGGGTGATGAGTCGGCCGTTGCGCAGGCGCGCCCTACACGACCGCGATGAGCCGGTCGGCGGTGGCGAGGTTGCAGGCCATCGGCACGTCGTAGACCACCGCGAGCCGCGTCAGCGCCTTCACATCCACGTCGTGGGGGTGGGGCGACAGCGGGTCGACCAGGAAGACCAGCAGGTCGATCTGCCCCTCGACGATGAGGGCGCCGATCTGCTGGTCGCCGCCGAGCGGGCCGCTCTTCATCAGGGCGATGTCGAGGTCGGGCATGTCGGCCTTGAGGAGCGAGCCCGTCGTGCCGGTCGCCACCAGCCGGCGGCGGGCGAGCCGCCCGTGGTGGCGCCGGGCCCAGGCCAGCATGTCCGGCTTCTTCTTGTCGTGGGCGATGAGGGCGATGAGGGGCCTCGTGTCGTCCGCCATGCGATGTCCTTTCGGCGTCCCCGCCCGGCCGGCCGCTCAGTTGATGCGGTCGAGCGGCGTGATCTTCAGGGCGGAGATGCGGTTGCGCTGGCGCCGCAGCACCTGGAAGCGGAAGCCGTGGAAGGTGAAGGTCTGGCCGCTCTCGGGGATCGACCGCGCCTCGTGGATGACGAGGCCGGCGATGGTGGTCGCCTCCTCGTCCGGCAGGCGCCAGTCCATGGCGCGGTTGAGGTCGCGCACCGGCACCGAGCCGTCGACGTTGACCGAGCCGTCCGGCTGCGGGCGCACGCCGGTGACCTGCACGTCGTGCTCGTCCTTGATGTCGCCGACGATCTCTTCGATGATGTCCTCGAGGGTCACGAGGCCCATCACCTCCCCGTACTCGTCCACCACGAAGGCGAAATGCGTCTTGCGGCGCAGGAAGGCCTTGAGCTGGTCCTGCAGGCTGGTGGAATCGGGCACGAACCAGGCCGGCAGGACCAGGGTCGCGGGGTCGACCTTGGCGAGATCGCCGCCGGCGGCCGCCAGCGCCCTGAGCAGGTCCTTGCCGTGCAGCACGCCGATGATGTTCTCCGGCGAGTCCCGCCACAGCGGAATGCGGGTATAGGGCGCGGCGAGCACGTCGCGCACGACCTTTTCCGGCGCGTCGCCCGCATCGATGGTCACCATCTTGGTGCGGTGGACCATGACGTCCTCGACGGTCAGGTCCTTCAGGTCGAGGATGCCGCCGACCATGTCGCGGTCGTGCTTCCCGAACGAGCCCTCCTTGTGCATCAGCTCGACCGTGCTGCGCAGCTCCTCGGCGCCGGTGAGCACGTTCTGGTTCTCGTTGATGCGCATGCCGAACAGCCGCAGCACGCCGCGCACCACGGCCTCCACCGCCACCAGGATCGGGCCGAACAGCGCGACGACCAGCGCCACCGGGCGGGCGTAGATGAGCGCCATCCACTCGGGGCGCGAGATGGCCACGGTCTTGGGCAGCACCTCGGAGAAGACGATGAGCAGCACCGACATGACCGCGGTGGCGTAGATCACGCCCTCGGCGCCGAGGACGGCGACGAAGAGCGATGTCGCGAAGGCGGCGACGCCCGTGTTGACGATGTTGTTGCCGACCAGCATGGCGCCGATCAGGCGCTCGCGGGTGTCGAGCAGGCGGCTGACGATGCCGGCCCGCTTGTCGCCGGCGCTCTCCAGCGCCAGCATCCGCGCCTTGGAGGCCGCCGACATGGCCGTCTCGGCACTGGAGAAGAAGGCCGACAGGAGCAGGCAGACGACGATGAGCGCCACCGCCAGCCAGGGATTGATTGCAAGTTCGTCCATGGTCCTCGTGGGCCGCTCGGGGCCTCGTCCCTGTGGAGATCGGTCCGTGTCCGGTTAGACCTAAAGGCTTTCGGCGGTGAGGCAAGGCGTCGGCGGCGCGGTCCTGCCCGCCGGTGCCGTTCAGACCGCCCGCTTCTTGGCGATGACCTCGTCGTAGGACCAGTAATCCACGAAGCCCATGCGGCTGTAGTAGGCGAGCCCGCCGCGGTTCTCGCGGCGGATGGTGGCGTCGATGGCGACCGCCCCCGCGGCCTGCGCCGCGGCGAGGGAGGCCGCGAACAGCCGGCCGCCGACCCCGGCGCCCTGGGCCTCGACGGAGACGAAGGTGGCGATGAGCGCCCAGTCGGCGGGCAGGGGGTTGGCGCCCGCCCAGGACGGGTCGGCCCATTCCAGCGCCTGGAACCCGAGGATGGCGCCGTCCCGCTCCGCCACGTGGCAGGCGATGGCGCGCGGCGGGGATATGTAGAGGCCGATCATGCCCGCGACGTCGAAGGGCGTGCGATGGGCGGTGGTGCCGCCCTTCGCAATGATGGCGTTGAGAAGCGCGACCATGGCGCCGGCGTCGCGGGTCTCCGCTGGGCGGATGAGGAGGGTGTCGGTCACGGCGCTCCTCACCCTCTCGCCAGTTCCTCCGCCAGGAAGGCGCGCACGGCGGCGGGATCGACGTCCCTGGCGATGAAGCTCTCGCCGATGCCGCGGGCGAGGATGAAGGTGAGCTTGCCGCGGGCGACCTTCTTGTCCTGGCCGATGGCGGCCATCAGCCGGTCGACGTCGCCGACGCCGCCGGGAATCTCGGACAGCTCGGTGGGCAGGCCGACCGTCTTCAGGTGATTCGCCATGCGCGCGGCATCGACGGGAGAGCACAGGCCGAGCTTCGCCGAGAAGCGGAAGGCCTGGCACATGCCGATGGCGACGCCCTCGCCGTGGACGAGGCGGGTGCCGTCGTAAGCCGTGGCGGCCTCCAGCGCATGGCCGAAGGTATGGCCGAGATTGAGCAGGGCGCGGTCGCCGGTCTCGGTCTCGTCGCGGGCGACGACGGCCGCCTTGGCCCGGCAGGAGGTGGCGATGGCATGGACGCGGTCGCGGCCGCCCTGGAAGACGCCGCGCCAGTGCGCCTCCAGCCAGCCGAAGAAGCCGGGATCGTCGATGAGCCCGTACTTCGCCACCTCGGCATAGCCGGCGCGGAACTCGCGGGTGGAGAGTGTGTCGAGCACGTCGGTGTCGGCCAGCACCAGGCCGGGCTGGTAGAAGGCGCCGATCAGGTTCTTGCCGTGGCGCGAATTGATGCCGGTCTTGCCGCCCACGGAGGAATCGACCTGGGCGAGCAGCGAGGTCGGCATCTGCACGAAGCTCATGCCGCGGCGCACGATGGCCGCGGCGAAACCGGCGAGGTCGCCGACGACGCCGCCGCCGAGCGCCAGAACGATGTCGCCGCGCTCGAGACGGTGGCTCAGGATCTGGTCGACCACCTCCTCCAGCACGGCGAAGCGCTTGGTCGCCTCGCCGGGCGCGACGGTGATGCGGTGGTGGCGGATGCCGGCGGCCGAAAGGCCGGCTTCCAGCGCCGGGCCGTGGATCTCGCCGACATGGGCGTCCGTGACGATGGCGACGGCGCGGCCGGGAAAGCGTTCGGCGAGCGTCGTCCCGGCCCCGGCGACGAGACCCGACCCGATGAGGATGTCGTAGGAGCGCTCGGCGAGCGCGACGGGCACCCGCGTCAGGCCATGGGGATCGTCGGTGGCGGCAGGGGTCACGGCAGGGGTCACGGCACGTCTCGTTCGGCGGGCGGCATGAGATGGGCGGCCAGCGCCCGGATGACGTCCTCGACCACGTCCTCGTGGGTCGCCTCGCGGGAGAGGACGGTGAGCGCCGCCTCGGCATAGACCGGATAGCGCTCGTCCATCAG
>LNFH01000396.1 GCA_001464235.1 Rhizobiales bacterium Ga0077556 | reverse complement strand
GCGAGCGCCTCGCCCGGCTCGTGGCCCGGCATCGGCTGGATCACCGCCTTCACCTCTTCGCCGAAGTCCTCGTTGGGCACGCCGAAGACGGCGGCGTCGGCAACCTTCGGATGGGTGATGAGCAGGTTTTCGCATTCCTGCGGGTAGATGTTCACCCCGCCGGAGATGATCATGAAGGTCGAGCGGTCGGTCAGGTACAGATAGCCCTCGTCGTCGACATAGCCGACGTCGCCGACGGTCGACATGGTGCCGTCGGCCGAGCGCGAGGCGGCGGTGCGCTCGGGATCGTTGAAATAGACGAAGGGATTGGCGGTCTTGAACCAGATCTCGCCCGGCTCGCCCTTCGGCGCCGGGTTCATGTCGGCGTCGAGGATGTGCAGGTCGCCCATCAGCACCTTGCCCACCGTGCCGCGATGGCTGAGCCACTGCTCGCTGTCGCAGGCGGTGAAGCCCATGGCCTCCGTCGCCCCGTAGTATTCGTGGATGATCGGCCCCCACCAGGCGATCATGTCCTCCTTCACCTGCGGCGGGCAGGGCGCGGCGGCGTGGACGGCGATCTCCAGCGAGGAGAGGTCGTAGCGGGCGCGTACCTCGATCGGCAGCTTGAGCATGCGCGAGAACATGGTGGGCACGAGCTGGCTGTGGGTGACGCGGTACTTCTCGACCAGGGCGAGATAGGCCTCGGGGTCGAAGTGCTCCATCACGATCACCGTGCCGCCGCGGCGGATGGCGAGGCCGACGGCCGCCTGTGGCGCCGAGTGATAGAGCGGGGCGGGCGACAGGTAGACCATGTCGTCGCGGTAGCGCCAGAGCTTGTCGAGGAAGGTGTAGAGCGGCAGCGGCTCGGAGGGCGGGTTTTCGGGCAAGGGGCGCAGGATGCCCTTCGGCCGGCCCGTCGTGCCGGAGGAATAGAGCATGGGCGTGCCGAGCGCCTCGTCAGGGATCGGCGTCGGCGGGAAAGCGGCCACCGCGGTGGCGAAGTCGGGATGGACCCTGTCGGCAGGGTCGCCGTCGACCACCAGGCAGAGCTCGACGTTCGGGCACTGCTTCAGCGCCTGCAACGCCACGTCCTTCTTCGACCGCGAGGTGATCAGCAGCCGGGATTCGCTGTTGTTGAGGATGTAGGCAAGCTCGTCCGCGAGCAGGTAGGAGTTGACGCAGGTGTAGTAGAGCCCGGCCCGCTCGCCGGCGCCGCAGGCCTCGAGATAGCGGGCGTTGTTCTCCATGAAGATGGCGTAGTGGTCGAGGCGCTTGAGGCCCTGGGCGCGCAGCAGGTGGGCGAGGCGGTTCGCCCGCGCCTCGAAGTCGCGATAGGTCACGGTCTCGCCGGACCCGGCCATGATGAAGGCGGCGCGTCCGGGATGGGCCTCGGCGTGGTGCCCGGGATACATGGATCGGCTCTCGTGGGCTGACGGGCGGGTCGGGGAAGAGGCGGCGCGGTCGCCCGCGCCGCCAGGTCTCTCCTCAGGACGTGCTCTCGTTGGAGAGGACGTCGCCGAAGAGCTCGAAGCTCTCGCCCTTGACCCGGGCGAGCTGCACCGACTGGATCGGGTAGAAGTCGGTCGGCGAGGTGTTGACCTTGATGCCGGGCAGCAGCAGCGGCGACTCGAAGCCCTTCAGGTTGGCCGCCTCCTTCATGACGTTCTCGCGCGTCAGGTTGTCGCCGGCCTGCTTCAGGGTCTGCAGCAGGGTGTGGGCGACGGAGAAGCCGAAGTTGTGGCCGTCGTCGCGGATGTCGGCATTGGGCATGTACTTGGCCATGAAGGCCTTCCACGCGACCACGTCCGGCGAGTTCGTCCACTGCGGGTCGTTGGCGTCCTTGCGGTAGAGGGCGACCATGATGCCCTGCGAGTTCTCGATGCCGGCCGGCTTCAGCACCGAGCCGAAGGACGAGGACACGTTGTTGAGGTAGTGGACCGGCTTCCAGGCGATCTCCGCCGCCTTCTTGATCGCCTGCGCCGCGAACTTCGGCGTGGTGATGTTGAAGAACACGTCGGCGCCGGAATTCTTCAGCTGGATCATCTGGCTGTCGACGGTCGGGTCGGTCACCTCGTAGGTCGACAGCTGGACGATCTTGCGCTCGTTGGCGGCGCCGAGGCCCTGCTTGAAGCCGTTGAAGTAGTCCTTGCCGTAGTCGTCGTTCTGCATCAGCACGCCGATCTTGGCGTCGGGCTTGGTCGACAGGATGTGCTTGGCGTAGATCGCGCCCTCGGTGACGTAGTCCGGCTGCCAGCCCATGGTCCAGGGGAACTGGCGCGGGTTGCCCCACTTGGAGGCGCCGGTGGCGACGAAGAGCTGCGGCACCTTGCGCTGGTTGAGGTAGCGCTGGATGGCGGTGTTGGAGGGCGTGCCGAGCGGGTTGAAGACGAGCAGGACCTTGTCCTCCTCGACCAGCTTGCGCACCATTTCCACCGCCTTGGGCGGCGAGTAGCCGTCGTCGTAGGTGATGAAGTTGATCTTGCGGCCGTTCAGGCCGCCGGCGTCGTTGACCATCTTCATGACGGCTTCCGACGTGCGGCCGATGACGCCATAGGCCGAGGCGTTGCCCGAATAGGGCATGATGTTGCCGATCTTGATCTCGGTGTCGCTGGCGCCGTCGTCGTAGCGCTTCTGGGCGATGGCGGGGGCGAAGACCGGCGTCACGGCGAGGGCGCCGAGGCCGGCGAGGACCGTTCTGCGTTTCATCTCAGTCATGGGGTATTCCTCCGGGTGGATGGCGCGGTCTTCTGTGGCCGCTTGGGGCTTGGACAGTGTCTCGATGCACTGCTGTCAGATCAGGGCGGCGCGTCAGCCTCCCTGGGGTGGTCGCCTCAGCCGCGCCCAGAGGGCGGCGAGGCCGCCGGCGATGCCGCCGGGCATGACGTAGATCAGCACGATGAGGGTGATGCCGTAGAGCGTCCAGGGCTGCAGCTCGAGCGGCAGGTGGATCGCCTGCGTCAGCTTCTTCGTCATCGCGTCGGCATATTTCTCGATGAACTGGACGAAGACGCCGCCGATCACCGCGCCGGGGAGCGAGGCGACGCCGCCGACCACCGCACCGACGAGGATGGCGATGGAGAGCTCGAAGCGGAAGCTGTCGGGCGAGACGAACTCGAAGATGATGGCGTGCAGGGCGCCGGCGATGCCGACATAGAGGGCGGAGATGCCGAAGACCGTGGCCTTGTAGCGCGAGGTGTCGATGCCCATGGTGCCGGCGGCGAGGGTGTGGTCGCGGATCGCCACCATGGCGCGGCCGGGGCGGGAGTTCAGGAGGTTGCGCGCCATCCAGAACATGCCGACGGCGACGATCAGCACGACGAGATACATCCACTGGTCGCCGGAGAGCGGCAGGCCGAAGGGCGCGTCGGGCTTCAGGAGGTTGATGCCCATGACGCCGTTGGTCAGCGGCTCGAGGTGCTTGTACTTCAGCATCTGCGGCACGGCGATGGCGAGGCCGAAGGTGGCGAGCGCCAGATAGTGCCCCTCCAGCCGGAGGGCCGGCAGGCCGAAGAGATAGCCGATGACGAAGCACAGGATCGCCGCGGCCGGCAGGGTCAGCCAGTAGTTGACGCCGAACTGCTCGATGAGGATCGCCGCCGTGTAGGCGCCGACGGCGAAGAAGGCACCGTGGCCGAGGGAGATCTGGCCGTTGAAGCCGGTGAGCAGGTTCAGGCCCAGCACGGCGATCGCATAGACGATCATCAGGCTGAGCTGCAGGAAGGTGAAGTTCGAGATGAAGCCGGACTTGCCGACCAGGAAGGGCAGGGCGGCGGCGAGCACGAGAAACCCGACGAGCAGCGTGCGCGTCAGGTTGCGCGCGCCGTCCGCGGCGGCCGGAACGGTCGATGTGATGGCGGTCATGGCTACACCCTCTTGACGGTGGTGCGGCCGAACAGGCCGGCGGGCTTCAGGGTGAGGATGGTGATGACGATGATCAGGGCCACGGTCAGCTTCTCGCCGTTGCCGACGATGTAGATGCCGAAGGTCTTCTCGGTGAGGTTGCCGAAATAGGCGACGAGGTTTTCCAGAACGCCCACCATGAAGCCGCCGAACACGGCGCCGGCCGGGTTGGAGATGCCGCCGACCAGCGCCCCGGCGAAGCCGTAGAGGAGGATCGAGGCCATCATGTTGGGCTCGAGGTAGACGACGGGGGCGACCATGGCGCCGGCCACCGCGCCGACCGCCGCGGCGAGGCCCCAGCCGAGGGCCAGCATCCAGTCCACCTTGACGCCGACGAGGCGCGCCGAGACCGGGTTCTGCGCCGCCGCCCGCATGGCGAGGCCGAGCGGGGTGAAGCGGAAGAAGGCGAAGAGCGCGAAGAGCATCAGCAGCGAGACGACGATCATGCCGATCTGGTGCGAGCCGATGTAGCCGGAGCCGGCGAAGGTCACGGTCGGGAAGGGCGAGGGGAAGTTCTTGATCGTGTGGCTCCAGATGCCGCCGGCCAGCGAGTGGAAGATGGCCAGGAGCCCGATGAAGACGACGACGATGGAGAGCACCGAGGCGTTGTGCAGCGGCCTCAGGATGACCCGTTCGATGGCGACGCCGAGGAGGAAGGAGAAGAGGATGGTGAAGCCGAGGGCCGGCCAGAACGGAAAGCCCCACTGGATGAGCTGCCAGCAGATATAGGTGGAGAACATCGCCATCTCGCCCTGGGCGAAGTTCAGGTGGTCGGTCGCCGTGAAGATCATCACCAGGGCGAGGGCGACGAGCGCATAGATCGCCCCCGACGCCAGTCCCGATGCGATCTGCTGGATCAACTGTTCCATGCGTCTTCCTCTGTCCTCTGCTGCCGGCTCAGTAGCCGAGGTAGGATTTGCGGATGCCCTCGTCGTTCTTCAGCTCGGCCGACGGTCCCGACATGACGACGGTGCCGGTCTCCAGCACGTAGGCGTTCTCGGCGAGGTTCAGCGCCAGCGCCGCGTTCTGCTCGACGAGGAGCATGGAGACGCCGGCCTCCTCGTTGATCCGCCGCATGATGTGGAAGATCTCCTGGACGATGAGCGGGGCGAGGCCGAAGGAGGGCTCGTCCAGCAGCATCAGCCGGGGGCCGAGCATGAGGGCGCGGGAGATGGCGAGCATCTGCTGCTCGCCGCCGGAGAGCGTGCCGGCCTGCTGGGCGATGCGCTCCTTCAGGCGGGGAAAGTAGGTGAAGACGAGGTCGAGGTCGCGCTTCACGCCGGACTTGTCGCGCCGGCCGTAGCTGGCGATCTTGAGGTTCTCCTCGACGGAGAGGCCGACGAAGGTGCCGCGGCCCTCCGGCACGTGGGCGACGCCGAGGCGGGTGATGTCCTCCGTCGCCATCCGCTCGATCGGCCGGCCGTCGAAGACGATGCTGCCCTCGCGGCGGACGAGGCCGCTGATGGCGCGCAGCGTCGTCGTCTTGCCGGCGCCGTTGGCGCCGAGCAGGGTCGTGATGCCGCCCTGGGCGAGGGTGAAGCTCAGGCCGTGGAGCGCTTCCGTCGCTCCGTAATAGGCCTTGAGGCCGCTGATCTCGAGAAGAGGCGCCATGGCTCAGGCCCCCGTCCCGAGATAGGCGCGGATGACCTCCGGATCGCGCTGCACCTCGGCGGGCGTTCCGTCGGCGATCTTCTTGCCGAAGTCGATGGCCACCACCTTGTCCGAGACGGACATGACCAGGCTCATGTGATGCTCCACCAGCAGCGTGGTGACCTTCTGGATTTCGACGACGCGGCGGATCTGTTCCTTCAGGACCTCGATCTCGTCGTGGTTGAGGCCGGCGGCCGGCTCGTCGAGGAGGAGGAGCTTCGGCCTTGCCGCCAGCGCGCGGGCGAGTTCGACGCGCTTGCGGATGGGGAAGGGCAGGGGACCTGCCGGCATGGCCGCGAAGGGCTCGAGGCCCATGAAGGCGACGAGCTCGCGGGCGCGGTCCTCGATCGCCTTCTCCTCGGCGGCGACGCCGCTCAGCCGCAGCACCGAGCGCAGGAAGCCGGCATGGGTCTGGCTGTGACAGCCGACCTTGACGTTGTCGAGCACCGACATGCGGTCGAACAGCGCGACGTTCTGGAAGGTGCGCCCCATGCCGATCTCGGCGATGGCGTGGCGGGGGGCGTTCATGATCGAGCGCCCCTCGAAGAGGATGTCGCCCTCGTTCGGGATGTAGAGGCGGCTCAGGCAGTTGAACAGGGTCGTCTTGCCCGCCCCGTTCGGGCCGATCAGCCCGACGACGTGACCGGGCAGGACATCGAACGAGATGCCGTTCAGTGCGATGATGCCGCCGAAGCGAACGGAAATGTCGCGGACGGCCAACAGCGGCGCCTGGACGGATTCCGGATGTGCGTCGGCAAAGCCAACGGATGTCATTGGCCGTTATCCTCCCTGGAAGCCCTGCGCTTTTTGCGCTGCCGTTTTCGGCGCGGCCTTATCGTTGGAGGCAGTGTGATCAGATATGCGCGGCGGCTGCAATGCCTGCGGAGCCGCTTTCTCGGCGTGCCGCAGTGCGGGACGAGCCGGCAACATACTCACCGGTACGTTACCGGGGCAGGCAAAAAGAATGAAATCTCATTCCATTAGCCGAAACTGCCGGGCATGGGGTCGCCGCCGCCCTCTTTCCAAAGACGGAGGTGATTTCGCGGTGCGGGACGCATCCCGGGAGCCTTCGCGTCAGGCCGCGGAGGCGAGAACCCGGTTGCGGAGCGTGCCGAGGCCGGCGACCGAGAGCTCGATCACGTCGCCGTGGGAGAGGAAGCGGTCGTGCTCCAGACCGCAGCCGCCGTTCACCGTTCCCGAGCCGAAGACCTCACCCGGCCTGAGGGTCTCCGAGCGCGAGACATAGGCGATCATGTCCTCGAAGGAATGCAGCATTCCGGCGGTGCTGCTGTCGGTCCAGACCTGGCCATTGACCCGCGCGGTGGCGGCGAGGCTGTAGGGATCGGCGACCTCGTCGGCGGTGAGGATGTAGGGGCCGAGAGCATTGCCGGCGTCGAAGCTCTTGCCCTTGGCGGGGCCGAGCATGCCGGCCATTTCCGCCAGCTGGGCGTCGCGGGCGGAGAAGTCGTTGAAGATCGTGTAGCCGAAGATGTGCCGGCCGGCCTCGCCGTGGTCGATGTTCGACCCGCCGCCCCACAGGACGGCGGCGAATTCGAGCTCGTAGTCCATCAGCTTCGAATAGTCGGGCCAGACGATGTCGCTGTCCGGGCCGACGATCGAGAAGCGGTTGGTGAAGTAGTAGATCGGCCGTTCGCGATAGACCTTCGGCACCTCGGCATCGGGCTTCAGCGCCTGGGCGGCGGCCTCGTCCCCCTTGGCGCGCGCGATGATCCGCCTCATCCCCACCGGCGCGTCGAGGATGTGGCGGGGGAAGACGGAGAAGTCGCGCACCTGCGGCGGCACGGGGATCGGCGCCAGCAGCCGCACCCGCGACAGCGGCCGGGCGATGTCCTCGTCGATCCTGTGGGTGGCCGCGAGGTCGCGGGCCTTGTCGAGGGCGCGCGGGCCCGCCTCGATCAGCGCCAGCATGGAGCGGAAGGCGGTCGCCGGCACATGGTCGCGGTGGGCGGCCGTGGCGAGGTCCAGCACGTGCTCGTCGCCCTCCGGACCGATGATGGCGCCGAGGCGGTCGCGGCCGTGCGAGCCGACGAAGGTGACGAGCTTCATGGGTCTCAGTCCTCGAAGATGGCGACGGCCCGGCAGAAGCCGGCCGAGGCTTTGTGGATCTTGAACGGGAAGCAGGAAATGGTGAAGCCGGTAGCGGGCAACTGGTCGAGATTGGTCATCTTCTCGATATGGCCATAGGCGCGCACCATGCCGGCGCGATGGCCCTCCCAGATGAGGCCGGCATCGCCGGTCTCGGCATATTTGCGCGCGGTGTGGACGAAGGGCGCGTCCCAGCTCCAGGCGTCCGTGCCGGTGATCCTCACGCCCCGTTCGGTCAGGTACAGCGTCGCCTCCCGCCCCATGCCGCAGCCGCGGCCGACATAGTCCGGCTCGCCGTAGCGGGCGCCGGCGGCGGTGTTGACCACGACGATGTCGAGCGGCTGCAGGGTGACGCCGGTGCGCTCGAGTTCCGCCTCGACGTCCGCCGGGGTTGCGACGTAGCCGTCGGGGAAATGGCGGAAATCGAGCTTCACGCCGCGCTGGAAACACCAGTCCAGCGGCATCTCGTCGATGGTCCAGGCGGGCTTGCCGCCGTCGGTGGTCGAATGGAAGTGGTAGGGCGCGTCCAGATGGGTGCCGTTGTGGGTGGAGACGTTGAGCTGCTCCACCGCCCAGCCCTCGCCGCCCGGCAGGTCGTCCTGCGTCAGGCCGGGAAAGAAGGGGAGGATCTGGGCGACCGACTGCTTGTGGTCGACATAGGTGATCGAGGGCAGGGCCGAGGGCGGATCGGAGGCGATGTCGGCGCGCAGGGCCACGGAGAGGTCGATGATGCGGCGGGGCAAGGGAGGTCTCCTCGAAGGGGATGTCGGTCAGTGGTCGTCGGGCGGGGCTGTGGCGAGAGCCTTCAGCCCGGCCGCGGCGAAGATGACGGCGCGGGACAGCATGGCGTCGGTGTCCTCGTCGCGGGCCGCTCCGCCCGACAGGCGGTCGGCGCGGCCGGTCGGCGCCATCTGGGTGAGGGCGGCGCCGACGACGAAGAGGTAGCCCCAGGTCGCCTCGGCGCGGCCGAGGCCGGGGAGCGCGCCCATGAGGGCGGCGATGAAGCGCTCGGCCATGGAATCGTAACTGCGGGCGACGAGCCCCTTCTGCCAGTCTCCCTCCGCCGTGCTGGTGGCCAGGATGAGGGAGGCGAAGCGGCTGCCGCCGCGGCTCGGATCATGGCCGGCCTCAATGGTCGGGCGCAGCAGGGCCTCCACGATGTCCTCGACGGTCGGCCGGCCGCGCGCCAGCATGACGTCGAGCCGCGCCAGCCGGATGCGGTTGATGGCCCCGGAGCGGCGGGTGAACATGGCCTCGAACAGGCCTTCCTTGGTCTTGTAGTGGTAGTGGAGCAGCGCCTGGGCAACGCCGGCCGCCTCCGCGATCGCGCGCATCGACGCTCCCTCGAAACCGCGCGCCGCGAACAGGGCCTCCGCCGCGTCGAGGATGTCCTCCTTCGCGGTCGCCTTGGCAGTCCCGGCGGTGTGCCCGGCCATGCGCCCTCTCGCTGATCGTGCGATCAGTCAAGGCCATCGCCGCAGCGGGCTCAAGATCGGTCGATCAGGGGAGGGCGGGTTCAGTGCTCGGCGGCATTGCGCTTTCGCGTCGCCGCCGCCTTCCTGGCCGAGGCCGAGCGTTCCGCCGCGCTGCGCGAGGCGCTGGTCGCGCCACCCTTCGCGCCGCCCCGCTTGGCCGAGACCTTGGTATCGGCCTTGCCGCGGCCGGAGCCGGACCTGTTGCCGCCGCCGCTCTCCGTGTTGACGGTGGCCCAGGCAATGGCCTCGGCCCGCTTCTCCGAGGTTCCGCGCTCCTCGTAGCTCTTCTCGATGTGCTCGGCCTTGCGCTTCTGCTTGTCCGTATAGGCCGACTTGTCGCCCTGGGGCATCGCCGCCTCCTGTTCGGGGGAATGTTCAAGAGCCAACCTGTCGGGCAGGCTCCGGTTCCAGCGCTTCGACCGGAGGTCCCATGGCCGCGACGCAAGACGGACCCATCCCGCTGAGGATGGTGAAGGCCAACGGCATCGCGATGCGCATCGCCGAGCTGGGGGAAGGACCGCTGGTCCTGTTCTGCCACGGCTGGCCGGAGGGGTGGGCCTCCTGGCGCCACCAGATGCGGGCGGTGGCGGCGGCCGGGTACCGTGCTGTGGCGCCCGACATGCGCGGCTACGGCCATACCGACGCCCCGCACGAGATCGAGCGCTATTCCATCCTCGACCTCGTCGCCGACCAGGTGGAGCTCGTGAAGGCGCTGGGGGCGGAGAGCGCGGTGGTGGTCGGCCACGACTGGGGCGCGCCCGTCGCCTGGCACTGCGCGCTGCTGCGCCCGGACGTCTTCCGCGCCGTGGTCGGCATGAGCGTGCCCTGGACGCCGCCGGGCTACAGCGACCTGCTGACGGCGCTCGAGAAGCTCGGCATCCGCGACTTCTACATGCAGTATTTCCAGGCCCCGGGCGTCGCCGAGGCCGAGCTCGACCGCGATCCCGAGGACAGCCTCAAACGCATCTATTTCGACGGGTTTGGCGACCGGACCGGCCGCCGCAAGTCGATGATCCGCCTGAAGACGCCGGGCGGCCTCATCGCCAACACCGATCCGCCGGGGGAGCTTCCCGCCTGGCTGCCGCCGGCGCACATGGCCTATCTCGCCGGGCAGTTCGCCCACTCCGGCTTCCGCGGTGGCCTCAACTGGTACCGCAACCTCAGGCGGAACGCGGCGCTGACGGCGCCCTGGCGGGGCCAGCCGATCCGGCAGCCCTCGCTCTTCATCGCCGGGACGAACGACGGGGTGATGCATTTCCCCGCCTCGAACGCGCAGATCGAGGCCTATCCGAAGACGCTGCCGGGTTGCCGCGGCGTGCACCTCATCGAGGGGGCCGGCCACTGGATCCAGCAGGAACGGGCGGAGGAGGTGAGCGCGCTGCTGACGGGGTTCCTGAAGGGGTTGGAGGCGTGACAGCCGTTGTGCTCGGGGCATGGGTGCTCGTGGAGCCGCCGCGCGCTCTTCACCTCTCCCCGGCGGGGAGAGGTCGGCCGAAGGCACTCACCCGCCTCGCTGCGCTAGTCGACCTCTCCCCGCCGGGGAGAGGTGAAGCCGTGTCACGGGCGGCGACCCATGCCGGCAGGAGCGGGCGTGAGCGCGCTGCTGACGGTTTTCCTGAAAGGGGTGGGATAGGCCCCGCGGCGGGAGGCCATTCGCCTGCACCCGAGAAGTGCGTCCTTCGAGGCTCGCCGCCGGACGATGCTGGCGCATCGCCCGGGCTCGCACCTCAGGATGAGGCGGTCGGCGAATGGCACGGACGTAGTCGATGCGCGGCGGCTACTGCTGATCCCGGCCGGTGCGAGACACAAACCTCCTCATCCTGAGATGCGAGCGACAGCGAGCCTCGAAGGACGCAATTCGGTCGTGCAATGCCGCCCCCCAGGCAGAGCAGATGGGGGGCGAATGCGGCAGAGCGCGACCAGCGGCCGCGACGAGGAGCGGCGACCGTCACCGCGCCGGGACGAGCCTCTCCTTGCCGACGCCTTCCTGGCCGGCGATGGTCCAGGTTCCGTCGAGGGTGCCGTCGTCGTTGATGCGGTAGACGATGAGGCCGACGGACTCGCCGAGCTTGTAGGCGGCGGAGAGCACGTTGCCCTGGCGCATGCAGAAGCCCTGCGTCGGCGGCGTGTTGACGATGGTCCAGCGGATGCCGCAATTGCCGCCGGCCGTACCGCTGATCACCGCCACGCCGCGATAGCCCGTGCCGTTGCCGTTGTCGCCGACGACCTGATAGCGGCCGGTGAGCTGTTGGGCGGCCGCCGCGCCGACGCTCGCCATGATGATCGCCAGTCCGGCCACCAGCGTCCTGTTCTTCACCATCGTCTCCCCCTGAGGAATTGGGTCCGCGTCTTCTCGCGGCCTTCCCCATGATCAGCATGGTTCCGGCCCGTTGTCACAGGGCGCCGGGTGGAAAATTCGCCGCATCCGGCTTGCGGCTTTCCCCGCCGCCCGCTATCTCGCGCTGATCACGCGACATCCCATTCGACGCGGCGCGGCACCGCCGGTGCACGCGGCACTCCGAGGACGCCCCACGCCATGGCTCGCCAGTTCGCCTACCACATGTCCGGCCTCACCAAGGCCTATCCGAACGGCAAGAAGGTCCTGGAGAACGTCCACCTGTCCTTCTACCCGGACGCCAAGATCGGCGTGCTCGGCGTCAACGGCGCGGGCAAGTCGACCCTGCTGCGCATCATGGCGGGGATGGACAAGGAATATACCGGCGAGGCCTGGGCGGCCGAGGGCGTGCGCGTCGGCTACCTGCCGCAGGAGCCGCAGCTCGATACCAGCCTCACCGTGCGCGAGAACGTCATGCTCGGCGTCGCCAAGAAGAAGGCGATCCTCGACCGCTACAACGACCTCGCCATGAACTATTCCGACGAGACCGCCGACGAGATGGCGAGGCTCCAGGACGAGATCGAGGCGCAGGGCCTGTGGGACCTCGACAGCCAGGTCGACCAGGCGATGGACGCGCTGATCTGCCCGCCGGACGACTGGGCGGTGGACAAGCTCTCGGGCGGCGAGAAGCGCCGCGTCGCCCTCTGCCGCCTGCTGCTCGACCAGCCGGAAGTCCTGCTGCTCGACGAGCCGACCAACCACCTCGACGCCGAGACGACGGCCTGGCTGGAAGGCCACCTGAGGACCTATCCGGGCGCCATCCTGATCGTCACCCACGACCGCTACTTCCTCGACAACGTCACCGGGTGGATCCTCGAGCTCGACCGCGGCAAGGGCATTCCCTACGAGGGCAACTATTCCTCCTGGCTGAGCCAGAAGCAGAAGCGCCTCGTGCAGGAGGGCCGCGAGGAGGAGACGCGCCTGAAGGCGCTGCAGCGCGAAGCCGAATGGATGGGGTCCTCGCCCAAGGCGCGGCAGGCCAAGAACAAGGCGCGCATCCAGCGCTACGACGAGCTGGTCAAGAAGGCGGCCGAGGCCGGCCCGACCACGGCGCAGATCATCATCCCGATCGCCGAGCGGCTCGGCAACAACGTCATCGAGTTCAAGGACCTCTCCAAGGCCTTCGGCGACAAGCTGCTGATCGACAACCTCTCGTTCCGCCTGCCGCCGGGCGGCATCGTCGGCGTCATCGGCCCGAACGGCGCCGGCAAGACCACGCTGTTCCGCATGATCGCGGGCCAGGAGACGCCGGACGGCGGCGAGATCATCGTCGCCGACAACGTCAAGCTCGGCTATGTCGACCAGTCGCGCGACGCCCTCGCCGACGGCAAGACCGTCTACGAGGAGATCTCCGGCGGCAACGAGATCCTCTATCTCGGCAAACGCGAGATCAACGCCCGCGCCTATTGCGGCGCCTTCAACTTCAAGGGCGGCGACCAGCAGAAGAAGGTCGGCCAGCTCTCCGGCGGCGAGCGCAACCGCGTGCATCTCGCCAAGATCCTGCAGCGCGGCGCCAACGTCCTGCTGCTCGACGAGCCGACCAACGACCTCGACGTCGACACGCTCAGGGCGCTGGAGGAGGCGCTGGAGGACTATGCCGGCTGCGCCGTCATCATCAGCCATGACCGCATGTTCCTCGACCGCATCGCCACCCACATCCTCGCCTTCGAGGGCGACAGCCACGTCGAGTGGTTCGAGGGTAATTTCCAGGACTACGAGGAGGACAAGAAGCG
>LNFH01000395.1 GCA_001464235.1 Rhizobiales bacterium Ga0077556 | reverse complement strand
CTCGCCTGGATGTTCCGCGGCGGCGGCCTCGAAATCATCCAGAAGGCCTATGACCCGCACAACGTGGTCATCCTGCCCTGCCACCTCGTGGATTCCGAGGCCGGCGGCTGGTTCCGCAAGGAGATCAACTCGGTCGACGACCTGAAGGGCCTGCGCATGCGCATCGCCGGCCTCGGGGCGCTCGTCCTGTCGAAGCTCGGCGTGTCCACGCAGCTCGTCCCCGCGGGCGAGATCTTCGTGGCGCTGGAGCGCGGCCGCATCGACGCCACCGAGTTCTCGCTGCCCTCCATCGACCGCGGCCTCGGCTTCTATCGCGTCGCCAAGAACTACTACTTCCCCGGCTGGCACCAGCTCGCGACCTGGGACTCGATCATCATCAACAAGGGCGTGTGGAACTCGTTCACCGACCGGCAGCGCACCATCATGCGCGAGGCCTGCATGGCGAACGTGACCTTCAACATGTACGACCAGATCGACACCCAGCGCACCGCCCTCGAATATTACCGCACCCAGGGCGTCACCATCCGGCGTTTCCCCGACACCGTCCTCACCGCCCTGCAGAAGGCCTCGGAGGAGGTGCTGAACGAGCAGGCGGCGCGCGATCCGCTGTTCAAGGAGGCCCTGACCAGCCTGCGCGACTACATCGCGAAGGTCGGCGAGTGGCGGGAACTGCAGCGCATCCCGGCGCCGCAGCGCTGACCGGGGACGGACGGACATCACCCGGCCGGCGCCTCGCGTGCCGGCCGTCGCCCGTGAGGAACTCCCGATCGTGGATGCAGCCCTGAAAGTCCTGGATCGCGCCAGCCGGCTGGCGAGCGGCTTCTGCCGCCTCGCCAGCTGGACGCTGCCGCCGGTCATCGTCGTCATCCTGGGGACGGTGCTGGCGAGCCAGCTGCGCCTGTCCACCATCGTCGTCTGGGGCTTCGAGGTGCCGCTGTTCGGCGACCGGCTCACCGTCACGGGGCTGACCGAACTGCAGTGGCATCTCTTCGCCGTCATGGTGATGCTCGGCATCGTCTATGCCGTCGAGACCGACGCCCACGTGCGCATCGACTTCGTGGCGGGCCGCTGGTCGGCGCGCACGCGCGTCGTCATCGAACTGATCGGCGACACCCTGCTGCTGCTGCCCTTCACGCTGTTCATGCTGCACTTCTCGTGGCGCTTCACCGGGACCGCCTTCCGCACGGGCGAGCGCTCGACGACAGGCGGGCTCGAGGATCGCTACCTCGTGAAGGGCATGATGCCGCTCGGCTTCGCCCTGCTGGCCATCGTCGTGGTGGTGAAGATCATCCAGCACGTCGTCGCCCTGGTCGGTCCCGGCCGCGACCCGGCCAGCGTCGACTGGTTCACCCGCAGACAGGGCGTCGCTCCCGAAGAAGGCATGACCACGTGACCGGACAATGGTTGCCCATCGCCATGCTCGTCGTGCTCGTCGCGGGCGCCTTCAGCGGCTACCCCATGGGCTTCGTCATGGCCGGGATCGCCGTCAGCTTCTGCCTCGTCGCCGACGTTCCCATCGCCTTCCTCTTCACCTTCGTGACGCGGATCTATTCCGGCATTCTCGCCGACTGGCTGCTGCTCTCCATCCCGCTCTTCGTCTACATGGGCCTGATGCTCGACAAGTCGGGCATCGCCGGGCGGCTCCTGACCTCGCTCGCGAGGCTCATGGGGCCTCTGCCGGGCGGCTACGCCATCGCCGTCGCGGTGATCGGCATCATCATGGCAGCCTCCACGGGCATCGTCGGCGCCTCCATCGTCATGCTGGGTCTGCTCGGCCTGCCGGCCATGCTGGAGCGCGGCTACGACCCGCAGATCGCCACCGGCATCATCGCGGCCTCCGGCACGCTCGGCATCCTGATCCCGCCGAGCATCATGCTCGTGGTGCTCGGTGAGGTGCTGCAGGTCTCGGTCGGCGACCTGTTCCTCGGTGCTCTGGTGCCGGGCATCCTGCTCGGGCTGCTCTTCATCGTCTGGATCCTGATCGGCGCGGTGCTCTGGCCGCAGCGCATGCCCGCCATCGAGCGGCGCGAAGGCATTCCGCTCGGCGCGCTGCTGCTCGAGGCCGGCGCCAACCTGGTGGCGCCGCTCGGGCTGATCGTCGCCGTCCTCGGCTCCATCGCCGCGGGGATCGCCACCCCCACCGAGGCGGCCGCGATCGGGGCTCTCGGCGCCACGATCCTCGCGGCCTTCTCGCGCGAGTTCCGCTGGTCGTCGCTGCCGCCGATCCTTCACTCGACCACGCGCACGACGGCGATGATCGCCATGGTCATGATCGGCGCCACCTGTTTCACCGGCCTCTTCCTGCGCATCGGCGGGGACGACCTC
The DNA here is from genome assembly GCA_001464235.1 of Rhizobiales bacterium Ga0077556. Lineage (GTDB taxonomy): Bacteria > Pseudomonadota > Alphaproteobacteria > Rhizobiales > Phreatobacteraceae > Phreatobacter. Next base: position 4,091 of record LNFH01000395.1, on the reverse strand, counting down.
GTCCGCAACATGCTCTTCGTCGACACGGTCGGCGCCTGGGGCGTCCTCGTCATCATCATGTTGGCGGTCTTCGTCCTCGGCTTCGTGCTGGAGTGGGTGGAGATCACCTTCATCCTGATCGTTCTCGTCGCGCCCATCGTCGCGGACCTCAACTTCGGGATGGGGATGACACGGGAAGAGACCCTGATCTGGTTCGGCATCCTCGTGGCCGTGAACCTGCAGACGTCCTTCATCTCGCCGCCGTTCGGGGCCTCGCTCTACTATCTCAAGGGGATCTGCCCGCCCCACGTCACCATCGGAACGATCTACCGGGGCGTCACGCCCTTCATGATGATCCAGCTCATCCCGCTGCTGATCGCCATGGCCTGGCCGCCGCTGATCCTGTGGCTGCCGAAGCTGATGCGCTAGCGGTGCCCGTCCTCCCCACAGACGGCCCCCGCATCCGTTGCCGATGAACGGAGGGCTCCGTGCTGACGGCTCGCCCATGGGGACGGAACCGGCGGCCGGCGCATGAGCCTGCACGCAATCCCTGGAAACACGCTACCTCCCCGCACGGCATGAGCCTCCAGCAGCACCGCTGCCACAAACCCTGACGGAAGGAGCGACGCCGTCGGGACGCCGGCCCTGCGTTGGGGCGCCTCCTAGGCACCGCCCGGTCGCCTCAGGCCGGGACCAGCCAGGGATGATCGTACGATGTCATGGAACCGCAGCCGCACCGCCGTTGCCGCCGTCTTCGGACTTGCCCTCGCGGCTTTTTCGACCGGGGCAGCCGACCGCGGCGCGGTGACTTCGCTCACCCGCCTGCCGATGCTCTGAGCTGGGTCTCGAGCGGCCTCATCCGGCGCGAATCCCGCCGGGCTCAGCCCACCGCAGACGGGTTCCCGTCGTTGGGAGAACGGCATCCGGAGACAGGCAGAAGCCCGGTTGTCATCGCGCCGTCACATCAATCGACAATTCTGGATATATGGATGACGAACAGGTGATCGTGGCCCTGGCGGCCCTTGCCCAGCCGACCCGGCTCAACGCCTTCAAGGCGCTCGTGGCCAGCGCGCCCGACGGCGTCCCCGCCGGTGAACTGGCCCGCCTCTGCAGCGTTCCGCAGAACACGATGTCGTCCCATCTGGCGATCCTCCTCCGTTCCCGGCTCGTCAGCGCGCATCGCCACAGCCGCTCGATCATCTACCGGGCCGATCTCGACCACTTCCGCGCCATGACGCTGCACCTCGTACAGGACTGCTGCGGCGGGCGGCCGGAGGTCTGCGCACCGATAATCCAGGGCCTTACGCCCTCCTGTTCACCCAAGGCGGACGTGTCATGACCGAAGCGACCCGCATCTACAACGTGCTCTTCCTCTGCACCGGCAACTCCTCCCGCTCCATCATGGCGGAGGCCATTCTGAACAGGGATGGCGGCGGCAAGTTTCGCGGCTACTCCGCCGGCAGCCACCCCACCGGCGCGGTCAATCCGCTGACGCTGAAGGTGCTCGCCAGCTACGGTTATCCGACCGGGAGCCTTGCCTCGAAGAGCTGGGACGTGTTCACCGCCCCCGGCGCCCCGGTGATGGATTTCGTCTTCACCGTCTGCGACAGCGCCGCCGGCGAGGTGGCGCCGGTCTGGCCGGGTCAGCCCGTCACCGCCCACTGGGGCATCGAGAACCCGACCCGCGCCGCCGGCAGCGACCTCGAGCGCGAGGCGGCCTTCGTCGCCGCCTTCCGCTACCTGCGCAACCGCATCACGGTCTTCGCGGCGCTCCCCATCGCCAGCCTCGACCGGCTGAACCTCAGCGCCCGCCTGCGCGACATCGGACAACTCGAAGGCACCACGCGGCCGGACCCGAAGGTTGCGTGACGCATGACGGTCTTCGAGCGATATCTGACCCTCTGGGTCCTCGTTTGTATCGTGGTCGGCATCGGCCTCGGCACCGCCCTGCCAGGGCTGTTCACGCTGATCGCGGCGGCGGACGTCGCCAACGTCAACCTGCCGGTGGCGGTGCTGATCTGGCTGATGATCATCCCGATGCTGCTGCGGATCGACTTCACCGCCCTCGGCAAGGTCGGCGCCTTCTGGCGCGGCATCGGCGTGACGCTCTTCATCAACTGGGCGGTCAAACCCTTCTCCATGGCGCTGCTCGGCTGGCTGTTCATCGGCTGGCTGTTCCGGCCCTGGTTGCCCGCCGCGGAGATTCAGTCCTACATCGCAGGTCTGATCGTGCTCGCCGCTGCGCCCTGCACGGCCATGGTCTTCGTCTGGTCCAACCTGACGCGCGGCGAGCCGCATTTCACCCTCAGCCAGGTGGCGCTCAATGACGCTGTCATGGTGGTCGCCTTCGCGCCCATCGTCGCGTTGCTGCTCGGCCTCTCGGCGATCACCGTCCCCTGGGCAACGCTGCTTCTCTCGGTCGCGCTCTACATCCTCATTCCCGTGGTCATCGCGCAGGTGCTGCGGCGGCACCTGCTGGCGAGCGGCGCGCCCGCGCTGGAGCGGATGCTCGGCGTGCTCCAGCCTGTCTCGCTCGTCGCCCTGTTGGCGACGCTCGTCCTGCTGTTCGGCTTCCAGGGCCGGCAGATCGTCGCCCAGCCGCTGATCATCGCGATGCTGGCCGTGCCGATCCTCATCCAGGTCTATCTCAACTCCGGCCTCGCCTATCTCCTCAACCGCGTGGCGGGCGAGCGGCACTGCGTCGCCGGACCTTCGGCGCTGATCGGGGCGAGCAACTTCTTCGAACTGGCGGTGGCGGCCGCCATCAGCCTGTTCGGGCTGGATTCCGGCGCGGCGCTCGCGACCGTCGTCGGCGTCCTCGTGGAGGTGCCGGTGATGCTGTCCGTCGTGTGGATCGTGAACCGCACCAAGGGCTGGTACGAGGCCGGCCCCGCGGTGCAGGCCCGTGAGGCGGCCCAGCCGCTGGCGGGCCCCAGTCGATGACGAGTGGAGAGACGGCCATGCGGGTCGGGATCAGCGGCATGGGCCGCATCGGGCGGCTGGCGCTCAGGGCAGCCCTGGGCGCTGCCCATCGAGGGGCGGACGATCCGCGGGCGGGCAACCGGCTCGACGTCGTCCATCTCAACGAGATCAAGGGGGGCGCTGCGACCAGCGCGCACCTGCTCGAATTCGACAGCGTGCAGGGCCGCTGGCGCGGCGGCATCGCCGCCGAGGGCGAGGACGCGGTGCGGATCGGCGACAGGCGGATGAGCTTTTCCGCCCATGCCGCGCCCTCCGACATTCCCTGGGGCGATCTCGGCGTCGACGTGGTGCTGGAATGCACAGGCAAGTTCCTCACCCCTGCGGCTCTGGAGGGGCACCTGAAGCGCGGCGCCAAGCGCGTCATCGTCGCCGCGCCGGTGAAGGATCCGTCCGTTCTCAACGTCGTCGTCGGCGTCAACGAGCAGCTCTATGAGCCGGCGAAGCATCTCATCGTCACGGCCGCCTCCTGCACGACCAACTGGTGCACGAGGCGATCGGCATCGAGCGCGGCCAGATCACCACGATACACGATCCCACCAACACCAACGTCGTCGTCGATGCGCCGCACAAGGACCTGCGCCGCGCGCGCTCGGCCATGCTGTCGCTGCAGCCGACCACCACCGGCAGCGCCACCGCGATCGCGCTGATCTATCCCGAGCTGAAGGGCCGGCTCGACGGCCACGCGGTGCGGGCACCCGTCCTCAACGCCTCGCTCACCGACTGCGTCTTCCAGGTGAAGCGACCGACGTCGACGGCCGAGGTCAACGACCTGTTCAAGGCGGCGGCACGCGGCCCGCTCGCCGGCATTCTCGGCTACGAGCCGCTGCCGCTGGTCTCCGCCGACTATGCCCGCGACACCCGTTCCGCCATCGTTGACGGCCCCTCCACGCTGGTGACCGACGGCGTGATGCTGAAGGTCTATGCCTGGTACGACAACGAGATGGGCTATGCCTGCCGCATGGTCGATCTCGCCACCCACATGGCCCGGGTCGGCATCTGATGGCCGCCGTGTCCGCCGGCCTGCGCAACTACGCCATCGTCACGGCGGCCTATTGGGGCTTCACGCTGACGGACGGCGCGCTGCGCATGCTCGTCCTCTTCACCTTCTTCAAGCTCGGCTATTCGCCCTT
>LNFH01000394.1 GCA_001464235.1 Rhizobiales bacterium Ga0077556 | reverse complement strand
CGACCCCCGGGAACATCACAGAGGCCGCCATCAAGGCGATCCGCGACGGCCATCACGGCTACACGCCCGCCAACGGCATCCTCCCCCTGCGCGAGGCGGTGGCGGCCGATCTCGACCGCCGCTTCAAGGTCTCCGTCTCCCCCGAGGAGGTGATGATCGTGCCCGGCGGCAAGGTCACCATGTTCATGGCGATCCTGATGTTCGGCGAGCCCGGCGCGGAGATCCTCTATCCCGATCCGGGCTTCCCCATCTACCGCTCGATGATCGAGTACACCGGCGCGACGCCGATCCCGGTACCGATCCGCGAGGAGAACGGCTTCGCCTTCTCCGCCGACGAGCTCCTGTCGCTGATCACGCCGAACACCCGCCTCGTCATCGTCAACTCGCCGGCGAACCCCACCGGCGGCGTCACGCCGAAGGCCGAGATCGACAAGCTCGTCGCCGGCATGGAGCGCTTTCCTGACGTCGCCATCATGTCCGACGAGATCTACGACCAGATGGTCTATGACGGCGAGGAGCATGTCTGCCTCCTCTCCTATCCCTCCATCCGCGACCGGACGATCCTGCTCAACGGCTGGTCCAAGACCTACGCCATGACCGGCTGGCGCCTCGGCTATTCCATCTGGCCGGGCAAGCTCTACGAATACGCGCGCAAGCTCGCGGTGAACTCCTTCTCCTGCGTCAACGCCCCCTCGCAATTCGCCGCGCTGGAGGCCCTCACCGGCCCGCAGGACGCGGTGGGCAAGATGGTCGCCGAGTTCGATGCGCGTCGGAAGCTGGTGGTCGAGGGGCTGAACAAGCTGCCCGGCGTCTCCTGCATCGTGCCGAAGGGCGCCTTCTACGCCTTCCCGAACATCAAGGAGACCGGCTGGAAGGCGAAGCCGCTGGCATCCGCCCTGCTGGAGGATGCCGGCGTCGCCACCATCGGCGGACCTGACTTCGGCGTTCACGGCGAGGGCTATATCCGGCTGAGCTATGCCAACTCGTCGGAGAACATCCTGAAAGCGCTGGACCGGATGAAGGGGTTCCTTGAGCGGCGCAACAGCTGAGGGCCTGAAGTCCGGCATTGCGGTTCCGCAAGCCGCTGTCCGGGCGTCCACCGACCCCCCATCCACGACTTGAACACCGCTGCTGGAAAAGAAGTCGTGGATGCCCGGGCCAAGCCCGGGCATGACGAGAAACGTGGCCACCTATCGCTCTACCCCCGCCCGGTCAGCAGCATCACCCCCAGCGCGGTGAGGATGGGAAGCGGCAGCGAAGCCGCCACCCTCAGCCAGACGACGCGTGTCGGCATGACCGGCAGCTCCCAGACGATCAGCCGCTGGAAGGCGAAGAGCGCCCAGGCCGTCACGTAGGTCATCACCGCGAGATAGCCGGCGCCGCTCTTCAGCGCCGAGGCGCCGATGGCGAAGCCGATCACCGGCCCGCCCGGCGTGATGGCCCCCGCGAGCGTCGCCAGCAAGAGGCCGGTGATGCCGGAGTCGGGCCCGAGCCAGGAGCGCACCACGTCTTGCGGCAGCAGGGCGGCGAGGAAACCCGCCCCGATCACGCCGATGGCGAGGCGCGGGATGAGGTAGAGGAAGTCGAGCAAGCCGCTGCGGCTCGCCTCGCTCAGGACCGCCGTCCCCTGTCGCCAGGCGACCAGCGCCAGGATCGCGGCGATCACCCAGAGCGACAGGCTGACGGCGAGGGTGGCGCTCATCGCGGCCCTCCCGGAATCACCCGCGCGAGCCAATGGGCGAGCAGGCCGGCGACGATGGGCAGCGGCAGCGAGACGAGCATGCGCGTCGTGACGAAGTCGACGCCGAGGAAGGGCGCCTCCCAGATGATCGCCCGGTTGAGGCCGATCAGCGTCCAGCTCGTCACGAAGGCGACGGCCGGCCCGACGCCGGCGCCCACCGCCAGCAGCGCGCCGGCCAGCGGATAGATGGTGAAGGGGCCGCCCGGCATGATCGCGCCGATGGCGGTGGCGATGACGAGGCCGGTGACGCCGGAATCGCCGCCGATCCAGCGCGAGACGCCACGAAGGCGCCGATCAGGCAGCCGGCGAGCACCTTCGGCAGGATGTCGAGGAAGAGCCAGGAATCCTCGGCGAGGATGTGGGTCACCCCCGGCCAGCCGTCGCGCATGAAGACGAATCCGGCACCGGCGAGGACGAGCGCCAGCACGAACAGCGTCGAGCCGTCGATGAGGGTGCGCGGCTTCTTCGGAGGGGGCTCAGGCTGCGGTGACAAATGCGGTGCCGGGCACGGACGGTGACGGTCCGGGTGGAGGGACGATCACGCCACCATAGGGCCCGTCCCGATGCGCCGGAACCATCGCTCCGGCGCATCAGGCGTGCAGCGCCGCATCAGGCCGCGGAGGCGGCCTTGGCTTCGGCGGCGGCCTGGTCGAGGTGGGCCACCAGCGAGGCCTCGAGGCCGAGGGCCTGGGCGAAGTCCTGCAGGAACTTCGCCTCCGCCGCCGTATCGACGTTCATGCCGAGATGGGCGGCGATATAGGCCTGCGCCTTCATCTCGTCGGTCGTGCAGGAGGCCGCGAGGATCTTGATGCTCACCGGTGCCGCGAGGACGCCGTCGAGGAAGCTCTTCTCCGCCTGGCCGAGGCCCATGGAGTCGAGCTGGCCGACGATCATCGCCCGCTCGTCCGGGCTCATCTCGCCGTCCGCATAGGCGGCCGCCACCATGGCCCTGAGCAGGATTTCCGCCGTGTCCTCGATGGTGCCGCCGGCCTCGGCGAAGCCCTCCGGCGCCTTGCCCATGCCGAGGAGCGAGGAGACGTCGTCGATCGTGCCCTGCACCACCGGCTTGCCCTGCTGGTAGTTGCGCAGCGCCACATAGGCGAGGCCGCCGATGGCCGCGAGGCCGCCGAGCCGCGCCGCCGTCCCGGCGATCTGCCGGCCGGCACCTGTGCCGAGCAGGAGGCCCGCCAGCGTTCCCGCCGCGGCGCCGCCGGCGAAGCCGCCGGCATTCTTCTGCAGCACCTCGGTCGCCTGACCGAGCAGGCCGCCGAGGCCGCCCCCGCCGCCCTGGGCCTGGGCGCCGCGCAGCGTGCCCATGAGCTGGTCGAGAAGGCTGCCGCCACCGGCACCGCCGGGCGCGGGTGCGCCGGGCACCGGGGGAGCCGCATTGGCGCCGGAGGGCGCCCCGCCCGAAGCCTGTGCATTGCGCAGCGCCGCGCCGAGCTGGTCCATCAGGCCGCCGCCGCCCTGCTGACCCGTGCCCTGGGCCCCGCCGCCCAGGCTGCCGAGAAGCCCGCCGAGGCCGCCGAGCCCACCGGCACCCGCCGTACCGCCGCCGCTGGACTGGCCGCCGCGCTGCGCCATCTCCGCCAGCTGCCCGAGAAGGCCGCCCGAGCCGCCCTGCTGCCTGCCGCCCGAAAGGACGGAGGTCAGAATCCTGGAAATGTCGGTCAAAGCTTCCTCCCTGAAGTGCCGTCCCGATTTATGCATCGGTCACTGTGCAGCAAGTGCGACAAGGTGGCCGATTTCAAGGCCGCATCAGGGGCGCAGCGCCCGCGCCGCCCGTGCGAGGGCGGTGATGCGGTCGAAGTCGCCCGCCGCCAGCGCGTCGTCCGGCACGATCCACGAGCCGCCCACCGCCCCGACATTGGCGAGGGCCAGATAGGCGGGAGCCTTCGCCGCGTCGATGCCGCCCGTCGGGCAGAAGACGAGGCCGGGCAGCGGGCCCGACAGGCTCTTCAGGAAGGCAGCCCCGCCCGAGGGCTCGGCCGGGAAGAACTTGAGCGCGGTGAAGCCGCGCGCGGCGAGCGCCATGGCCTCCGTCACCGTGGCGCAGCCCGGCAGGACCGGAATGGGCACGGCGGCGAGGGCTTCGGCGAGCGCCGCCGGCGTTCCCGGCGAGACGAGGAAGCGCGCGCCCGCCGCCGTCGCCACCTGGATGTCCTCGGTCCGGGTGATGGTGCCGGCCCCCACCAGCGCCTCCGCCACGTCGCGGGCGATGGCGCGGATCGCGTCCGGCGCCTGCGGCGTGCGGAGCGTCACCTCGATGACCGGAAGTCCGCCGGCCGCCAGCGCCCGCGCCAGCGGCACGGCGTGACGGACGTCCTTGATGGTGAGGACGGGAATGACGGGGGCGAGGGCGAGCAGCGGGCGGGCGTTGGGAAGCATGGCGGTGTCTCTCGTCTGTCGCAGACACCTAGCATCTGCCCGGCGCCGCGGAAACGGCGGACGGCGTCAGCGTGTGGTGGAAGGATCGTAGAAGAACCGCTCCGTGACGATCTCCTCGCCCCGCCAGGTCTGCAGCGCCATTTCGTCGAACCGGCGGGTGGAGCCGTCCGGCAGCGTGAAGTCGAAAATCCAGTGGATCGCCACGTGGTCGCCGTCCACCAGCAGGGTCTTCACCGTGTGGGTATGGACCGAAGCGACGCGCGCCAGCGCCGCCGTCTCGTGGGCGATCAGTGCCGCCTTGCCGACGCGCGGCGGCGCCAGGTTCTCTTGCATCGAGGCATCCTCGGCATAGAAGGCCTCGATCGCCCCGAGATGGTCGCCCGATTCCACCATCGCGACGAAGCGGTCGACCGTGCTGCGCTGAGGCATGTGATCTCTCCCTGCGGGACCGGCCCGACTGGGATAAACGCACCCGCGCCGGAATCCGTCAGGAGGACGTGCCCTCAGTTGCGGTTGGTGAGGCCGTTGGCGACGCGTTGGGCGCGGATGCTCTGCTGCTGCGCGACGATCTGGGCGCGGAAGCGCTCCATCCCCTCGCGCGTCGACCGGCTCGCCTGGGGGAAGCGGTCCGGCGGCGTGAAGGCGTCGGGACGGGCGGCATCATAGGCGAGCACCGCCTTGAGGGTGCGGTCGAGCGCCGGAATGTCGCCGAAGGCATATTCGTTGACTGGCCGGCCCACCACCTCCGACAGCGAGGCGAAGGCCGCGGCGTCGCGATCGCGCGGCAGGTCCGGACGAGCCGACAGATGGGTGCGGTAGCGCAACTGGCCGAGATAGAAGACGAAGACCGCCTCGTCCCGCCGTCCCGCGCGGAAGAGATCCGCCGCGCGCCGATAATAGCCGGCGGGATGATCCCCCTCGAGGCCCGCGACGAGCTGCGCCTCGTCGGCGGCAGCGGGGCTCACCAGCGCGGCGACGAGGAGAGTGAGGGCGGAGCGGCGGGAGAGGGCGGAAGCGACGACGGGCATGGCGGGCGGTCCGGTGGAAGACGCGGAGGAACTCGCACCGCCGCATTTCGCTTTCATCGCGCCGGCGCGGCACTCCCGTATCCGCCCGTTCGCGTCAGCGGCAGGAGGGCCTGGTCCTTCAGCGTCTCCAGCACGATGGACGAGCGCACCCGCGCCACGCTCTCGTGCGGCAGCAACACCTCGTTGACGAGGGTGGAGAGCCCCTTGAGGTCGCGCACGACGAGCTTCAGGAGATAGTCCGCGTCCCCCGTCATGGCGTGGGCCTCCTGCACCTCCGGCATGGCGCGGACGAGGTCGCCGAAGCGCTTGGCGTTGAGTCCCGAATGGGTGGCGAGCGACACGAAGATGTAGACCGTGACGCCGAAGCCGAGCCGGGCGGCGTCGAGGTCGGCGCGGTAGCGGCGGATGAGCCCCTCCTCCTCCAGCCGCTGGCGGCGGCGGGAGACCTGGCTGGCCGACAGCCGGACGATGTCGGCGAGTTGCTGGTTGGTTCGTGCGCCATCCTCCTGGAGCGCGTCCAGCAGGCGCAGGTCGAAGCCGTCGACGGTGACGCTTTCATTCATTCCGGCACTCAAACACGCACGAGATGTGCACGCAATGGGCTAAATGCCGCGCCGTTCTCACGCCCCGTGCGCTGATTCCGCACGATACTCAGGGTTCCGACGCCACCACCAGAGGATGACGCCATGGGCCCGTTCCCCCACGAAGCTCCGCCCGCCGAGATCAGCGCCCACAACCCCATGGGCACCGACGGCTTCGAGTTCGTCGAATTCGCCCATCCCGACCCGGCAGCGCTGAAGCAGGTTCTCTCGCTCATGGGCTTCCAGCCCGTCGCGCGCCACCGGTCCAAGGATGTGACCCTCTTCCGCCAGGGCGACGTGAACTACATCGTCAACGCCGAGCCGGACAGCTTCGCCGCGGCCTTCGCCGCCGAGCACGGCCCCTGCGCCTGTGCCATGGCATTCCGTGTGAAGGACGCGAAATACGCCTACGAGCGCGCCATCGCCCTCGGCGCCGAACCCTATGTCGGCAAGGTCGGCCCGATGGAACTCTCGATCCCCGCGGTGAGGGGCATCGGCGGCTCGCTGCTCTATTTCGTCGACCGCTACGGCGACAAGGGCTCGATCTACGACGTCGACTTCGTCTGGACCGGCGAGCGCGACCCGCACCCGGAACAGGCCGGCCTCTACTATCTCGATCATCTCACCCACAACGTCCATCGCGGCCGCATGGACCACTGGGCCGGCTGGTACGAGAAGCTGTTCAACTTCCGCGAGATCCGCTTCTTCAACATCGAGGGCAAGCTCACCGGGCTCATCTCCCGCGCCCTCACCAGCCCCTGCGGCAAGATCCGCATCCCGATCAACGAGAGCCTCGACGACAAGAGCCAGATCGAGGAATACCTCAAGGAGTACAAGGGCGAGGGCATCCAGCACATCGCCTGCGGCTCGCGCGACATCTATGCGACCGTCGAGGCGCTGCGGACCAACGGCCTGCCCTTCATGCCTTCGCCCCCCGCGACCTATTACGAGAAGGTCGATGCCCGCGTGCCCGGCCACGGCGAGCCGGTGGACCGGATGAAGGCCAACGGCATCCTGATCGACGGCGAGGGCGCGGTGGCGCTCGGCGACAAGGAGGGGCGCATGTCGCGCGTCCTGCTCCAAATCTTTTCAGGCACCGTGCTCGGCCCGATCTTCTTCGAGTTCATCCAGCGCAAGGGCGACGACGGCTTCGGCGAGGGCAATTTCCGCGCCCTGTTCGAGTCGATCGAGGAGGACCAGATCCGTCGCGGCGTCATCGGCGGCAAGGCGGCGTGAGGAGAAGGGATTGCGGCGCAGTTGGTTCTCCAGTTGCGCCCTGCCCCGCTCCATTTGCCTGATAAACCCGGCTGTGGACGCTGCAAATCCCAATTGCGTCCTTCGAGGCTCGCCGCCGGACGATGCTGACGCATCGCCGGGGGCTCGCACCTCAGGATGAGGCCGGTGGTGCGTGGCACCGGCCGCCATTGGGCAACCGGCCTGCAGTACTCCACATTCCTCATCCTGAGGTGCGAGTGCATAGCGAGAGGCGAACGCATCGCGTTCGCTCGATGCTATGGCGAGCCTCGAAGGACGCACTTGGCTGATGCAGGGCGCGCTGCGAAACCGTCCGCGCCTCACGCCGCGAGCCGCCCCTCCGTCACCGCGTGGCAGGCGACCGTACCCAGCGCGTCGGTCACCGAGGCCGGCACCTCGCTGCGGCAGCGGCCGTTGGCGAGCGGACAGCGCGGGTTGAACGGGCAGCCCGCCGGCGGCGTGATCGGGTTCGGGATCTCGCCCAGCACCGGCTTGCGCGCCCGGCCCGTCATGTCGAGGTCCGGCACCGCGTCGAGAAGCATGCGCGTATAGGGGTGGCGCGGCGCGGCGAAGAGCTGCCGGCCCGGTGCCACCTCGACGAGGCGGCCGAGATACATCACGCCGATCCGCGTCGCCATGTGCCGGACCACCGCGAGATTGTGCGAGATGAACAGGTAAGTCAGCCCGAACTCGTCCTGCAGGTCGCGCATGAGGTTGAGGATCTGCGCCTGCACCGACACGTCCAGCGCCGAGGTCGGCTCGTCGCAGACGATGAACTCCGGACGCGAGGCGAGCGCCCGGGCGATGGCGACGCGCTGGCGCTGGCCGCCGGAGAATTCGTGCGGGTACTTCGCCCCGTCCGCCGGGTCGAGGCCGACGGTCCGGAGGAGGCGCCCGACCTCCGCCTCGATCTCGCGGGCATCGCTCATCAGTCCGAAGGCGCGGATCGGCTCGGCGACGATGCGGTCCACCCGCCAGCGCGGATTGAGCGAGGCATAGGGCGACTGGAAGATCATCTGGATCTTCCGGCGCACCTCCTTCAGCGGTGCTCCGCCGCCCGCCTTCGCCATGTCGACGCCGTCGATGACGACGGATCCGGCGGAGGGCTCGAGCAGGCCGACCACCATGTTGGCGACGGTCGATTTGCCGGAGCCGGATTCGCCGACCAGCGCGAAGGTCTCGCGTCGGCCGATGGTGAAGGAGACGTCCTGGACGGCGCGCAGCAGACGGCGCTCCTCGCGCTCCAGCACGCGGTTGAGCCAGGGCTTCGACACGTCGAAGGTGCGCGAGAGATTGCGGACGGTGACCAGGGGCTCGCTCATGCCGCCTTCTCCTCGCCCGAGGCATAGAGCCAGCAGGCGACCTGCGAGCCGCCGACGGCCATGGGCTCCGGCCTCTCGATGCGGCATCGGTCGAAGACCTTCGGGCAGCGCGGATTGAAGGCACAGCCCTGCGGGATGGCGGTCAGCCGCGGCATCGATCCGGGGATCTGCACCAGGCGGTCCGAGGTCGCGTCCAGCGAGGGGATCGAGCCCATCAGCCCTTCCGTGTAGGGATGGCGGGCCCGCTTGATGACGTCCTGGACCGGGCCGATCTCGGCGATGCGCCCGGCATACATGACGGCGACACGGTCCGCCGTCTCGGCGATGACGCCCATGTCGTGGGTGATCAGCATCACCGCGGTGCCGTGCTCCTTGCAGAGGTTCTTCAGCAGCGTGATGATCTGCGCCTGCACCGACACGTCGAGGGCCGTGGTCGGCTCGTCGGCGATGACGAGCTCCGGCTCGGCGCAGAGCGCCAGGGCCAGCACGACACGCTGGCGCATGCCGCCGGAAAACTGGTGCGGATAGGCGTCGATCCGCTTCTCCGGAGCCGGGATGCCCACCTCCGTCAGCAGGTCGATGGCGCGGGCCCGCGCCTGGGCGGTCGTCAGCCGCGTATGGGTCTGGATGGTCTCCATCAGCTGCTCGCCCACCGTGTAGAGCGGGTTGAGCGAGGTCAGCGGGTCCTGGAACACCATGCCGATGCGCTTGCCGCGGATCTTGCGCATGGCCTCCGGGGCGAGGTTGTCGATGCGCTCGCCCTTGAGCCAGATCTCCCCGCCGGCGATGCGGCCGGGCGGTTCGAGCAGACCGATGACGGCGGCCCCGGTCATCGACTTGCCGGCACCGGATTCGCCGACGACGCCGACCACTTCGCCGGGCGCGATGTCGAAGGAGATGCGGTCGACGGCGGTCAGCACGCCGCGGCGCGTGGGAAACTGCACGACGAGGTCGCGGACGGAGAGGACGGCTGTCATGGCGTGAACGCGCACTTCATGCTATGTTCCGTTGCGTTGTGGAGGACGAACCATGATTGGTCCCATTATCCCCCCTGTGTGATGGACCTCTGCTTGCGAGGTAGCGGTCGCATGCCGCTTGCGCGGCCTCTGCGGCAGCCAGTGTCCGCCGGCCGAGATCGAAATAGGCGTTGATGGCCTCGATCTGCCGCTCGTCCGACAATCCTTCGAACTGGCCCTTCGCAAAGGCCTCGATGACGCCGGTGAGGTTTTGGTCGAGCTTGTAATAGGCGACCACCGGTTCGATGATCGGTTCCGGCAGAATCGCGAGATCGGTCTTCACGAACTCGAAGACGAAGCTCCTTGGCGCGACCGGGGCCTGCGGCATGTCTTTGCTGTTGGCGGTTTCTCCGTCTAGCCGCGCGACCGCAGGCGCCGGAACCGACGGGGGCTCCTTCGCGCGACGGATGAGCTTTTCCTGCAACAGTGCCCGGCGATCCTCATCGAACTGCTGCTGCAGTGGCTCGATGTCGACCTTGAGGTCCGCACGGATGGCGCGCACGTAGTCGTCGACTTTCCCGTCGCGTCTCTCTCGCTCGGTGCGCTTCTCAGAGCGTTCCTTCAGCCACCACAAGGCGACGCCGATCGTCGCCGCAGCAGCCACGCCGAAAGCCTGAATCACCGCAGCGAGGATGGGAGCGCTGGACAGGGCGGTCGACACGGCCCCTCACCTCAGCTTCGGATTGAGGGCATCGCGCAGCCAGTCGCCGAGCAGGTTGATGGACAGCGCCAGCAGGACGAGCGCCAGCGCCGGGAAGAACAGGATCCACCACTCGCCGGAGAACAGGTACTGCTGGCCGAAGCGGATCAGCGTGCCGAGCGAGGGCTGGGTGGCGGGAACGCCGACGCCGAGGAAGGACAGCGTCGCCTCCTCGATGATGGCGAGCGCCAGGTTGATGGTGGCGATCACCAGCACCGGCCCGGTGACGTTGGGCAGGATGTGCCGCGCCATGATGAAGATCGGCGGCCGGCCCATGACGCGCGCCGCCTGCACATATTCCTTGCTGCGCTCGACCATGGTGGAGCCGCGCACGGTGCGCGCATATTGCGCCCAGTTCGACAGGCCGATGGCGACGATCAGCACCCAGATCGCCATCTGCTCGTGCTGCGAGGGCGGAATGAGGCCGCGCGCCACGCCGAAGAACAGCAGCGCGATCAGGATGGCGGGGAAGGACAGCTGAATGTCGGCGACGCGCATGATGAAGGCGTCGGTCCGCCCGCCGAGATAGCCGGCGAGAAGGCCGAGCCCGACCCCCATCACCACCGAGAAGGCGACGGAGGAGAAGCCGACGAAGAGCGACACCCGCGAGCCGTAGAGGATGGCGGAGAAGAGGTCGCGGCCCTGGTTGTCGGTGCCGAGCCAGTAGACCGTATTGGAGCCCATGCCCGCCTCGCCGGGCTTGGTATAGGCGTCGAGGAGATTCAGCGCGGCCGGGTCGAAGGCGTCCTGCGGGGCGATCCAGTTCGCCCCCAGCGAGGCCGCGAGCAGGATCACCGTCATGGCGGCGGCCACCATCGCCACCGGCGAATGGCGGAAGCTCCAGGCGAGGTCGGAGTCCCAGGCGCGGGCGAGGCGGGCCTTCAGCGTGAGGCGCGGCTTCGGCGTGTCGTCGATCGCGGTCATGGCGCGCCTCAATGGGCCGAGGCCGGACCCGCGCCGCGCAGGCGTGGGTCGAGCGCGAAATAGAGGAGGTCGACCACCAGATTGGTGACCACGAAGACGAAGGCGACGAACATCAGGTAGGCGGCCATGACGGGGATGTCGACGAACTGCACCGCCTGGACGAAGAGCGCGCCGAGGCCCGGCCACTGGAAGACGCTCTCGGTGACGATGGCGAAGGCGATGACGCCGCCGAGCTGCAGGCCGGCGATGGTCATCACCGGCACCATCGTGTTCTTCAGCGCATGGCGGAACCAGATGGTGCGCTCCGGCACGCCGCGGGCGCGGGCGAACTTGACGTAGTCGGTGCGCATGGTCTCGAGCATCTCTGACCGCACGAGGCGCATGATCAGGGTGAGCTGGTAGAAGCCGAGGGTCAGCACGGGCATGACCAGCGACTTCAGGCCCGACGTGGTCAGGAGGCCCGTCGACCACCAGCCGATCTTGACCACGTCGCCGCGCCCGAACGAGGGCAGCCAGCGCAGCTCCACCGCGAAGAGCCAGATGAGCCCGATGCCGATCAGGAAGGTCGGCAGCGACACGCCGATGAGCGAGACCGACAGGATGGCGTGGGAGAGGAGGCCGTTCCGGTGGATGGCGGTGTAGACGCCGAGGGCGATGCCGACGACGAGGGCGAAGATCGCCGACAGCAGCGCCAGCTCGACGGTGGCCGGGAGCCGCTCCGCCATCAGATCGGCCACCGGCCGGCCCTGGCGGTAGCTGACGCCGAACTGCAGCTGCGCCGCATTGCCGACGAAGCGGGCGAACTGGACGGGGAAGGGATCCATCAGGCCGAGGTCGCGGGCGAGCTGCTCGCGGTCCTGCAGCGTCGCCTCCTGCCCGACGAGGTTGGAGACGGGATCGCCGATGAAACGGAACATCGAGAACGCGACCAGGGCCACGGCCAGCATGACCAGGACCGCCTGGGCGAGACTCTTGACGACATAGGCGATCATGAAGGGCGACCGGTCAACGCGGGACGGGGAAACGAATGCAGCAAGGCCCCTTCCCGCATGCGGGAAAGGGCCTCGCCATCAGGTCGGAGGGATCAGGAGCCGGCGAAGCGGAACAGCTTGAACCAGGCGCCGGCATCCGGATGCACCGGAACGTCGATGCCGCCGCGCGAGGCGTGGCTGATCGACTGCATGTGCAGCGGGATGTAGATGGCCTGGTCGCGCAGCTGCTTCTGGATGTCGGCAAGCTCGGCATTGCGGCGCGTGACGTCCGACATGGTCTGCAGGGCGAGCATGCGCGCGTCCAGCGCCGGGTTGGAATAGCGCGTGCCGTTCCAGGTGCCGTTGTTGGCCGTCCGCGTGTGGTACAGGAAGGTCAGGATGTATTCCGCGTCATAGGTCGGGATGCCCCAGCCGACGAGGAAGAAGTCCAGCTCCTGGCGCTGCAGCTCGGGGAAGTGCTGCGCGGCGGGCTTGGCGACGAGATTGGCGCGGATGCCGATCTGGCCGAGCATGGCCACCACGGCCTGGCAGATGTTCTCGTCCGACACGTAGCGGTTGTTGGTGCACTGGAGCGACACCGAGAAGCGCGTGTTGCCCTCGGAGGCGCGGCGCGGATAGCCCGCCTCGTCCAGCGCGCGGTTGGCCGCGGCGGGGTCGAAGCGCGGGATCGCTGCGAGTTCGGCCGAATAGCCGGAGATGAAGGGCGAGCCGATATAGCCGATCGGCTGGCCCTGGCCGCGCATGACGACGCGGGTGATCGCCTCGCGGTTCACCGCGATGTTGATGGCGTTGCGCACGCGCACGTCGGCGAAGGGGTTCTTGCCCTTGATGTCGGAGGACTTCAGCTCGGCGTCGCCGACGTTGAAGCCGAGGAAGATGACCCGGTTCTCGGGGCCGGTCGTCACCTTGATGCCCTGGCTCTGCTGCAGGCGCGCGATGTCCTGCACCGGCACGTCGTGGACGACGTCGACCTCGCCGGAGAGCAGCGCCGCGATGCGGGTGGCGTCCTGCTGGATCGGCACGACGATCAGCTCCGTCACCTGCATCGGGAACTGGCCCTTGCCCCAGTAACCGGGGAACTGGCGCATCACGGTGCGCACGTCCGGCTCGCGCGAGACGAGGGTGAAGGGGCCGGTGCCCATGGCGTTGCGGGTGGCGCCGTTCTCGGCCCGCTCGCGGATGTTCTGCGGCTCGAGGGCGTTGTTCTTCTCCGACCAGGCCTTCGACATCATGAAGATGTTGGTGAGGTTCTCGACCAGGAGCGGGTTCGGCGCCTTGGTCTTGATCCGGATCGTGTGCGCGTCGACCTG
Source organism: Rhizobiales bacterium Ga0077556 (assembly GCA_001464235.1). Taxonomy (GTDB): domain Bacteria; phylum Pseudomonadota; class Alphaproteobacteria; order Rhizobiales; family Phreatobacteraceae; genus Phreatobacter. Next base: position 3,859 of record LNFH01000394.1, on the reverse strand, counting down.
GGTGACGGTGTCGATCGAGGTGAGCAGGCCGCGATAGTCGGAGGTCGGCTTGCGGGCGCGCTCGAAGGAGAAGATGGCGTCGTCGGCGGTGAAGTCGGAGCCGTCGTGGAACTTGACGCCCTGGCGGAGCTTGAACTCCCAGACCGTCGGGTCGTCCGGCATGATGCGCCATTCGGTGGCGAGGGTGGCCACCAGCTTGCCGTCATAGCCGCGGATCACCAGCGGCTCGTAGATCTGATGGACGAGATTGGAGGTCGGCCCGATATTGGCCGACATCGGGTCGAGCGTCTGGGCGTCCACCGAACGGGCCCAGCGCACGGTGCGGGCATCCGCGGCCGTCACGAAGACCGCGGCAGCCATCATCGCGCCCGCGAAGAGCTTAAGACCGAAACGCATATCTCACCTCTCTGAAAGCGCCGGGTCTTGGCCCGGTTTCTGAGAGGGATTGTAAACAGCGCCGCCGGGGCTGTCATCGCCAAGTCACGGACGAAATGTCGCGTTGACTTGCCCCGGCGCGCGCGGTCGGCGCGTCAGGACGGCTTGATCTCGATTTCGATGAAGGCGAAGTCGCGGCCGGTGATGTTGACGATGTTGTGGTTGACCCCCTCCTTCCGGAAATAGGGCTCGTGCGTCTTCATCTCGTACTCGCCCGAGGTGCCGTCGCCGAGTTCGGCGATCAGCTTGCCGTCGGAGAGCGGCACCACGACATAGTCCCAGCCGTGGGTGTGCCAGCCGGTCTCGGCGCCGTCGGAGAAGTTCCAGCGCGTCACCTTGACCTTGTCGTTGTCGACGAGGACCTGCGGATCGGCGGGCGGGCGGCAGGTGAAGGTCATGGACGGGTCCTTTCTGGAGGCTGGAGGCCGGCCGAACGGCCGGCGATGAACCAGGAGACGAGGGCACCGGCGAGGCCGGCGGCGAGCGTGACGGCGACGCGGGTGACGGTGAGGACCGGCTCCTCCCCGAGGATCGGGTCCGGCGCTTCGGCGGGGGCCTGCAGATAGGTCCACGAGAGGGCGGCGAGGGCGGCGAGCAGGCCGAGGCCGAGATGGAAGGCGGGCGAGCGCCAGCGCCGGACCTCGGCGACCAGCAGCACGAGCAGCAGCGGCCAGAACAGACGCGCCGCGAGGAAGGCGTAGAACCCGACGGTGGCGGCGCCCGCCAGCGGCTCGGGCAGCCGGCCCTTGTTGAGGTCGAGGATGACCACCATCGCCGCGGCCACCACCAGGCCGGCGATGAAGCCGAGCGCCACCCGCAGCAGCCTGACGAGATAGAAGGCGAAGCGATTCATGGGCGGGACCGTAATCGGCCCCGGCCACGGGCGATAGCGCGGCCGCGGCATGCCCCCCGTGCTGTGGACGACCGCCGCTCTCCGGCCCGGAGGGCGGCGGCCGGCCTGATGCGCGTCAGCGCACCACCGCCCCGTAGATCAGGTTCTTGAACAGCATGCGGGTATGCACACGGTTCGAGGGGCCCTGCGCCATCAGGATGCCGACGATGCCCTCGCGCGGATCGATGGTGAAGCTGGTGCCCCAGGCGCCCGCCCACATGGCATCGCCCGTGGAGCCCGGCGCGACCGCGAAGCCGTCCTGCAGGCGCACGGCGAAGCCGAGCCCGAAGCCGTAGCCCGGCCCCGTCGAGGCCGCCGTCGAGCCGCCCATGCCGATCGTGTGGTTGGACAGCATGAACTCCACCCACTTGGTCGAGAGGAGCCGGCGTCCCTCGAACTGGCCGCCGTTGAGGATCATCTGCGCGAACTTGAAATAGTCCTCCGCCGTCGAGACCATGCCGGCGCCGCCCTTGAAGTACTGGCCGTGGTCGGCCGGGTTCTCGAAGATGCGGTAGGAGGTCCACATGCCCGCCTTGGCCGGGTCGGAATCCAGCGCCTCGGCGAGACGCGAGCGCCGCCCCTCCGGCACGAACCAGGCGGAGTCGCGCATGTCGAGCGGGTCGAGGATCATCTCCTTGATCAGGATGTGGAGCCGCTTGCCGGAAACGCGCTCGAGCAGCAGGCCGAGCACGTCCACCGAGATGGAATATTCGAAGGCCGTGGCCGGCTGGTGCACCAGCGGGATCTGGGCGAGCCGGCGCAGCATCTCGTCGCCGGTGATGTTGGCGGTGCGGCCCTCGATGTTCTGGTCGTCGAGGAGCTGCTTCAGACGCGGCGAGCGCACCGAGCCGGCATAGGTGAAGCCGGCCGTGTGGCGCAGCAGGTCCTGCACCGTGATCGGCCGGGCCAGAGCCACGTCCTCCGTCGTCGTCGTGCCGTCGGCGTTGCGCCGCTCGACCTGCACCTTCATGTCCTTGAGCTCGGTCAGCCAGGTGGCGATCGGGTCGGAGAGCTTCATCCGCCCCTGCTCGATGAGCATCACCGCCGCGGTGGAGACGATGGGCTTGGTCATCGAGGCCAGCATGAAGATCGTGTCGCGCGTCATCGGCTGGGTCTTGGCCGCGTCGCGGAAGCCGTGCGCCTCGAAATGGATGATCCGGCCGCGCCTCGCGATCAGCGTCACCGCGCCCGGGAACATGCCGCGGTCCACCTGCTCGCGCATGACGGGGCCGATCCGGCCGAGCCTCTCGCGCGAGAAGCCCATGACCGTGTCTTCGCCGCGCCCGCGACGCCCCTCACGGCCTTCGCGACCCTCGCGGCCCTGCCAGCGGTCGAGACCGGGGCCGCGGTCCTCGCGCTCGAAGCGACCGCCGGGTCCGGGCCCGGCACCCGGACCTGGGCCGAACTGGGCGGAGGCGACGGAGGGGGTCAGCGCCAGGGTGGCCAGCGCCAGGGCGACGGCCCCGGCGCGCACGGGCGACAGTGCTTGGACGGTCATGGGATCCTCCCGGGATCGTGATGGTCTCGGCCGGTCTTGTTGCGCCGGTCGCCGAAAGCTCACCACCCGCCCGGGGGAGGGTCAAGCGCGCGCCTGCGGCGGCTGCCGCGCGGCGGGCGCAGGGTCGCCGGTCAGTCCACCATGCTCATGGCGCGGAAGGCGTCCTGCTCGGCCTTGCTCATCAGCGCCGCCTTGTCCTTGGCGCGCAGCCGCTCGGTCTCGCTCTTCAGCTGGCCGCAGGCGGCGAGGATGTCGCGGCCGCGCGGGGTGCGCACGGGCGAGGAATAGCCCGCCTCGAAGACCACCTCGGAGAAGCGCTCGATCTGCTCCCAGTCCGAACACTCGTACTTGGAGCCGGGCCAGGGATTGAACGGGATGAGGTTGATCTTGGCGGGAATGCCCTTCAGGAGCCGCACCAGCCGCCGGGCGTCGTCGACGGAATCGTTGACGCCCTTCAGCATCACGTACTCGAAGGTGATGCGCCGCGCGTTCGACGCAGCCGGATAGGTGCGGCAGGCGTCCAGCAGCTCGGCGATCGGATATTTGCGGTTGAGCGGCACCAGCTCGTCGCGCAGGTCGTCGCGCACCGCATGCAGCGAGATGGCCAGCGCCACACCGGTCTCGGCGCCCACCCGGCCGATCTCCGGCACCACGCCGGACGTCGACAGGGTGACGCGGCGTTTGGAGAACTGCAGCCCGTCCGGGTCGAGCAGGGTCATCAGCGCGCCGGTGACGTTCTCCACGTTGTAGAGCGGCTCGCCCATGCCCATGAAGACGATGTTGGTGACGAAGCGCCCGCCGTCCGTCGGCACGAAGGCGCCCTCCGGCGGCTCCTGCCCGGGCCAGTCGCCGAGATGGTCGCGGGCGACGATCACCTGCGCCACGATCTCGGCGGCGGTGAGGTTGCGAACGAGCTTCTGCGTGCCCGTATGGCAGAAGGAGCAGGTGAGCGTGCAGCCGACCTGGCTGGAGATGCAGAGCGTTCCGCGGTCGCGGGTGGGGATGTAGACCGTCTCGATCTCGTGCCACTTCTC
>LNFH01000393.1 GCA_001464235.1 Rhizobiales bacterium Ga0077556 | reverse complement strand
CAGGCCCGCGGACGATCCGCTAAACACGTCCTGCGCGCCGCGCGGCATGCACCCGTAGCTCAGCTGGATAGAGCGTTGCCCTCCGAAGGCAAAGGTCGCACGTTCGAATCGTGCCGGGTGCGCCAGTTTTTTTTCATGCCGCCTTCAACCGCCCGGGGCCTTCGATGGCCCGGTTGTGGCCGCGCCGTTCCTCGCGGGACTGCCGTCTTGCACCGACGGATCCCCCCATCGTCCTCCGCCGCGCGGCTGCGTGGCGCAGCGCGCGTCTGAAGACCGTCTGGTCCAGCGAGCACGGTGCCGATGGGCGCCGCGCGCCCGAGGGGTGGCGATCTTTCAGCCAGACGTTGCTTTCGCGCAACAGTGCACCACCGGCCGTCAAATCTTGACCCGCGCGCAACAATAATACCCGCGCAACCCGGGAATGTTCATTTTATTTCAGGAAATAATCGAAAAACTCTGTAAGGACTCTAATCTGTCGATATCTAGAGGGATTCCAGAATGTCGCTCCCTGGAATGGCTCAATAGTGTGTTTCGGGCCGTTACACTGGATTGACGCCCCCGGGATGCGGTGCATTTTCGGCGCTCTTCGACCAGAATGAGTGCAGGCCCATGCGCGTCCCCCGCCCTTCCCGTCTCTCCCCCCGAGCCATCGCCGCCGCCGGCGCGCTCGCCTGCATCCCCGCCGTGGCGCTGGCGCAGCAGGAGCCGGTCGCGCTGTCCGAAATCACCGTCACCGCGACCCGCGCCGAGCGCCCCATCGAGCAGGTGCCAACCACCGTGCGCGTGGTCGAGCGGGCCGAGATCGAGCAGCAGCTGCAGTTCTCGCCGAGCCCGGCCGCGGCGCTGTCCAAGCTGATCCCCGGCTATTCGGCCTCCACGGAAACCATTTCCGGCGCCTCCGAGAGTTTCCGCGGCCGCGATCTCCTGGTGATGATCGACGGCGTGCCGATGAACACGCCGCTGCGCGACGTCAGCCGCCTGCTGTCGATGATCGACATGAACGCCGTCGAGCGCATTGAGGTCGCCGCCGGCGCCTCGAGCCTCTACGGCGCCGGCGCCACCGGCGGCACGGTCAATTTCATCACCCGCCGGCCGGTGGAGGGAAGGCCCGAGGTGACGGTGTCCACCGCGCTCCGCGCCTTCACCGCCAATGCCGCCGCCTCCCTGGCGCCCGAGACCTCGGTGAGCATCCGCGGCGGCCAGAACGGCTTCGACTACACGATCATCGGCACCGGCCGCATGGCCGGCCGCACCTATGACGGAGCCGGGCGGGAACTGCCCTCCGACGCCATGCTCGGCCAGGGCGGCGGCGACCGCTACTGGAGCGGCAATCTCTTCGCCCGCCTCGGCTACACCTTCACCCCCGGACGCCGCTTCGAGGTCCAGGGCATGATGATCGGCCTGGAGCAGAACCCGCAATACAACACGCTCTATTCCGGCACCTATGCGCAGCCGAACGTCAACGCGCTCTACAGCGGCCGCAGCGTCTCCGAAAAGACGGCCTCGTTCCAGGCGCGCTATACGGATTCGGGTTTCGTCCTGGGCAGCCTGTCGCTGCTCGCCTTCTACAACGACACCAACAAGCGCTTCAATTATTCGGACTATTCCTACCCCTACAACAGCCTGGTCTACTATTCCGGCACCCCCTCCTCACCGACCAGCGCCTTCAACCAGACCACCCTGCACTCGCGCCGCTACGGCCTCAACGCCACGATCGACACGCCGCTCGACATGCTGCGCCAGGGCGCCAAGCTCACCTGGGGGGCCGACGTCACCCGCGACCACACCTCGCAGGAGCTGACCGACGGCCGTGCGGTGTTCACGCCCCTCGCCCAGACCGGCCTTGCCGGCTTCGCCCTGCTGCAGGTGCCGATCACCGACCGCCTGACCGTCCGCGGCGGCATCCGCTACGAGCAGTTCGACCTCACCGTCTCCGACTTCACCCGGCCGGACGTCTATTACGGCGTCAGCCCGTCGCTCGCCTACATCCTGCCGGCGCTCAACGTCACCGGCGGCCGGTTCCGCTATTCGGCGCCCACCTACAATCTCGGCGCCACCTTCAAGCTGACGGAGACGGTCGACCTCTACGGCGGCTTCTCCCAGGGCTTCGCCCTGCCGGATGTGGGCGCCTTCACCCGCCGCGCCGGCCTGAGCACCGCCTATGCCTGCCCCGTCTCGCGGCCGAACTGCCTGCCGGCGGGCACGACCGTCAGCTATGCCAGCATCGCTCCGCGCGCCCAGCTCGTGAACAATTACGAGGTCGGCATCCGCGGCCGCATCGGCGCATTCCGCGGCGGCATTGCCGGCTTCATCTCCACCTCCGAGAACGGCGTGACCTTCGATTCCGTCACCAACCAGCTCTCCCAGCAGAAGGAGATGATCTACGGCGTCGAGGTCACCGGCGAAGTGGCGGTGACGGAAGCCCTCACCCTGGGCGGCAACGTCACCTGGCGCGAGGGCCGCTACGATTCCAACAAGGATGGCCGCCTCGACAGCGCCCTGCCGAACAACCGCATCGCCAACCCGTTCCGCGGCACGCTCTACGGCACCTACCGCTTCGAGAACGGCGTCGCCGTGCGCCTCGAGGGCGTCGGTTTCTCCGGCCGCAACGAGCCCGTCAACATCGCCGGGACCATCTACCCGATCCGCGCCGGGTTCACGATGAACGCCTCCGTCTCGGCGCCGGTCGCCGGGGGGCAGGCCTTCGTGTCGGTCAACAACCTGTTCGACGCCCTCTACGAGAACCCCACCGCCACCTCGGTGCGCAACCTCACGAGCTATGCCTGGGGCCGCACGGTGACCGCCGGTTTCCGCCGCAGCTTCTGAGGGACGCGCACCATGGTCAGCCTCGACGAAGGTGGGGACGGCATCGTGACCCTGCGCTTCGTGCCCCCCGTCGGGGAGGGCGACGAGCGCGCCTATCTCGACGCGCTGCACAGGGTGGGCGCCATCGCCCGCCCCTTCGCACTGCTGACCGTGTTCGGGGGCGCCGGCGCCCTCGGGCGCGAGGGCGAACGCGAGCAGGCGCTGTGGTTCAAGGCGACACGCGGCCACATGAACCAGGTCTGCCGGGGCCTCGCCATCGTGCGTCCGGGCGCGACGCAGGCCATGGCCGACACCTTCGGCAAGCTCTGGACCTTTCCCGTCACGCTCGAGGCCGACGAGGCCTCGGCCCGTCGCCTCCTCGCCACTTATCTGGGTAGCCCGCCATGACAGCCTTGCCCGCCGCTGCTGCCCCGCGTCCCGGCCGCATGCGGCTCTTCGCCGTCCTCGCCGGCCTCTATGTGGCGCAGGCGATCCCCTCCTACCTCTTCGCCGCCGCCATTCCGCCGATCATGCGCGAGCAGGGCGTGTCGCGCACCGCCATCGGCTGTGTCTCGATCCTCTTCCTGCCGCTGGTGCTGAAGTTCCTCTGGGCGCCGTGGGTCGATCGCATCCGCCCCGTCGCCCGCGCCCACCGGGCGAGCTGGGTCATCATCACCCAGTCCGGCATCATCCTCTCCATCCTGGCCCTGCTCTGGGTGGACGTGCGCGACGTTCGCGCCGTGCTCGCCATCGGCATGGTCGCCTCGCTCCTCCTGTCGACGCAGGACATCGCCACCGACGGCTATGCGGCCAAGTACCTGCCGGAAGAGGACCGCGCCGTCGGCAACGCCATCCAGGGCGGCTCGGTGGCGCTCGGCGTGGTGGTCGGCGGCACGCTCGGCCTCGTGCTCTACCACCATCTCGGCTGGACATGGATGCTGCTGACCATCGCGGCGGTGTCCACCCTGCCGCTCGTCGCCGCCTTCATGATGCGCGAGGACGACGGACCGGCCGGAGCGACGCCGGCTCCGCGCCCCTCGATCATGGCCTTCCTGCGCCGTCCCGAGGCGCGCCAGATCCTGTGGATCGCGCTCGTCTACAGGGCGAGCGAGGGCTTCGTGAAGGCGATGGAGGGACCCTATCTCGTCGATGCCGGCGTGCCGCTCAACCAGATCGGCTATCTCTCGGGCCTCTCCGCGGCGACGGCCGGCCTTGCGGGATCGGCCATCGCCGCGTGGGTCATCCGCACTCGCGGCCTGTCCTTCGTCCTCAGCCTGCTCGGCGGCATGCGCACCCTGTGCTTCCTTCTCTTCGCCCTCCATGCCTTCGGCGTGGTGACGGGCAAGGAGGCGCTGTTCGGCGCAGCCGGGTTCCAGACGCTGATCCGCTACATGGAGATCGTGGCGCTCTACAGCCTGTTCATGGCGGTGTCGTCCTCCGAACAGCCGGGCACGGACTTCACCATCCTCGCCTGCGCCCAGCTCATCGTCTACCTCGCCGGCTCGCTCATGTCCGGTCGCATCGCCGACTGGCTCGGCTACGGCTGGCTCTTCGCCATGTCGACGGCGCTCTCGGCGGTGGCGGTGATCGCGACGCTGCATCTCCTGGGCAACGCCGCGGCCCGGCCCGGATCGCCGCCTAATCGGTGAGCCAGGTCATCTCCGTCATGATCAGCAGGCCCGGCGCGTCGTCGGGCGAGCCGTCGAGCCGCAGGGTCCCCTCGGCGGCGGCGCCGCGCAGGACGAGCCGCCCGTTGTCGGCGCCGAAGATCGTCTGGACCGCGGGATTGGCGGTGTGGCGCTCCGTGGTCACCACCAGCTCCAACATGCCCTCGGCCTGGCGGATCGTGCCCGTGTAGAAGATCACGCCGTCGCCGCCCCAGACCCTGCCGCCCGCCATGTAGAGGACCCCGGATCCCCAGCCGCGCGCCGACTGGAACCTGAGGCGATAGAGGCCGTCCCGCATCGTCTGCCCGCCCGTTTCGAGATGGCGATCGAATGCCGCGAACCGCCGGCCAATTCAAGCGCGCCGATGCGGGGGCCCGCGCGCCGGAACGCCCGGGTGGCCGGCGGCGTTGATCGGGTCATGCGACGATCCCGGCCCGCGAGCGAGCGATGACGAAACGCAGGGACGCGGAAGACGCGACGACCTTCAAGCTCGCCACCTTCAACATCAACGGCGTCGTCCGCCGCCTGCCCAACCTCCTCGCCTGGCTGGACGCGGCACGGCCCGACGCCGTCTGCCTGCAGGAGCTGAAGACCGCGCAGGACCGCTTTCCCGCCGATGCGCTGGAGAAGGCCGGCTACGGGGCTGTCTGGCGCGGGCAGAAGACCTGGAACGGCGTCGCCATCCTGGCGCGCGACGCGGTGCCGGTGCAGACCGCCGACCGGCTGCCGGGCGACCGCGCCGACGACCAGTGCCGCTACATCGAGGCCGCCGTCGGCGGCATCCTCGTCGGCTGCATCTACCTGCCCAACGGCAATCCGCAGCCAGGTCCGAAATTCGCCTACAAGCTCGCCTGGTTCGAGCGGCTGCGGAAACATGCGGCGGCCCTGCGCAAGGCCGGTCACCCGGTGGCGCTCGCCGGCGACTACAACGTCGTCCCGACCGACGCCGACATCTACCCCACCCGATCCTGGGACGACGACGCCCTGCTCCAGCCGGAGAGCCGCGCCGCCTTTGCGAAGATGGTGAGGGCCGGCTGGACCGACGCACTCCGACAGGTCCACCCCGAGGCACCGCTCTTCACGTTCTGGGACTACAAGCGAAACCGCTGGCCGCGCGACGCCGGCCTCAGGCTGGACCACATCCTCCTGTCCCCCACCCTCGCCCCGCGGCTGGTCGATGCCGGCGTCGACCGGGACGTGCGCGGGGAGGAGGGGGCGAGCGACCACGCGCCCGCCTGGGTCGCCCTCCGCCGCGACGGCTAGGCGATTGCGACAGGCATCTCGCCGAATCGCAGGCGCTGCCGCTCCAGCTCCTCGGCGAAATCGGCGTGGAGCGACCGTTCGTCCCGCCCGTCCGGCATGGTGAGCAGCCCGGTCTCGCACAGGCGCCCGTCGTCCCAGCCGGGATAGTCGAGCACGGGATAGAGGCAGATGCCCTCGACCGGCACCCCGCCGCGCATGGCCGCCCGGACCTCGCCGCAGACATAGTGCAGCCACGACGCCCGGGCGCTGCGCTCGGCCCCTGTCTCGGCTATGATGATCGGCCGGCCGTAGCGGGCGAAGGTCTCTTCCAGCATCTCGGCGAAGGGGCGGTAGCCGTGGTGGCCGAGGGGAAGCGTCGACCCGCGGTGCAGCCACTGGTTCCGCGGGTAGTAGTTGACGCCGACGAGGTCGAGATGGTCGGCGCGGCCGCCGAGTTCCGGCGACGCCCGGCCGGCGATCATGTCGAGCGCCTCGAACTGCGACAGCCGATGCATTTCCGCCGCCCGTCGCACGGCCGCGCTGCGCGAATAGCTCGCGATGTGGATGGCGGGCTCGGCATGGAGGAAGCGGGCTTTCGGCTCGACCTCCCGGATGGCCGCGATCGCCGCGATGGAGGCCCGCACCAGCTGCGCCTTGAGCTCCGCGCCGCGTCCGCGCGTTCCCGGGTTGATGGCGCCGACCTCGCCCCCGGCCCAGGCGACGAAGGACATCTCGTTGACGGGACAGAAGATCGGAACCGCGTCGCTCTCCGAACGGACGAGCCGCGCGGCCGCGGCGGCGAAGCGGGCGAAACGGTCGACGAAGGCGGGCGACCAGACGTCGAGATCGTCGGGCCAGCCGAAATGGCAGAGGTCCCAGATTGCCTGCACCTCGGCCCGGCGCGCGGCGCGGATCATAGGCACGACGCTGGACCAGTCGTAGGCCCCGGGCGCCCGCTCGATCAGGTGCCAACGGAAGCCATCCCGGACGGTGCGCAGGCCGAGCGCCGCCATCGCCAGATAGTCGCCTTCCACGAGCCGATCGTGCCCGGTCGCCGCCAGGAGATCGAGACGCCGTCCGTCCCGGCGACGGTGGGTGGCGCATTCGAAGCCCGCCATGAAGAAGCTCTGGAACAGCGGGGCGTCGGCCAAGCGGGGGCGCCTTCGGGTGAAGTGGAGGGATGCCGGCACAACCGGCCTTTCCGGTCACGGTTCCCTTTTGGAAAGCGGCGCGAGGGCGCGCCGCGTTGCCGCACCCAATAGGAACAGGGCGACGCAGCGGTCCGTTCATCGGGGCGGCCTGAACGGCCCGCCCGGATCACCCCCTGCACCTGTAGTCACCGTGAAGGTTGCGCATGAACGCCCTCGACCGACGCCCGCAGCTCATGTGCTTCTCCCATCTGCGGTGGGATTTCGTCTTCCAGCGTCCCCAGCATCTGCTGACGCGCGCCGCGCGCGACTACGACGTCTATTTCGTCGAGGAACCGCTGGTGGAGGCCGACGCCGCGCCGCATCTGCGGGCGAGCCGCCGGCCGGAAGGCGTGACCGTCATCGTCCCCGTACTGCCTCCGGCGGGCGAGGACGCCGCGGCGACGATGATCGCCGATCTGCTTCGGCCGATCCTGCCGCCATCGAGCCGGCAAAGGATCCTCTGGTACTACACGCCCATGGCGATGGCGTTCAGCCGCGGCATCGAGGCCGACACGGTCGTCTACGACAACATGGATGAACTCTCCGCCTTCCGCGGCGCGCCGCCCCGCCTTCTCGACCTGGAGGCCGAGCTCTTCGCGCGGGCCGACCTCGTCTTCACGGGCGGCATGAGCCTCTACGCCGCGAAGCGCCGCCGTCACCGCAGCGTCCATCCCTTCCCCTCCAGCATCGACGTCGCCCATTTCCACGAAGCCCGGCGCAAACCGGCCGAGCCGGCGGACCAAGCCGTCATCGGCGGACCGCGGGCCGGCTTCTTCGGCGTCATCGACGAGCGCATGGACATCGACCTCGTCGCGCAGACGGCGGCTCTCCGGCCCGACTGGCAGTTCGTCATGATCGGACCGGTGGTGAAGATCGACCCGGCGAGCCTGCCCGCGGCGCCCAACATCCATTGGCTCGGCGGCAAGTCCTACCGTGACCTGCCCGCCTATCTCGGCGGATGGGACGTCGGCCTGATGCCCTTCGCGCTGAACGAGGCGACCCGTTTCATCAGCCCCACCAAGACGCCTGAGTTCCTCGCCGCCGGCCTGCCCGTGCTCTCCACCGCCATCGCCGACGTGGTCTCGCCCTATGGCGAGAAGGGCCTCGTGGAGATCGTCTCCGACCCTGCCGGGATGGCCGAGGGCCTCGACCGGCTGCGCACGCCCCCTGCCGGCTGGCTCGCCGCCGTCGACGGCCACCTCGCCGGCATGTCGTGGAACCAGACCTGGGCCGGCATGCAGCGTCTCATCGACGGATCGGTGCAGGCACGGCGCCAGCGCATGGGCGATCTTCGCAGCCGGACACGCCCGACCCCGGTGGGGGAAACGCTCCATGTTTGACTGGCTGGTGGTGGGTGCCGGCTTCGCCGGTTCGGTCCTCGCGGAACGCCTCGCCAGCCAGCGTGGCGAGCGCGTTCTGCTCATCGACAGGCGGCCCCATATCGGTGGCAATGCCTATGACCGCTACAACGAGCAGGGCCTGCTCATCCACGAGTACGGGCCCCACATCTTCCACACCAATTCCGACATGGTGCTCGACCATCTGTCGCAGTTCACCACCTGGCGGCCCTATACCCACCGGGTGCTCGCCTCCGTCGACGGCCAGCTCGTCCCGATCCCCATCAACCGCACCACCGTCAACCGGCTCTATGGCCTGTCGCTGGAGACGGAAGCGGAGATGGAAGCCTGGCTCGCCGCGCGCGCCGAACCGGTGGAGCGCGTCGAGACCTCCGAGGACGTCGTGGTCAGCAAGGTCGGCCGCGAGCTCTATGAGAAGTTCTTCCGCGGCTACACGCGCAAGCAATGGGGCCTCGATCCCTCCGAGCTCGACAAGTCGGTGACGGCCCGCGTGCCGACCCGCACCGACACCGACGACCGCTACTTCGCCGACAAACACCAGGTCATGCCGGAGCACGGCTACACCCGCATGTTCCAGGCGATGGTCTCGCATCCCAACATCACCGTCATGCTGCAGGCGGACTACCGCCGGGTCCGCGACCTCATCCCGCACAGGCGGGTGATCTATACCGGCCAGATCGACGAGTTCTTCGACTTCCGCTTCGGCCGCCTGCCCTATCGCTCCCTGCGCTTCGAGCACGTGACCCTTGATGCCCCCCGCCACCAGGACGTCGCCGTGGTGAACTATCCGCAGACGGAGGCGTTCACCCGCGTCACCGAATACAAGTACCTGACCGGGCAGGAGCACCCGAAGACGGCGATCACCTACGAACATCCGACCGCCGACGGCGATCCCTACTATCCCGTGCCGCGGCCGGAAAACCAGGAGCGCTACGGGCTCTACGAGGCGCTGGCGCGCGCGACGCCCGATGTCTGGTTCGTCGGCCGGCTTGCCACCTACCGCTACTACAACATGGACCAGGTCGTCGGGCAGGCTCTCGCCACCTTCCGCCGCATCGACGAAAAGCTGCCGCGCGACGGGGACGCCACGTCCGATCTGAAGGCACGGAGCGGCGTGCGCGCCGTCGCCGAGGTGTCCTGAGGCTCCGGGAGCCGGCGGACACTCGCCGGTCTTCGCCGCAGTTAGGAACGGCCGCCCACTCCCGCAGGTTCTCTCGCCGACACAAGGGAGCCTCATCATGATCGACGACCAGACACCCGGGATGAACACCGCCTCCGGCACCGCCGGGAACGGCAACGGGAACGGCGGATCGTCCGCCAGCGCGCAGCTCAAGGCGGCGGGCATCGACACCGAGCGCATGTCCTCGCGCGCCGGTGAGGTGACGCAGCTCATCCGGGACGAGGTCGCCGCGCGGCCGTTCCAGGCGGTTATGGCCGCCGCCTTCGTCGGTTTTCTCTACGGCATGCGCCGGTAGGCGGGATGGCGGGCCCCGAGGAGCGACGCGACTGGCCGCGGCTGAGCCCGCTCTCCACCGGGGTCCGCGGCCGGTGCCCGCGCTGCGGCCAGGGCCACCTCTTCTCCGGCTTCCTCACCATCGCGCCGCGCTGCGAGGTCTGCGGCCTCGACTTTTCCTATGTCGACACGGCCGACGGACCGGCCTTCTTCGTCATGATGTTCGGCTGCGTGCCCGTGGTGATCCTCGCCATCATGCTGGAGGTGCGCTACCAGGCCTCGCTCACCACCCATCTCCTGCTCACGCTGCCGTTCGGTCTCGCGACCTGCATCCTGCCCCTGCGCCCGCTCAAGGGCTGGCTCGCCGCCAGCCAGTTCACGTTCAAGGCGGGGGAAGGACGGCTGTGGCGCTCCGGCGATCCCGACTGAGGGACCACCGGCGCGCCGCTGGCATCAGTAGCCGCCGATGATCGGCAGGATCTCGCCGGTGATGTAGCTGGAGCACTGGGGCGAGGCGAGGAAGACATAGGCCGGCGCGATCTCCTCCGGCTGCGCGGGGCGCTTCATCGGCGTCTTCGCTCCGAATGTCGCCACCTGGTCCGCCGGCCGGTCGGAGGGGTTCAGCGGCGTCCAGACCGGTCCCGGCGCCACGCAGTTGACGCGAATGCCCTTGCCGATGAGGTTGCCCGACAGCGCCCGCGTGAAGGCGTGGATGCCGCCCTTCGTCATGGAGTAGTCGATCAGCTCCTTGGAACCGTCGATCCCGGTGATCGAGCCGGTGTTGATGATCGCGGAGCCCGGCTTCATGTGCGGCACCGCCTCCTGGGCCATGTGGAAATAGCCGTAGAGATTGGTCTTCAGCGTCGTGTCGAAATGCTCCTCGGTGAGGTCCTCGAAATCGGCCGTGTGGATCTGGAAGGCCGCATTGTTCACCAGCACGTCGAGGCCGCCGAGCCGGCCCACCGTCTCGGCGACGGCCCTCGCGCAGGCGTCCCGCCGGCTGACGTCGCCGGGCAGGAGGATGCAGCGCCGACCCTCCGCCTCCACGGCGGCCTTCGTCACCTCCGCATCCCCGTGCTCGTCGAGATAGCTCAGGGCGACGTCCGCGCCCTCGCGCGCGAAGAGGACGGCCACCGCCCGGCCGATGCCGGAATCGCCGCCGGTGACCAACGCCACCTTGCCCTCCAGCTTCCCAGAACCCTTCCAGAACGGCGCGTCGTAGAGCGGCGCGGGATCGATGCGCGATTCGAGGCCGGGCTTGGCGTGGTGCTGATCGGGGAACGGCGGCTCGGGATAGCGGCGGGCGCCGGCCTGCATGGCGGACGGTGCCTTCTCCTCGCCGCGCTGCCGATCCCGCGCATCGACTTGCTGCTGGATGGCGCGCTGCTGGTCGGAAGCCTGGCGGGTGTCGGACATCGTCTCGTCTCCGATCGTGGGGGAGAGCACGGCGCTGGCGCCCTGCGTCGCCGACCCAACGCCACGGCGCGGCCGGACGTTCCTTATCGCCCCGGTGCTACCCGATGTCGTTTTGTGATTTTTACGATCCGTTCACTGTGACGCCGTGCGGCTCCAGCGCATTCCGCTAGCTGCGGCCGGTCTGGCGACGGCGTGACTTGGTCGGTCGGGAGGTGCAGCCGCGGCCTCACGCCACCATGCGCGGGGTCTCGAAACGCTCGAAGGCCGGACGCGCCAGCACGTAGCCCTGGATCAGCTCCACACCGAGGTCGCGCAGGACGGCGAGCTCGCCGGAGGTCTCGACGCCTTCGCAGATGGTGGTGATGCCGAGGTCGGCGAGCATCGCGAGGGTGTGTCGGACCACGATCCGCCGGGCCCGGTCGGTGTCGATGTCGCGGATGAGGTTCATGTCGAGCTTGACGATGTCGGGCTGGAATCGCGTGAGCAGCCCGAGGCCGGCATGCCCGGCGCCGAAATCGTCGATCGCCGTGGCGAAGCCGATTTCGCGGTAGGTGCGGATGATGTTGAGGATGTGCGCCGGGTCCATCCTCTCGTCCTCGGTGAACTCGAAGATGATGCGGTCGAGCGGGAAGCCGACCCGTTCCGCCGTCGCCAGCGTCAGCCGGATGCAGGCGCGCGGCTCGTAGACGGCATTGGGCATGAAGTTGATCGACAGGCGCGCCGGTGCCGGCGCGCGGCCGGCGGCGAGCTCGATCGCCTTGACGCGGCACTGCTGGTCGAAGGCGTAGCGGTTGGTGTCGTCGACGGCGCCGAGCACCGTCGCCGCGCTTTCGCCGGCCGGCCCCCGGACCAGCGCCTCGTAGGCGAAGACCTCGCCGCTGGCGGCGTGGACGATCGGCTGGAAGGCCATGGAGAAGGAGTGGGGGAAGGCGCGACCGTCGCGGCAGCCAGCACAGCTCATGGGGGTACTCGAGCGTTGATACCCTTTCCGTTCTACGGCGCGGTTCTTAACGATCCCTGCTCCGGACCCACGTCGCGAAGGCCGGCATGGATGCGCCGCATCGTTTCCGCGGACTGGCGCACCACCGCGGCGATCTCGCCGAGCTGGCGCGCGAGCGGGCTCGTCGCCCGCCAGATCATGCCGATGGTCCGCGACGGGCGCGGCTCGCCGAACCGCGCCACCGCCACGGGAGCGGACCGCGTTTCCACCGCCACCGCCATGTCGGGGATGAGCGTCACGCCGACCCCTGCGCCGACCATCTGGACGAGCGTCGAGAGCGTGCTGCCGTCGAGTAGCTCCCGCGGCCGGGCGGCGTTGACCCCGCAGAAGGACAGCGCCTGGTCGCGGAAGCAGTGGCCCTCCTCGAGGAGCAGCAACCGCATCTCCCGCAACACCTCCGGGCTCGGCACCGGCTCGCCCGCATCCGCCGCAGGCCGCACCAGCACGAAGTCCTCCCGGAACAGGGCCACCTCCGCCATCGACGGTTCCGACACCGGCAGCGCGACGATGGCGGTGTCCAGCTTGCCGTCGGTCAGCTCCTGGATGAGGCGGGGCGTCTGCGTTTCCCTGACGCTGATCTCGAGGCCGCCGTGGCTGCGGGCGAGGTCGCCGATCACAGCCGGCAGCAGATAGGGCGCGACCGTGGGGATAATGCCGATCCGCAGGCGCCCCACCAGCCCGGCCCGCGCCGCCCGCGCGAGATCGCCGAGCTCGTCGACCGCGCGCAGGATGTCGCGGGAGCGCGTCACGAAGGCCTCGCCGAAGGACGTCAGCCGGACCTGCCGCGCGCCCCGCTCGAACAGGAGGGTGCCGAGCCCCTCCTCCAGTTCGCGGATCTGCATGGAGAGCGCCGGCTGCGAAATGGCGCAGGCCTCGGCGGCGCGGCCGAAATGGCCGTGGCGGGCCAGCGCGTCCACATAGCGCAGCTGTTTGAAAGTGATGTTGATCATAATTTGAGCTTATCGTCATAATCAGATAATTCAACTTAGTCTAATGAGATGTCTTCGCTAGAAGGGGAGGGTCACCGGCGCCAGGGGTATTCCGCTGAGGCCGGCGGCGGCCGTCCCCCGGCGGTCCTTCTCGGGCGCGCATGAGCGCGACGGGCCCGCAGGGGCCGGCTGCGGCATCAGGCAGGATTCACAAGCGACGGCGCGCCGCACGGGGCGCAGGTCGGACGGACGATCGGAGAACACCATGGACGGAATGAACATCGAGGCGGGCGGCAAGTGCCCGGTCATGCACGGGGCGACGACCAACAAGATCCGCTCCAACCGCGACTGGTGGCCGAACCAGCTCAACATCAAGATGCTTCACCAGAACTCCGCCCTCTGCGATCCCATGGGCGAGTTCGACTACAAGGCCGCCTTCGGCCGCGTCGACTACCAGGCGCTGAAGCAGGACCTCTATGCGCTGATGACGGACAGCCAGGAGTGGTGGCCGGCCGACTACGGCCATTACGGCCCCTTCTTCATCCGCATGGCCTGGCACAGCGCCGGCACCTACCGCACCGGTGACGGCCGCGGCGGCTCGTCCTCGGGCACCCAGCGCTTCGCCCCGCTGAACAGCTGGCCGGACAACGCCAATCTCGACAAGGCCCGCCGCCTGCTCTGGCCGATCAAGCAGAAGTACGGCAACGCCGTCTCCTGGGCCGACCTGATGATCCTCGCCGGCAACGCCGCGCTCGAGTCCATGGGCTTCAAGACCTTCGGCTTCGGCGGCGGCCGCGTCGACATCTGGGAGCCCGAGGAGGACATCTACTGGGGCGCCGAGACCGAATGGCTCGCCGGCTCCGACAAGGCCAACAGCCGCTACACCGGCGACCGCGTGCTGGAGAACCCGCTCGCCGCCGTGCAGATGGGCCTCATCTACGTGAATCCGGAAGGCCCGGACGGGCGGCCCGACCCGCTCGCCTCGGCCCGCGACATCCGCGAGACCTTCGCGCGCATGGCGATGAACGACGAGGAGACCGTCGCCCTCGTCGCCGGCGGCCACACCTTCGGCAAGACCCACGGCGCGGGCGATGCCGCCCTCGTCGGCCCCGAGCCGGAGGCGGCGCCGATCGCCGAGCAGGGCCTCGGCTGGATTTCGGGCCATGGCTCGGGCAAGGGCGCCGACACCATCACCAGCGGCCTCGAGGGTGCCTGGACCTCCAACCCGATCCGCTGGGACAACGGCTATTTCGACGTGCTCTTCGGCTACGAGTGGGAGCTGGTGAAGAGCCCGGCCGGCGCCCACCAGTGGCACGCCCGCAACCTCGCCGAGAAGGACATGGCGCCCGACGCCCATGACGCCTCCAAGCGCGTGCCGATCATGATGTCGACGGCCGACATGGCCATGCGCATGGACCCGGCCTACGAGGCGATCTCGCGTCGCTTCCACCAGAACCCGGACCAGTTCGCCGACGCCTTCGCCCGCGCCTGGTTCAAGCTGACCCATCGCGACATGGGGCCGAAGGTCCGCTATCTCGGGCCGGAGGTTCCGGCCGAGGACCTGATCTGGCAGGACCCGGTGCCGGCCGTCGACCATCCGCTGGTGGACGCCGCCGACATCGCCGCCCTCAAGGCGAAGATCCTCGCCTCGGGCCTCAGCCAGGCCGAGCTCGTCCAGACCGCCTGGGCGGCCGCCTCGACCTTCCGCGGCTCGGACAAGCGCGGCGGCGCCAACGGCGCGCGCATCCGCCTCGCCCCGCAGAAGGACTGGGAGGCCAACCAGCCGGCCCAGCTCGCCAAGGTGCTCTCCGTCCTCGAGGGCATCCGGCAGGCCTTCAACGCCTCCGCCACCGGCGGCAAGAAGGTGTCCCTCGCCGACCTCATCGTGCTCGGCGGCGGCGTCGCCATCGAGCAGGCGGCGAAGGCCGCCGGCCACGCGGTCGAGGTGCCCTTCACGCCGGGCCGCACCGACGCGACGCAGGAGGCGACGGACGTGGAGTCCTTCGAGGTCCTCGAGCCTCTCGCCGACGGCTTCCGCAACTACCAGAAGACGGCCTTCACCGTCTCGGCGGAGGAACTGCTGATCGACAAGGCGCAGCTCCTCACCCTGACGGCGCCGGAGATGACCGTCCTCGTCGGCGGCCTGCGCGTCATCGGCGGCAACCACGGCGGCTCGCCGCACGGCGTCTTCACCACCCGCCCGGGCGCGCTGACGAACGACTTCTTCGTCAACCTGCTCGACATGGGCACGGTGTGGCGGCCGGTCTCGGCCGAGGAGGATGCCTTCGAGGGTCGTGATCGCAAGACCGGCGCGGTGAAGTGGACGGCGACCCGCGTCGACCTCGTCTTCGGCTCGAACTCGCAGCTTCGCGCCCTCGCCGAGGTCTACGGCCAGTCGGACAACGCGGCGAAGTTCGTGAAGGACTTCGTCGCCGCCTGGACCAAGGTGATGAACGCGGATCGCTTCGATCTCGCCTGAGCCCTCCAGCGCCCGCGCGCCGTCCTCGGGCGGCCGCGGGCGTGACGCCTCACGCCGGCTGCGGGATCGCGTCCGCGGCCGGCGTCCCCGCGACACGATAGGCGCGGAACTGCGCCCGGATCGCCATGGTCCCGCGCCCCACCAGGTCGAAGCGCCGGCCATATCTCAGCCAGTCGACGATGATGCCGTGGAACAGCCACTGGAAGGTGGCGGCCGCCGCCTCGGACGTCCAGCCGGGCGCGAGGGACCCCCGCCGCGCCGCCTCGGCGAAGGCGCCGACGAACTGCACGTGGACCCGGTCCATGGTCTCCACCTTGCGCTGCAGGACCTGGCCGAGATCGTCGCGGTATTCGCACAGGGTCAGGATCGTGTAGATGCGCTGGCGGCGCTCGTCGGCCGCCAGCAGCGCCAGCGCCCCGAGCGCGAGATGCTCCACCAGCGCCAGCGGATCGGGATGCCCGTCCAGCGCCGGCGGCGCCAGCAGGTCCTCGGTGATCAGCGGCGCGTCCTCGAACAGGGCCATGAACAGGTCGGCCTTGTTGGCGAAGTGCCAGTAGACCGCGCCGCGCGTCACCCCCGCCTCGCTGGCGATCTCCTCGAGCGAGGTGGCCGCCACGCCCTTGGCGTGGAAGATGCGCTCGGCGACATCGAGGAGACGGCGGCGCGTCTCCTCCGCCTCCGCCTTGGTGCGCCGGGCCATCGGCCCTAGTGGCCCGGTTCGGAGGCCGCGGGGGCCGCCTCGGGGGCCGGCTTGTCGCGCCCGCCCATCACGCGGGTCACCACCACGAAGAAGACCGGCACGAAGAACACCGCGAGCACGGTCGCCGAGATCATGCCGCCGAGCACGCCGGTGCCGAGCGCCTGCTGGCTCGCGGCGCTGGCGCCGGACGCGATGGCGAGCGGTAGAACGCCGAGCGCGAAGGCCAGCGAGGTCATGATGATCGGCCGGAAGCGCAGATGCGCCGCCTCGATCGTCGCCTCGATGATGCCCTTGCCCTGGGCCCTCAGGTCCTTGGCGAACTCGATGATGAGGATCGCGTTCTTCGCGGAGAGGCCGATGATCGCCACGAGGCCGACCATGAAATAGACGTCGTTCGGCATGCCGCGCAGCGTCACGGCCGCCACCGAGCCGATGACGCCGAGCGGCACCACCAGCAGCACCGAGACCGGGATGGACCAGCTCTCGTAGAGGGCGGCGAGGCACAGGAAGACGAGGATGCAGGACAGCGCGATGAGCAGCGGCGCCTGCGAGCCCGCCTGGATCTCCTGCAGCGACTGGCCCGTCCACTCATAGCCGAAGCCCGGGGGCAGGTCGGCGGCGAGGCGCTGCATCTCGGCGATGGCGTCGCCCGAGGAGAAGCCCGGCGCCGCCGCACCCGACATGCGGACGGACGGATAGCCGTTGTATCCGACGATCTGCGAGGGGCCGCGCTGCCACTCGGCGCGCGCGAAGGCCGACAGCGGCACCATGCCGCCGTTGGAGTTGCGCACGTTGAGGTTCAGGAGGTCGGCGATCTGCATGCGCGAGGCGGTGTCGCCCTGCACCAGCACGCGCTGGAGACGACCCGCATTGGGGAAGTCGTTGACGTAGGACGAGCCCAGCGTCGTCGAGATCGTGGCGTTGATGTCGGCGAAGGTGACGCCGAAGGTGTTGGCCTTCTCGCGGTCGATGACGAGCGCGATCTGCGCCGCGTCCGGCAGGCCTTCGACGAAGACCTGGGAGAGCTTCGGGCTGCGCATCGCCGCACCGACCAGCTGGTCGCGGGCCGCCGCGAGCTGCTGCTGGCTCTGGCCGCCGCGCGCCTGCAGGCGGAAGGCGAAGCCGTTGGAGTTGCCGAGGCCCTGGATGGGCGGGGGCGACAGCGAGAAGACGATGGCGTCGCGCAGCTGCGACAGGGCGATGGTGCCGCGCAGCGCGATTGCGGAGGCCGCGTCACGCGGGCCCCGCTCGCCCCAGTCCTTCAGCGTCACGAAGGCGAGCGCCGCGTTCTGGCCCTGGCCGAAGAAGGAGAAGCCGCGCACGGTGACGATGCGGGACACGCCCGGCTCGGCCATGAAGTGCTTCTCGGCCGCCTCGATGGCCGCCATCGTGCGGTTCACGGTCGCGTCCGAGGGCGCCTGGAAGTTGACGATGATGTAACCCTGGTCCTCGTTCGGCAGGAACGAGGTGGGCAGGCGCACATAGAGCCAGCCGAGGCCGATCAGCAGCGCCAGATAGATGATGAGGTAGCGCCCGCCGCGGCGGACCAGGTGGCCGACGACGGCCGAGTAGCCGTGCGAGGTCTTGTCGAAGCCGCGGTTGAACCAGCCGAAGAAGCCGCGCTTGGCGTGGTGGTGGCCGGCCTGGACGGGCTTGAGGAAGGTCGCGGCGAGCGCCGGCGTCAGCGACAGCGCCAGGAAGGCCGAGAACAGGATCGACACGACCATGGTCAGGCTGAACTGCTTGTAGATCACGCCCACCGCGCCGGGGAAGAAGGCGAGCGGGATGAACACCGAGACCAGCACGGCGGTGATGCCGATGACGGCGCCGGTGATCTGGCCCATGGCCTTGCGGGTGGCCTCCTTCGGCGACAGGCCCTCCTCCGACATGATGCGCTCGACGTTCTCCACGACGACGATGGCGTCGTCGACGAGGATGCCGATGGCGAGCACCATGGCGAACATGGTCAGCACGTTGATGGAGAAGCCCGTGGCATACATCACGGCGCAGGTGCCGAGCAGCGCCACCGGCACGACGATGGCCGGAATGAGCGTGTAGCGCAGGTTCTGCAGGAACAGGAACATCACGAGGAAGACGAGCACCATCGCCTCGGCGAGCGTGTGCAGCACCTTCTCGATCGACACCTTGACGAAGGGCGAGGTGTCGTAGGGCACGGCGAACTCGACGCCCGGCGGGAAGCTGGTGGCCAGCTCCGTCATCCGCTTCTTCACCGCCTCGGCGGTCGCGAGCGCATTGCCGGTGGGCGAGAGCTGCACCGCGATGGCGGCGGCCGGCTTGCCGTTGAGGCGCGCCGACGTGGCATAGGCCTGGGCGCCCACTTCGATGCGTGCGACGTCGCGCAGGCGCACCAGCGAGCCGTCGCGATTGGCGCGCAGCACGATGGAGCCGAATTCGTCGGGCGAGACGAGCTGGCCCTTGACGAGGACCGTGGCGGTGACCTGCTGGTTGATCGGGTTCGGCAATGCGCCGATAGACCCTGCGGCCACCTGCGCGTTCTGCGCCGTCACCGCGGTGGTGACGTCGGCGGCCGTCAGGTTGAGGCCAACCATCTTGTCCGGGTCGAGCCAGATGCGCATGGCACGCTCGGACGCGAAGAGCTGGGCGCGGCCGACGCCGGGCACCCGGCGGATCTCGCCGAGGATGTTGCGGCTCATGTAGTCGCCGAGGCCGATGTCGTCGAGCGTGCCGTCGGTGGAGGTCAGCGTCACCACGAGCAGGAAGTTCGAGCGCGCCTGGTCGACCTGCACGCCCTGCTGGCTCACCGAGCGCGGCAGGCGCGGCTCGACGCGGCGCACGCGGTTCTGCACCTCGACCGCCGCCGCGGCGCCGTTGGTGCCCGGGCGGAACGTCACGGTGATCTGGATGGAGCCCGTCGTGTCGGCGACCGACTCGAAATAGAGCAGGCCCTCGATGCCGTTCAGCTCCTCCTCGATCGGCCGCGTGACCGCCTGGTAGGCGTCCTCCGGCGAGGCGCCGGGATAGGCCGTGTTGATGGTGATCTGCGGCGGGGCGACGTCCGGGTACTGCGCGACGGGCAGCTGCGGAATGGCGAGCACGCCGCCGAGCATGATGAGGATGGCGACGACCCAGGCGAAGATGGGTCGGTTGATGAAGAATTGGGGCATTGCGCGGTCCTCAGCGGGAGGCCGGCGCGGCGCCGGATGCCGCCTGGCCCGGCGGGGCCCAGGGTCGCGACGTGACCTTGGCGCCGGGGCGCAGGCGCTGGAAGCCGTCCACCACCACCCGGTCGCCGTCGGCGAGGCCGTCGTCGATCACCGCGTCGGTGGCGACGACGCGCGAGGTGCGCACGATGCGCACCTCCACCGTGTCGTCCGCCTTGACCACCCAGAGCTGGGCGCGCCCGGCGGTGTCGCGCTGGATCGCCTGCTGCGGCACGGTGATCGCGTTCTGCTGGATTCCCTGCTCGATGAGCACGCGGACATACATGCCGGGCAAGAGGTCGCCGTTCGGATTGGGGAACTCGCCGCGCAGGGTCACCTGGCCGGTGCCGGCATCGACGGTGGCCTCGGAGAACAGGAGCCGGCCGGTGTGCGGGTAGGGGCTGCCGTCGTCGAGGATCAGCTTGACGGTGGCCTCGTCCGTCTTGTCCGGCGTGACGGCGCCGGCCTGCATGGCGCGGCGCAGGCGGATGAGGTCGGTCGCCGACTGGGTGAAGTCGGCATAGATCGGGTCGAGCTGCTGGATGGTGGCCAGCGCCTCGGTGCCGTTGGCGGCCACCAGCGCGCCTTCGGTGATGAGGGCTCGGCCGATGCGCCCGCTGATCGGCGCGGTGATGTCGGCATATTTCAGGTTGAGCTCGGCCGAGGCGAGGCCGGCACGGGCGCTGGCGACGTCGGCGTCGGCCTGGGCGAGGGTCGCGACCGCGCTGTCGACCTGCTGGGGGCTGGCGACGTTCCGCTCGCGCAGCTGCTCGGTGCGGTCGCTCTGCTGCTGGGCGAGGAGCCGGGTCGCCTGGGCACGCTGCAGCGTCGCCCGCGAGCGCTCGACCTCGACGCGGAACGGCTCGGGGTCGATGCGGTAGAGGACGTCGCCTTCCTTCACCAGGCTGCCCTGCTGGAAGACGCGGGCGATGACGATGCCGGAGACGCGCGGCCGCACCTGGGCGATGCGCGTCGGCGCGATGCGGCCGGGCAGCTCGCTGATGATCGGGACCGCGCCCGCCTTCACCGTGACGATGCCGACCGGCGGCGGCGGAGCCTGGCCGGGGGCCTGGGCCTGGGCGGGAGCGGAGGTTGCCAGGGCGGCGACGATCGCGGACGCGGCGAGAAAACGAGAAACCGACATGAAAAGCCCCAGTCCCCGCCCCTCCGGCGGGGCGGATCGCCAGACAGGCGAAAATACATACAGCGGCGCATGTAAACGACGCGCCGCACTGCGGCAAGGCTGCCACAGGCACTTCACCCGGATGTGACGACCCGCAAGACAGGTCGTGGTGAAGGCTTCCTCAACCGCGACCGCCACTCCATACACCCGGCCGCACCCTCGGGTGGCAGCAGATGGGTGGGCCGACGAGCCTGGCATGCCTCGACGCCGGACCGCCGGCGGCGCATCATCCGCCGATGAACCAGAACCTCGACGATCCCGCGGTCAAGCGCCGGCTCGTGGTCCTGCTGCTGAAGCTGACGCCCTTCGCCTTCGTTCTCTGCTGGGTGCTGGCGGCGCTGCAGGGCGCACCGGCCTTCACCTGCACGGTGATCGCCGGAGCGGCGGCGGGCGCCACGCTGGGCGCGGCGGTCAGCATCGGCCTGTTCGGTTCGGGATCGCGCTACGTCTTCATGGCCGTCGTCATTCTCATCGGCCTCGCCAACGCCCTGATGCGCTGAAACCGCTCCCATCCCCCGCTCGGCCGATTGACCGGGCGATCATCGCTGACAAAGGTGCGGGCCGCATCGGGACATCAGGGCGCGACGCCCGGCCTGGCCGGCAAGCGCAGGAGAACAGCACCATGGACGCACGGGGTTCGGCAGCGATCATCACGGGGGGAGCCTCGGGCCTCGGCGGCGCCACGGCGACGCGGCTGGCGAAGGCCGGCGCCAAGGTCACCATCTTCGACCTCAACGAGGACCTGGGCAGGAAGCTCGCCGCCGAGATCGGCGGCCATTTCGTCAAGGTCAACGTCACCGACGAGGCTGGCGTCGATGCTGCCCTCGCCGAGGCCGAGGGCCTGCACGGCAAGGCGCGCATCTGCGTCAACTGCGCCGGCATCGGCCCGCCCGCCAAGGTCATCGCCCGCGACGGTTCGCCCCTGCCGCTCGGCGACTTCAACAAGATCATCCAGGTGAACCTGCTCGGCACCTTCAACGTGCTGTCGAAGTTCGCCGCCCGCCTGCACACCGCCGATCCCGTCGGCGAGGAGCGCGGCGTCATCGTCAACACCGCGTCCGTCGCCGCCTTCGACGGGCAGATCGGCCAGCCGGCCTATGCGGCCTCCAAGGGCGGCATCGTCGGCATGACCCTGCCCATCGCCCGCGAGCTCGCCCGCTTCGGCATCCGCGTCGTCACCATCGCGCCGGGCCTCTTCCTCACGCCCCTGATGGGCTCGCTGCCGAAGGAGGCGCAGGACTCCCTCGGCGCCCAGGTGCCCTTCCCCTCGCGCCTCGGCCATCCGGACGAGTACGCCATGATGGTCGAGGCGATCGTCGCCAACCCCATGCTGAACGGCGAGACCATCCGCCTCGACGGCGCCATTCGCATGAGCCCGAAATGAGCACCCACGCCGCCGTCGAGCCCGCCGGCGCCACGCCGCGGGCCAAGGCCATCGCGGCGAAGGTCGAGGCCTTCGTCCGCGACGTCGTCGTGCCCTACGAGAAGGACCCGCGGCAGGGTCCGCACGGGCCGACCGAGGAGCTCGTCCACGAGATGCGCGCCAAGGCGCGTGCCGCCGGCGTGCTCACGCCCCACATCCTCGGCGACGGCGACCACCTGACCCAGGCCGAGACCGCCTATGTGCTGATCCGCTCCGGCCTCTCGATCCTGGGCCCGACGGCGGTCAACACCGCCGCCCCCGACGAGGGCAACATGTACCTCCTCGGCAAGGTCGGCTCGGAGGCGCAGAAGGAGCGGTTCCTGAAGCCGCTGGTGGAGGGCCGCGCCCGCTCCGCCTTCTTCATGACCGAGCCCGCCCTCGAGGGCGGCGCCGGCTCCGACCCCTCGATGATGCTGACCACCTGCCGCCTCGACGGCAACCACTGGGTGATCAACGGCCGCAAGGCCTTCATCACCGGGGCGGAGGGCGCGAAGGTCGGCATCGTCATGGCGAAGTCGGACGACGGCGCCTGCATGTTCCTCGTCGATCTGCCGGATCCCGCCATCCGCACCGAGCGCGTGCTCGACACCATCGATTCCTCGATGCCCGGCGGCCATGCGGTCGTCACCATCGACAACCTCAGGGTCCCCGCCGACCAGATGCTGGGGGCGAGCGGCGAGGGCTTCAAATATGCCCAGGTACGCCTGTCGCCGGCCCGCCTGTCGCACTGCATGCGCTGGCTCGGCGCCTGCACCCGCGCCAACGAGATCGCCACCGACTATGCCTGCCGCCGCCAGGCCTTCGGCAAGACGCTGATCGACCACGAGGGCGTCGGCTTCATGCTGGCCGAGAACCTCATCGACCTGAAGCAGGCCGAGCTGATGATCGACTGGTGCGCCGGCGTCCTCGACGGCGGCTCGCTCGGCACCGCCGAGAGCTCCATGGCCAAGGTCGCCGTCTCCGAGGCGCTGATGCGCATCGCCGACCGGTGCGTGCAGGTCATGGGCGGCATGGGCGTCTCCGGCGACACCATGGTCGAACAGGTGTTCCGGGAGGTCCGCGCCTTCCGCATCTATGACGGCCCGACCGAGGTCCACAAATGGTCGCTGGCCAAGAAGATCAAGACGCGGCCAAACCGGGCGCCGCAGGGCGGGCCCGCCAAGGAGGATGAGAGATGCCCGAGGCCTATATCGTCGAAGCCGTCAGGACCGCCGGCGGCCGCCGCGGCGGCAAGCTCGCCGGCTGGCACCCCGCCGATCTCGGCGGCGAAGTGCTGAACGCCCTCGTCGACCGCACCGGTGTCGACCCGGCCGCCATCGAGGACGTCGTGGTCGGCTGCGTCAGCCAGGGTGGCGAACAGGCCTTCCACGTCGGCCGCAACATGGTCCTCGCCTCGAAGCTCCCCGAGAGCGTTCCGGCGGTGACCATCGACCGCCAGTGCGGCTCCTCCCAGCAGGCCATGCAGTTCGCCGCCCAGGCGGTGATGTCGGGCACCCAGGACCTCGTCATCGCCGCGGGCGTCGAGAGCATGACCCGCGTGCCCATGGGCTCGGTCACCGGGCTCTACGCCAAGGCCGGCATCGGCGAGGGCCCCTTCTCGAAGCGCATCCAGCAGCGCTTCGGCGTCGAGGGCTTCAGCCAGTTCACCGGCGCCGAGATGATCGCGAAGAAATACGGCTTCACCCGCGACGAGCTCGACCGCTACGCGCTGGAGAGCCATCGCCGCGCCATGGCCGCGACGGAAGCCGGCGCCTTCGACCGCGAGATCGTCGCGATCGACGTCGACGGTGAGCTGCACCGCCGCGACGAGGGCATCCGCTTCGACGCGACGCTGGAGGGCATCGGCTCGGTGAAGACCCTCGTCGAGGGCGGCGTCATCACCGCCGCCAATGCCAGCCAGATCTGCGACGGCGCGTCCGGCGTCCTCATCGCCAACGAGCGCGCCGTGAAGGCCCACGGCCTGAAGCCCATCGCCCGCATCCACAACCTCACGGTCACCGCCGGCGACCCCGTCATCATGCTGGAGGAGCCGCTCCCCGCCACCGACCGTGCGCTGAAGCGCGCCGGCATGCGGATGGAGGACATCGACCTCTACGAGGTGAACGAGGCCTTCGCCCCCGTGCCCCTCGCCTGGCTCCGCCACACCGGCGCCGACCCGGCGAAGCTCAACGTCAACGGCGGCGCCATCGCGCTCGGCCACCCGCTCGGCGCCTCCGGCACGAAGCTGATGGCGACGCTGATCCACGCCCTGAAGGCCCGCGGCAAGCGCTACGGCCTGCAGACCATGTGCGAGGGTGGCGGCATCGCCAACGTGACCATCGTCGAGGCGCTCTGACGCCGTCGCCGCGGCGGATCCGCCCGCCGCGGCGCAACCACCAAGAGCAGCGGACAGCTGCCGCTCCAGGAAACACCGCCCGAGAGGATTTTTGCGTCCATGCACGCCACCCATCCGTGCGCCCATGCGGCAGCCCATCCCGACAAGGTCGCCTACCGGATGGCCGGCTCGGGAGACGCCATCACCTACGGCGAACTCGACCGCCGCTCCAACCAGGGCGCCCACCTGTTGCGCTCCCTCGGGCTGAAGGCCGGCGACCACATCGCCCTCATCATGGAGAACGGCATTTCGTTCATGGAGGTGTGCTGGGCGGCCCAGCGCGCCGGCATCTACTACACCGCCATCAGCCGCTACCTGACCCCTGACGAGATCAGCTACATCGTCCGCGACTGCGGCGCCCGCGCCCTCGTCGTCACGCCGCAGACCGCCGGGCAGGCCGCCCCGCTGGCCGGCGATGCGGGCCTCGCCCTGTTCATGACGGGTACCGCTGCCCCCGGCTTCCGCTCCTTCGACGCGGAGCGCGCGGCGATGCCTGAGACGCCCATCGCCGACGAGACCGCCGGCTGGGACATGCTCTATTCCTCGGGAACGACGGGGCGCCCGAAGGGCGTCAAAAAGCCCTTCGCCGCCGAGCCCATCGACAAGCTGAACCCCCTGCTCAAGGTTCTCTGCCAGGACATGTGCGGCATGGGGCCGGACAGCGTCTATCTCTCGCCGGCGCCGCTCTATCACGCTGCTCCGCTGCGCTTCAACATGATGGTCGTCGCCCTCGGCGGCACCTCCATCATCATGGAGAAGTTCGACGCCGAGGAGTTCCTGCGCCTCGTCGAGCTCCACCGCGTCACCCATTCCCAGCTCGTGCCGACCATGTTCGTGCGCATGCTGAAACTGCCCGAGGACGTCCGCGCCCGCCACGACGTCTCCTCCCTGAAGGCCGCGGTCCACGCCGCCGCCCCCTGCCCGCCCGACGTCAAGCAGGCGATGATCGAATGGTGGGGCCCGATCCTGCTCGAATACTATGCCGGCACCGAGGCCAACGGCGTGACGGTCATCAACTCCGCCGAATGGCTCGGCCACCGCGGCAGCGTCGGCCGGCCCTTCGTCGGCAAGGTGAAGATCCTCGGCGACGACGGCGCCGAAGTGCCCACGGGCGAGATCGGCGCGGTCTATTTCGCCGACGGCCCGGCCTTCGCCTATCACAACGACCCGGTGAAGACGGCCGGCGCCCACAACGAGCGCGGCTGGTCGACCCTCGGCGACATCGGCTTCGTCGACGCCGAGGGCTATCTCTACCTGACCGACCGCAAGGCCTACATGATCATCTCCGGCGGCGTGAACATCTACCCGCAGGAGACCGAGGACGTGCTGATCCTCCATCCCGCGGTCGCCGACGTCGCCGTCTTCGGCATTCCCAACGCCGAGATGGGCGAGGAGGTGAAGGCCGTCGTGCAGCCGCGCGACATGGCCCTCGCCGGCCCGGATCTCGCCGCCGAACTCCAGGCCTTCTGCCGGTCGCGGCTCTCGGCGATCAAGTGCCCGAAGAGCATCGACTTCCTCGCCGAGCTGCCGCGGACGCCCACCGGCAAGCTGGTGAAGCGCCACCTCGCCGACCGCTACAAGGCGGCGGCCGCCGCCCGACCCTGACTATCGCAGCCAGGACCACCCCCAAGGAGATCCATTGATGTTGAAGACGATGATCCGGCATTGCGCCGGCGCCGCCCTGCTGGCGGCCGCGAGCCTTCCGGCCTCGGCCCAGATTTCCAACGACACCGTCCGCCTCGTGGTCCTCAACGACCAGTCCTCCGCCTACAGCGACACCTCGGGCCGCGGCTCGGTGGTCGCCGCCGAGCTCGCGGTGGAGGATTTCGGACCGACCGTCGCCGGCAAGCCGATCCAGGTCATGAGCGCCGACCACCAGAACAAGGTCGACATCGCCGCGACCCTGGTGAAGCGCATGATCGACGGCGACAACGCCGACGCCTTCTTCGACATCGCCAATTCCGGCGTGTCGTTGGCGATCCAGGACATGATCCGCCAGTCGAACAAGATCGTGGTCCATGTCGGCTCCGGCAATGTCGACCTCGTCGGCAAGTCCTGCACGCCGAACAGCGCCCTCTGGCTCTACGACACCTACGCCCTGGCCAAGGGCCTCGCCACGGCGCTGCTCAGCGACCGCCACAAGCGCTGGTTCCTGCTCACCGCCGACTACGCCTTCGGCCACGCCATGCAGCGCGACATGACCGAGACGCTGCGGGCCCGCGGCGGCGAGGTGATCGGCGCGGTGCGCCATCCGCTCAACTCGATGGATTTCTCCTCCTTCCTGATGCAGGGCGGAGCCAACATGCAGGTCCTCGCCCTGCTCAATGCCGGCGCCGACACCACCAACGCCATCAAGCAGGCCTCCGAGTTCGGCCTGATGCGCCAGGGCGTGAAGCTCGCCGTGCCGATCTTCACCCTCGTCAACGTCAAGGGCATCGGCAACGAGATCGCCCAGGGCACCACCTTCCTCGCCGGCTACTACTGGGACCGCAACGACGCGAGCCGCGCCTTCTCCCGCCGCTTCGAGGCGAAGATGGGCCGCCCGCCGACCCACGCCCAGGCCGCCGTCTACAGCGCCGTGCTGCACTACCTGAAGGCCGTGCAGGCCTCCGGCACCGATGCCGGCGACCGCGTCATGGCGAAGATGAAGGAGTTGCCGGTGCAGGACTTCATGACGGCGAACGCGCAGCTGCGCGCCGACGGCCGCCTGATGCGCGACATGCTGCTGGTCGAGGTCAAGGCACCGGCGGAATCCAGGGGCCCGTGGGATCTCCTGCACGTCCGCTCCACCATCGCCGCGGCCGACATGATCCAGCCGCTGGCCGAGAGCCAGTGCCCGCTCGCCCGCGCGCAGTGAGCCGACCGTCACGCCGGCGGTCCTGCGGCCGCCGGCGCTTGTTCTGAATCATTCCAGACTGGGTCCGTCCCTGCTAAGCCTCGCCTGCTGCGGCGCCGACCCCGGTGCCGCGCCGGGAGGCATCATGGAGGCGGACCGCATCAAGGCTCTCCTCCCCGTGGTGCCCGCCGCCGGGCTCGCCTTCGGACTGCTGGCGGGCTGGCTGGGCCGGCCCGAGGTCTCCGGTCCGCTCTGGACCCTCGCCACCCTCGTCGTTCTCCTCGCCCTCGCCGTCGAGATCGTCACCAGCCTCCGGCGTGGCGAGGTCGGGCTCGATCTCGTCGCCTTCCTCTCCATGACCGCCGCGCTCGCCGTCGGCGAGACGCTGGCCGCCGCCGTCGTGGCGCTCATGTATGCCGGCGGGCAGAACCTCGAGGCCTTCGCCGAGCGCCGCGCCCGGCGCGACATGGCCGCTCTCCTCGGGCGCGCGCCGCGCACCGCCATGCGCTATGCGGCCGGCGGGCTCGCCGAGGTCGACCTGGCGGAGATCGCGGTCGGCGACCGCCTGCTGGTGCGCCAGGGCGACGTGGTGGCCGTCGACGGCACGGTGGCAGGCAATCTCGCCGTGCTGGACGAGGCGGCGATCACCGGCGAATCGGTGCCGGTGCAGCGGCGGAAGGGCGAGCCCGTCATCTCCGGCACGCTCAATGTCGGCGGTCCCTTCGACATGACCGCCGGCCGCGTCGCCAGGGACAGCACCTTCGCCGGCATCGTCCGCATGGTGGAGAGCGCCCAGCGATCGAAGGCGCCGATGGCCCGGCTCGCCGACCGCTTCGCCCTGGCCTTCCTCGGCCTCGCGGTCGCCATGGCGGGCGGCGCCTGGCTCTTCTCCGGCGATCCCGTCCGCGCCGTCGCCGTCCTCGTCGTCGCGACGCCCTGCCCGCTGATCCTCGCCGTCCCCGTCGCCATCGTCTCCGGCCTGTCGCGGGCCGCCGCCCGCGGCATCCTGATCAAGGGCGGCAAGGCGCTGGAGTCCCTCGCGCGCGTGCGCGTTCTCGTCTTCGACAAGACCGGCACCCTGACCCGCGGCGAGGCCGAGATCACCTCCGAGATCGTCTTCGGCGGCATGACGCCCCGCGAACTGCTGCGCCTCGCCGCCTCCGCCGACCAGGTCTCCAAGCATGTGGTCGCCCGCACCCTGGTCGCGGCCGCGGAGGCGCGCGGCCTCGCCCTGTCGGTGCCGGAGAAGGCGCGCGAGGTCCCAGGCGAGGGCGTCGTCGCCACCATCGACGGGCGCGCGGTCGCCGTCGGCGGCATCGGCTTCGTCACCGACCTCACGGGCGGCGACGATGCGGACCGGCTCCGGGCGCTCGGCAAGGACCGCGGCATCGTCGTGGCCGTGGCGATCGACGGACGCCTCGCCGGCGGCCTCCTCATGGTGGACGAGCTCAGACCCGGCGCCGCCGACCTGCTCCACCGCCTGCGCGGCCTCGGCATCGTCCGCATCGTGCTCGCCACCGGCGACCGCCGGGCGGTGGCCGAGGCGGTGACCGCCGACCTGCCGGTCGACGCCATCCACGCCGATCTCGCCCCCGGCGACAAGGTCGCCATCGTCGTCGCCGAGCGCGCCTTCGGGGCCGTGATGATGGTCGGGGACGGGGTCAACGACGCCCCCGCCCTGGCCGCGGCCGAGATCGGGGTCGCCATGGGCGCGACGGGCTCAGCCGCAGCCGCCGAGACGGCGGACGTCGTGCTGCTGGTCGACCAGCTCGACCGCCTCGCCGAGGCCCTGGCGATCGCCGCCCGCTCGCGGTCCATCGCCCTGCAGAGCGTCGTCGCCGGCCTCGGCCTCTCCGTCGCGGGCATGACGGCGGCAGCCTTCGGCCTGATCACGCCGGTTCAGGGCGCCGTCATGCAGGAGGTGATCGACGTCGCGGTGATCCTCAACGCCCTGAGGGCCCTGACCCCCGGCCGGAGCGGTGCATCCGCCCCCGCCTGAGCCGGCCCGCGCGCCTTCAGCCCACCGGCAGCGTCGCCTTCATCGAGGGCCGCGCGGCGAAGCCCTCGTACCAGGCGGCGAGCCGCGCGTTGCCGTCGCGCCAGCCGATGTCGGGGAAGCGGAAGTCGA
>LNFH01000392.1 GCA_001464235.1 Rhizobiales bacterium Ga0077556 | reverse complement strand
CTGATGAAGCAGGCGCAGGCCATGCAGGCCAAGCTCCAGGAGGCCCAGGCCGACATGGAGCGCACGGAGGTGCAGGGCACGGCCGGCGGCGGCATGGTCACCGTCAGCCTCACCGTGAAGGGTGACCTGCGCGGCGTCTCGGTCGATCCCTCGCTCTTGAAGCCGGACGAGAAGGAGATCCTCGAGGACCTTCTCCTCGCCGCCCATGCCGACGCCCGCCGCAAGGCCGAGGTGGTGGCGCAGGAGAAGATGAAGGGCGTCACGGGCGGGCTGCCGTTGCCGCCCGGCATGAAACTGCCGTTCTGAGGGCCCGATGCCGCCGCGCCGCGTCGCCATCGCCGACATCGCCCCCTTCGCCTATGCCTTCGAGGCGGGGATCGGCGGCACCATGACCGATATCGGCCGCACCCTCGGCAGCGACACGATCGGCCTCCTCGTCCAGACGGTGAAGCCGGGCATGCGCTCCTCGCGCCGGCACCGCCACCTGTTCCAGGAGGAGATTCTCGTCGTCATGGCCGGCGAGGGAACGCTGATCCACGGTGAGGAGCGCGTTCCGGCGAAGGCGGGCGAAGCCTTCTGCTACCGCGCCGGCGATCCCGACCCGCATTGTTTCGAGAACACCGGCACGGCCGACCTCGTCATCTGGGCCTTCGGCAACCGCTTTCCCCACGAGGTCTGCCTCTATCCAGACCAGGGCGTCGCCTTCGTCGAGGGGCTCGGCGCCGAGGTGCCGCTGGAGGCCGTCCGGCAGAGCGACTGGACCGAGGACCGTCGCAAGACCTGACGGCGGGCGCGCGGCTCGCGCCGCCTCATGGCCGGGCTTGTCCGCCATCCACGCCTTGACCACCGGGGCTGACAAAAAGTCGTGGATGCCCGGCACGAGGCCGGGCATGACGGAGGCGTTGAGGAACCGGTCGATGATTCCTCCAAAGAGGTAGTCCATCCATGTCCAAGAGGGTCGCGGGCCCCGAGATCGAGCGGCTGATCCAGCTCCTCGCCAAGCTGCCGGGCCTCGGGCCCCGCTCGGCGCGGCGGGCCGCGCTGCATCTCGTCAAGAAGCGCGAGAGCCTGATGCAGCCGCTCACCGCCGCCATGGGGGAGGCGCTGGAGAAGATCGTCATCTGCAGCGTCTGCGGCAATGTCGACACCTCCGACCCCTGCACCATCTGCACCGATCCGCGCCGCGACGGCGGCGTCATCGTCGTGGTGGAGGACGTCTCGGACCTCTGGGCGATGGAGCGGGCCAGCGCCATCAACGCCAAGTATCACGTGCTCGGCGGCACCCTCTCGCCGCTCGACGGCGTCGGCCCGCAGGACCTCAACATCGAGAGCCTGGTAACCAGAGTGCGCGAGGGCGGCGTGCGCGAGGTGATCCTCGCGGTGAACGCCACGGTCGACGGCCAGACCACGGCCCACTACGTCACCGACCTCCTCGCCGGCACCGGCGTGGCGGTGACCCGCCTCGCCCACGGCGTGCCGGTCGGCGGCGAGCTCGACTATCTCGACGAGGGCACGATCTCCGCCGCCATCCGCTCGCGGACGAGCTTCTGAGGGGGCGCTTCGGGAGCGCCTTGGACCTCTCGCCGACGCCTCGGAACGGGCACCACCTTCACCTCTCCCCAGCGGGGAGAGGTCGCCGAGCGAGAGCGAGGCGGGTGAGGGGAAGATCGTTCGGAGCCTCGCCCCCTCCCCCGGCCTGCGGCCGACCTCTCCCCGCCGGGGAGAGGTGAAGAAGCCGCGCGGTCGCGCCTTCTATCGGTCACATCGACCCGATCGCATCATGCCGGCCTTTCCCAGGCCATGACGGAGGGGGCCGCACCCCGGTCTCTGCGCAGGGCGGCGGACCCGCACCTCACAACCGATAGGCCTCCTTCGCCAGCCGGTAGGCGAGGTCCACCGCCAGCTCCTGCGCCTCGTCCTCATCCAGCCGCCCGTCGCAGACGAGTTCCGCCAGATGCGCGCAGTCGACCCGGCGCGCCACGTCATGGCGTGCGGGGATGGAGGGGAAGGCGCGGGTGTCGTCGTTGAAGCCGACGGTGTTGTAGAAGCCCGCCGTCTCGATGGTCTGTTGCTTGAAGCGCTTCATGCCCTCCACCGAATCGAAGAACCACCAGGGCGGCCCCAGCCGCAGCGCCGGATAGTGCCCGGCGAGCGGCGCGAGCTCGCGCGAATAGGCGGTCTCGTCGAGGGTGAAGAGGATGATGTTGAGCGCGGGCTCGTTGCCGACCGCGTCCAAGAGCGGCTTCAGGGCACCGACATAGTCGGTGGGGCCCGGAATGTCGGCGCCCATGTCGCGACCGAAGCGGGCGAAGATCCCGGCATTGTGGTTGCGCCGCGAGCCCGGATGGATCTGCAGCACCAGCCCGTCGTCGAGGCTCATCTTCGCCATCTCGGTCAGCATCTGGCCGCGGAAGAGGTCCCGCTCCGCCGCACCCGCCCCGCCGGCCAGCACCTTGGCAAAAAGCGCCTCGGCCTCCGCCGGTGACAGGTTCGCCGTCGTGGCCGATGGGTGCCCATGGTCGGAGGCGGTGGCGCCATGCGTCCTGAAGAAGGCCCGCCGTTGGCGGTGGGCGGCGAGATAGCCGGCCCATGTCGCCGTGTCCTCGCCGGTGATCTCGCCGAGACGGGCGACATTGGCCCGGAATCCCTCGAAGTCGGGATCGACCACGGCATCCGGCCGATAGGTCGTGACGACCCGGCCCTTCCATCCGGAGGCCGCCAGCATGGCGTGCCATCGGAGATCGTCGAGCGCCCCCTCCGTCGTCGCGATCACCTCGATGCCGAAGGTCTCGAACAGGGCGCGCGGCCGGTAGGCCGGCTGCGCCAGCGCCGCGGCGATCCGGTCGTAGGTGGCATCCGCGTTAGCGGCCGAAAGACGCTCGTCGAGGCCGAACAGGGCCGCGAAGGCGTGGTCCAGCCACAGCCGTGTCGGCGTGCCGCGGAACAGGTGATAATGCGCCGCGAAACGCCGCCAGATGGCCTTGGGGTCCGTCTCCACCGGCGTCCCGTCCTTCGTCGGCACGCCGAGATCCTCCATCCTG
This sequence comes from Rhizobiales bacterium Ga0077556, assembly GCA_001464235.1. Classification (GTDB taxonomy): domain Bacteria; phylum Pseudomonadota; class Alphaproteobacteria; order Rhizobiales; family Phreatobacteraceae; genus Phreatobacter. Next base: position 14,190 of record LNFH01000392.1, on the reverse strand, counting down.
ACGCCCTGCGCATGCAGCATGCGGAAGACGTAGTGGTCGGGCACCACGAAGAGCTTGGCCGGATCGGGAAAGGGCGCGTCCTCCGCATACCAGCGCGGGTCGGTGTGTCCGTGCGGCGAGATGATCGGCAGGTCCGCGACGCTGTCGTAGAGCCGCCGGGCGACCGCCCGTGCGGTGGGATCGAGGGGCAGGAGCCGGTCCGGCGCGCAGATGCGGCTCGACGGCGATGGCAGCCGCGACGGGGTCATGGGGCCTCCCGCTGCGGATGGCCGCCTCTCACCGGGCGCCCTTCCTCTCCGGCAGCCGGGGCAAGCTAGTATGGTAGCCTCCGAAGTCAACCCGCAGACCCTTGCCGTCGAACCGAGCCGTCCGCCCTTGCCGGCAGGCCGCCGATGGGGCAGGCAGGCGCCATGCGCACCATCACCCTCGTCGGCATCGGCGCCGGCCATCCCGGCCACCTCACCCTGCAGGCGATCGAGGCCATCGCCGCCGCCGAGGTGTTCTTCGTCATGGAGAAGGGGCGGGCCGCCGACCAGCTCGTCGCCATGCGCGAGGCGATCCTCGCCCGTCATGCGAAGAGGCCCGGATGGCGCCTCGTCCGCATCGCCGATCCGCGCCGCGCCGTCGGCGGCGACTACCAGGACGCCGTGGCCGACTGGCATGCCGCCCGCACCCGCCTCCTCGTCGAGGCCATCGCCCGCGACCTGCCCGAGGACGGGCAAGGTGCCTTCCTCGTCTGGGGCGACCCGGCGCTCTACGACAGCGCCATCCGCATCCTCGACGCCGTGGCGGCGGCAGGGCTCGCCTTCGATCTGAAGGTCATTCCCGGCATCAGCGCCCCCCAGGCCCTGGCCGCAGCCCACCGCATTCCGCTCAACCGCATCGGCGAGCCGGTGCACGTCACCACGGGCCGGCGCATCGGTGAGGGCCTGCCGCCCGAGATCGATTCGACGGTGGTCATGCTGGACGACGGGACGGGGCTCGCCGCCATCGACCCCGCCGGGCTCGACATTTGGTGGGGCGCCTATCTCGGCACGCCGGACGAGGTGCTGATGGCGGGGCCGCTGGCCGAGATCCGCGACGCCATCCTCACCTTGCGCGCCGAGCGGCGCGCCGCCACCGGCTGGATCATGGACACCTACCTGCTGCGGCGCAGAGACTAGCCGGGCAGCCGCGCGATGGCGTGGAAGAACGAGCCGGAGACATGGCCGCGGACGTGGCCGACCGGGCCGAGCACCGTGCCCTCCGCATCCCGCGCCGTGCCGAGCGCCCCGTCGGGGGCGGCGGCCGCCATCGTCGCATAGTGGAACTCGTGGCCGGAGAGGGCCGTGCCCGCCGGCCCGAGCGCGCTCGCCGCCTCCGTCGTCACCAGCCGGTAGCCGAGCGACATCTTCCGCTTCGCGAAGCTCGTCGTCACCGGCAGCAGCCCCGCCATGGCGTGGGCGGTGCCCTCGGCGTCGACCAGCGTCTCGCCGAGCGCCATGTAGCCGCCGCACTCGCCATGAACGGAACGCGTCGCCGCGAAGCGCCGGAGGCCCGACAGGAACCGGCCGGCGCCCGCGAGCCGCGGGGCATGCAGTTCGGGGTAGCCGCCCGGCAGCCAGCAGGCGTCGCAATCCTCCGGAGGCGCCTCGTCGGCGAGCGGGGAGAAGGGCACGACGACCGTCCCGGCGGCGCGCCAGCCGGCCTCGACATGGGGATAGATGAAGGAGAAGGCGGCATCGCGCGCCACCGCCACCCGCCGGCCGGGCGGCGGCAGCGGCGGGCCCGCGGGAGCCTGTGCGGCGGGGGGCGCGGCGACCGCCGCAGCCAGCAGCGCGTCGAGGTCGACATGCGCCGCCACCGCCTCGCCCAGCCTGTCGAGCCGGGCATGGAGATCGTCGGTCTCGCCGGCCTGGACGAGGCCGAGATGGCGCTCGGGCAGGATCAGACCGGTCTCCCGCGGCAGCGCGCCGAACACGGTCATGCCGATGCGCTCCATCCCGGCGCGCACCAGCCGCAGGTGCCGCTCGCTCGCCACCTTGTTGAGGATGACGCCCGCGACCGCGATGCGCGGGTCGTAGCTGCGCATCCCCAGGGCGACGGCGGCGGCCGACTGCGCCTGCCCCGACACGTCGATGACCAGCACCACCGGCCAGCCGAGCCGCGCCGCGATGTCGGCGCTGGCGCCGGTCTGCCCGGCCGCGGCGCGCACGCCGTCGAAGAGGCCCATGGACCCCTCGGCGACGACGATGTCGCTGCCCGTCGCCGCCTCCCCGGCGAGCGCCGCGACCAGCGCGTCCGGCATGGCGAAACTGTCGAGATTGCAGCTCGGCGCGCCCGTCGCCGCCGCGTGGAAGGCGGGATCGATGTAGTCCGGCCCGCACTTCACCCCGCGCACGGCGAGGCCGCGCGCCCTCAGGGCCCGCTGGATGCCGAGCGTCACCGTCGTCTTGCCCGAGCCGGAGCGCGGCGCGCCGATGAGGAGGCCGGGGGCGGTCACGATGCGCTCGGCCGGAAGCGGCGGTCGTAGCCGGCGGAATAGAGCGCGCTCTCGCGGAAATCGTGGGAGGCGAGCGCCGGCCCGACGAGGATGAGCGCTGTGCGCTCGAGCCCCGCCGCCGCGACCTCGGCGGCCAGCGTTCCGAGCGTCGCGCGGATCACCCTTTCGTCCGGCCAGGAGGCGCGGAACACCACGGCGACCGGGCAGCCGGCCCCGTAGAAGGGCGTCAGTTCGATGACGACCCTGTCGACCACGTGGATCGACAGATGGATGGCGAGCGTCGCGCCCGTGGCCCCGAAGGCGGCGAGGGTCTCGCCGGGCGGCATGGCCGAGGCACGGCCGGAAGTGCGCGTCAGCACCACCGACTGCGCCACCTCCGGCAGGGTGAGTTCGCGCGCCAGCACCGCCGCGGCGGCGGCGAAGGCCGGCACGCCCGGCGTCACCGTGTAGGGGATGCCGGCGGCATCCAGTCGGCGGAGCTGCTCGCCCATGGCGCTCCACACCGAGAGATCACCGGAATGGAGCCGCGCCACGTCCTGGCCGGCCGCCGTGGCGGCGGCCATCTCGGCGATGATGGCGTCGAGGTCGAGCGGCGCGGTGTCGACGATGCGCGCGCCCGGCGGGCACCAGGCCAGCATCTCCCGCGGGATCAGCGAGCCGGCGAAGAGGCAGACCGGCGAGCGGGCGATGAGGTCGCGGCCGCGCAGGGTGATGAGGTCGGCGGCCCCGGGTCCGGCGCCGATGAAATGGACGGTCATGGCGTCTCCGGTCGGGTTCGGCCGCGGGCGAGGGCGCAGGTGACGCGCCCCAGCGCGATGCGGGGAAGGATGAGTTCGGCACCGGGCCCGGCAGCCGCCAGCGCCGCGGCTTCCGCCACCGAGCCGACGCCGTAGAGTGCTACGACGCGGGTGGAGCGCGTGGCGCAGCCCGCGTCCATGCCGGCGAGCGCCTCGTCCGGCAGGCCGACGAGCGGCAACCCGAGCCGGGCGGCGAGCGCGGCGAGGCCGGGCTCCGCGGCGCGGGACGAGACGGTGGCGAGGCAGCCGAGATCGGCGGGCGCGAGGTCCAGCCGGCTCAGCGCGAGGTCGAGGCAGGCGGCGAGCGCCGGCTCCTCCGTTCCCGGCCGCATCCCGATGCCGGCGGCGATGAGCCCCGCGCCGCTCACGGCTTCGCCACCCGCCACTGCGTCACCGCCATGGCCGGCCGCCAGCCGTGCATGGTGCCGACCGCATCGAGCCGCGAGACCTGGATGCGCTTCATGTCGCCGCCGTGGCGCTGGAACAGACCCGCGAGACGCGCCTCGCCCTCCAGCGACACCACGTTGGCGACGAGCCGGCCGCCGGGCCGGAGCGCCTCCCAGGCGGCTTCGACCAGGCCGGGCGCGCCGATGCCGCCGCCGATGAACACCGCATCCGGCGCCGGCAGCCCGGCGAAGGCGGCGGGCGCCTCGCCGCCGATCACCGTCAGCTGCGTGACGCCCGCTCGGCCCGCGCCTCGACGGCGAGGACCCGGTTGTCCGGATGGGCGAGCGCCCATTCGATGCCGACCGAGCCGGAGCCGGCGCCGACGTCCCACAGCAGCTCGCCGCGGCGCGGCGCGAGGGCGGCGAGGGTGGCCGCCCGCACCTCGGCCTTGGTGAGTTGGCCGTCGCTCTCGAACAGCCCGTCCGGAAGGCCCGGCACCAGCGGCAGCACGTCGGCGTCCGGATCGGCCACCACCTCCACGGCGAGCGTGTTGAGCGGGTCGATGCCGGCGAGGTCGAAGGCCGCGGCGGGGGCATGCCGCACCCGTTCCCGCGGGCCGCCCATGGCCTCGAGCACGGTGAGGCGCGAGCCGCCCATGCCGCGGGCGGCGAGCAGCACCGCGACCTTCTCCGGCGTCGACCCGTCCCAGGAGAGGGCGAGGATGCGCGCGCCCGGCTGCAGATGCGGAATGATGCGCTCCAGCGCCCGGCCGTGGAGGGAGACGAGGGCGCAGTCCTGCTGCGCCCAGCCGAGCCGCGCGCAGGCGAGGGCGAAGGCGGAGGGTTGCGGAAAGACCCGCATCTCCTCCGGCGCCACCAGACGGGCCAATTGCACGCCGACGCCGTGGTGGAAGGGATCGCCGGTGGCGAGCACGCAGACCGGCCATCCGCGCCGCGCGAGGATCTCGGGGAAGGCGGCGTGGATCGGGCTCGGCCAGGCGCGCGTCGGGGCGGCGATCGGCGCCGCCAGCGCCAGATGGCGTTCCCCGCCGACCACCAGCGCCGCCCCGTCGATCGCCGCGGCGGCGGCCGCCGTCAGCCCCGCGCGGCCGTCCTCACCGATGCCGACCAGCGACAGCCATCGCGCGCCCTGGCCGCTCGACAGCGGGCCCTCCATCCGCGACACATCAGCCATGGATCAGCTCTCCCCGCCCGCGCCGCTGCTCATCCTCGGCGGCACCACCGAGGCCACCGCTCTCGCGGCGCGGCTCGCCGCGGACTGTCCCGGCATCGCGGCGACGGTCTCCCTCGCCGGCCGGACGCAAGCGGCGCGCCCGTTGCCCCTGCCGATGCGCATCGGCGGGTTCGGCGGCGCCGAGGGTCTCGCGCGCTTCCTCGCGGCGTCCGGAACGCAGGTCGTCGTCGACGCCACCCACCCCTTCGCTGCGCTCATGCCGTTCAACGCGGCGGAAGCCTGCCGGGCGGCCGGCGTCCCGCTTCTCGCCCTGACGCGCCCCGCATGGGAGCAGGTGGACGGTGACCGCTGGACCCGCGTCCACACCATGGTCGAGGCGGCCGCGGCCCTCGGCGCATCGCCGCGCCGCGTCTTCCTGACCATCGGCCGGCAGGAGCTCGCCGCCTTCGCCGCGGCCCCGCAGCACGCCTATCTCGCCCGCGTCATCGATCCGCCCGAGGGCCAGGTTCCCCCGCGCCTCACGCTGATCCGCGACCGCGGCCCCTTCGACGCCGAGTCCGAGGCGGCGCTCATGCGGCGCGAGCGCATCGAGGTCGTGGTGGCGAAGAATGCCGGCGGCGAGGCGACGGCGGGCAAGATCGTGGCGGCGCGCCGGCTCGGCCTGCCGGTGGTGATGATCTCCCGCCCGGCGAAGCCGGCCGTTCCCACCGTGGCGACGGTGGACGAAGCCATGGCCTGGCTCGCCGGTCACGGCTGCCTCCCGACGCTGCGCGGCGTGTAGAGGTGCGTGGCGCCATCGGCGCCCGCCACCAGCCGTGTCGACGTCGCGCCGATCAGCACCAGCGTCGCCATGTCGGCGGAGGAGGCCCGCTCCGCCGCGTCCGCGACCGGCATGACCGCGACGCGCTCGTCCGGCCTGCCGACCGCGCGCGCGAAGGCGACGAGGGTCCCCGCCGGCTTGATCTCCGCGGCCAGGCCCAGGGCCGCGCCGAGCTGCCAGGGCCGCGCCCGCGAAATCGGATTGTAGAGCGCCACCACGAAATCGGCGGCAAGCACGGCCCGTAGCCGGCTCATCACCACGTCCCAGGGTTTCAGGTTGTCCGACAGCGAAAGGGCGCAGAAGTCGCCGCCGAGCGGCGCACCGAGCCGCGCCGCCGCCGCCAGCATGGCGGTGATGCCGGGCTCGACCCGCACCGACACGCCCGCCCATTCGGGACGCGCCGCCTCCAGCGCCTCGAAGACGGCTGCCGCCATGGCGAAGACGCCGGGATCGCCGCCCGAGACGACGGCGACGTGGCGGCCACAGGCCGCGAGGTCGAGGGCGTGGCGCGCCCGGTCGAGCTCCACGCGGTTGTCGGAGGGGTGGCGGGCGAGCCCCTCCCGGTCCGGGACGCGGTCGAGATAGGGGCCGTAGCCGACGAGGTCGGTCGCGGAGGCGAGGGCCTCCACGGCGGCCGGCGTCCGGTAGCGGGGGTCACCGGGGCCGAGCCCCACGACGGTCAGGGTTCCGGTCACAGCCGACGGCCCTCCCCCGGCACGATCACCATGGCGAAATAGGGCGCCTCGTCGTCGTCCTTCTCGGCGAGCGGCAGGATCCGCTGCCCCTCCATGGCGGCGCGCTCCACGTAGATCGCCCGTTGCAGCAGGCCGGCGGCGGCGAGCGCCCTCCGCACCTTGGCGAGGTGCCGGCCGAGCTTCATCACCACCGCCGCGTCCGTCCCGGCGAGCCGGCGGGCGAGGTCCGCCTCGGCCAGCGTGCCCGGCAGGACGGTCAGCACGTCGTCGCCCCAGGTGATCGGCGCCCCGGCGAGCGTCCAGGCGCCCGACATGCCGCTGACGCCGGGAATGACCTCGAAGGGATAGAGCGGCGCCAGCCGGCGCCACAGATGCATCAGCGAGCCGTAGAAGAAGGGGTCGCCCTCGCAGAGGATCGCCACCCGACGGCCCGCCTCCGCCTCGGCCGCGAGCAGGGCGCAGCATTCCTCGTAGAAGGCGGCGATGGGACCGTCATAGGCGCCCTCGCCCGGGGCGGCCTCGGTCGTGACGGGATAGACCAGCGCGATCTCGCGGGCGGGGTCCGGCCCGAGGATCCGGTCGACGATGGTGCGGGCGTTGCCGCGCTTGCCCCGCTTGCAGAAGTGGACGAGCCGGTCCGCCTGGTCGAGCACCTCCCGCGCCCGGAGCGTCAGGTAGGCGGGATCGCCCGGCCCGAGGCCGACGCCGAAGAAGACCGGGGGTGCGGATGCGCTCATCGCCTCACTCCCGCGCACTGGCAAGGGCGTTGACCGCCGCGGCCGCCATGGCAGAGCCGCCGCGCCGCCCGCGCACGATGAGGAAGGGAACCCGCCCGTCCGCCGCCAGCGCCTCCTTCGATTCCGCCGCTCCGACGAAGCCGACGGGCACGCCGATCACGGCAGCGGGCGCCGGGGCGCCGCGGTCCAGCATGTCGAGAAGGTGGAAGAGCGACGTCGGCGCATTGCCGATGACGACGAGGCTGCCGGCGAGGTCCTCCCGCCAGAGCTCCATCGCCGCCGCCGATCGCGTGGTGGCCATGGCCTCGGCGAGGCCTGGCACCCGCGGGTCGTCGAGCGTGCAGACGACCCTGTTCCCGGCGGGAAGCCGCGAAGGCGTCACGCCGTTCGCCACCATCTTGGCATCGCACAGGATCGCAGCGCCGCGCTTCAGCGCCGCCTCGCCCGCTGCCGCGAACTCCTCCGACATCTCGATGTCCCCGGCGAGATCCGTCATCCCGCAGGCGTGGATCATGCGCACCGCGACCCGTTCGGCCACGCCCTGGAACCGCGTCAGGTCGGCCTCGGCGCGGATGATGGCGAAGGAGCGCGCATAGATGGCGGCGCCGTCCTTCAGATGGTCGGAGCGGGTAGCGGGCGTCATGGTTCTGGCCTTCCGGAGGGCATCCGCGGGGTTGCCGCCGGCGGCCAGCAGCCGCACGACGTCGGCGGCGGCGAGACGGTTGACGGGGGGGTCGGACGCGCGCCCTGCGGAGACGACGTCGTAGAGCCCGTCTCGGGCGACGAGCGTGAGGGTGGCGGGCGAAGAGCGGGCACAGCCCTTGGCACAGCCCGACACGTGGAGGGTGAAACCGGCGTCGAGGCCCGCCGGCAGGGCGGCCGCCATGAGGGCTGCGTCGACCTGCGCCGGCGCCTCGCCGCGCGCACAGGCCGGCGCACCGGGACAGGCGTCGACCGCGAGGCGCGGGTCCGCCGCATCGACGATGAAACCGAGCCCGGCGAGGCCGGCCAGTGCCGCCCCGGCATCCGACAGGCCGGTGAGCGCGACGCCGCGCCAGGGCGTGAGCCGCAGGTCGAAGGCGCCGTGGCGACGGACCAGAGCGGCAAGGGCGGCGAGGCCGGCCGAGGTCGTCCGGCCGAAGGGCGCCGCGGCGAGGGCCGCACGGCTGCCGCCACGCTCGGCGACGATGCCGACGCCGCGCGAGACGGGGGGCGCCGGCGGCATGGGAACGGCCGGCAGCCCCAGCGAAGCCGCGAGCGCCGCGACCTCGCCGGCATCGACGTCCCGCAGCCGCCGCACCGCCTGGGGCCGCGCGCGGTGATGGATCGCCAGCCGGCCCAGCAACACCGCCACGGCCTCCGGCACATCGTCCGGCGCGACGCGATAGGCCCGGTCGGCCGTGACCAGCACGAGATGATCGCCGCCGGCGACGAGGCGGATATCCGCGTCTCCCCCGCCGGGAGAGAGGCCGCCGCCGTGAACCCGCACCAGCACCTTGGCCGGCAGGCCCGCCACCGACTTCAGCCGCGCCTCCACCGCCTCCGACAGCGCGGCGACGTCGCGGAGGTCACCGGCGTCGCGGCCGGCGAGCGGGCCCGTGAGCACGGGCCGGTAGGGGCCGTCCCCCTCCCTGGGATCGACGAGGCCCGCTGCGAGCAGTTCGGCGACCAGCGGAGGGTGGGTCTCCGGCCGCACGCCCCTCATCTGCAGGTTGGCGCGGGCGGTGATGTCCACGAGGTCGTTGCCATGTTCGGCGGCGAGCGCCGCCAGCCGGTCCAGCGCCTCCGCCGAGAGGCGGCCGCCCGGCGGGTGGATGCGCACGAGCCAGCCGTCGCCCGTCTCCATCGGCATCAGGGCGCCCGGGCACCAGCCGCGCCGGAGGGATGACGCAGCCTTCATTCCGCCGCCTCCGCCGGGACGCCGAGAGCGGCGCCCGTCGAATTGAGGCGGGTGACCCAGAGACCGCGGCGCAGCGCCTCGGCGAAACGGGCGCGGATCGCCTCGAGCGCCGGCCGGTTGGCCGCCTCCAGCCGCGCCACGCGGCCGGGATCGCCGAGCCAGGCCTGGAACAGCGTGTCGAAATGCGCCGATGGCACCGCGTCGGTCGTCGCCGCATAGACGAAGAGCGCGTCCAGCGCTTCGGCGAGTTCCGCGATGCCGCGCCAGCCGTGGCGCATCTGGCCTTCGATCCAGCGGGGATGGGCGAGGCGGCCGTGGACGATCCGGCCAATGTCCTCGGCGAGGCTGCGGACGCGCGGCGCCTCGGGACGGCCGGTGTCGAGGCTGTAGGCCCGCGGCGACGCACCCAGCGCCTGCGCCGCGGCCACGAAGCCGCCGACGGCGTCGGCGGCGCTCGACGCCTCCAGAACGTCGCGCCCGGCGACGTCGCTGACGTGGATGAAGGCATCGGCCGACGCCACCCGCCGGGCGAAGGCCGCGCTCGCCTGACCCGATCCCTCGGCACCGCCATAGGCCTGCGACGCGGACGCGAGATAGGCCGCGGCGAGGTCGTCCCGCGCCTGCCAGTCCCCGTCGAGCGCGAGGCCGGCGACCCCCGCGCCGAAGCGGCCGGGCGCCGCGCCGAACACCCGCGCCCCGTCCTCGCCGCGGCGGCGGGCGGCGGCCGGTGCGTTCACGGCGTCCTCCTCGTCGAGGGCGGCAACCGCCCGCGCGGCAGCGTCGATGAGGGCGATCTGGTCGGGGAAGGTGTCGCGGAAGGCGCCGGACATGCGCACCGTCACGTCGATGCGCGGATGGTCGAGGCGGGCCTGCGGGAGGATCTCGAAGCCCTTCACCCGCGTCGAGGCGGCGTCCCAGGCCGGCACCACGCCCATCAGGGCGAGGGCGTGGGCGATGTCCTCGCCGCCGGAGCGCAGGGTGGGCGAGGCCCACAGGTCCATGACGACATGGCGTGGGTAGTCGCCCTCCTCCTGCAGGTGGCGGGCGACGACGGCCGCGGCGGCCCTGGCGCCGAGGGTGGCGGCGGCGCGGGTCGGAATGGCGCGGGGGTCGAGCGTCGAGAGGTTGCGGCCGGTGGGGAGCACGTCGGGCCTGCCGCGATGCGGCGATCCGGCCGGTCCCGGCGGCACGAACCGCCCGTCGAGGGCGGCGAGCAGGCCATGGCGCTCGCCCGCCGCCGAGGCGGCGTCACCGCCCGTCCCGAAGACGTGGAGCCCGTCGCGGAACGGCATCTCCGCAAGGTCGCAGAGATGGGCGTCGAGGCGGGAGAGCGCCTCGTCCATCGGCATGGCGTCGTCGAGCCCGGCTGCTGCGGCGAGCCCGCTCGCACGTGCCCGGGCGCGGATTTCGTCCGCCACCATGGCGGCCCGGCGCGGGTCGAGCACCTGGGCGGCGCTGTAGTCCTCGACGAGGTCGCGCAGCAGCGCACCCTCGCCCGCGAGCCCGCCCTCCGCCAGCGGTGGCGGCTGGTGCCCGAGCGTCACGGCGGAAAGCCGGCGCTTGGCCGGCGCCGCCTCGCCGGGATCGTCGACCACATAGGGGTAGACCACCGGCAGCCCGCCGGTGACGAGCCGCGGCCAGCAGGCGGCCGACAGGGCCACCGCCTTGCCCGGCAGCCATTCGCTCACCCCGTGGGTGCCGAGATGGATCAGTGCGTCGACCGACTCGCGCATCCGCAGCGCCGCGTAGAAGGCGAGGTGGCCGTGGCCCGGCGGCACGTCGGCATCGTGATAGGCCGCCTTGCGGTCCGGCGCGGCGTCGCGCGGCGGCTGCAGCGCAAGGAGGAGGTTGCCGCTGCGCAGGACGGGAAAGCGAAAGGCGCCATCCCGGAAGGCGGGGTCGGTGTGGGGGTTGCCGTGGGCGGCGAGAAGGGCGGCACGCATCTCCTGTGGCAGGCTCTCGAGCACCGCCACGTAGTCCGCGAGCGGCAGGACGAGGTGTTCCGCCGAGGCGAGGAGGGCCGGCATCAGGACCGTCGCATCGGGCAGCGCGCCGAGGCCGTATCCTGCCTCCGCCAGCAGGGCGTGGATGGCCACGACGCTCGCCGGCGTGTCGAGCCCGACGGCAAATCCCGCCCGGCCGCCGCGGGCCGGGTAATCGGTCATGACCAGCGCCAGGCGCCGTTCGGGCCGGGAGGTCGCGGCGAGGCGCACCCAGGCTGCCGCGAGATCGGCCAGATGGGCGATTCCCTCCGCGTCCGGCGCGAAGCGGCGGCGGGTGAAGCCCGCCTCCTCCACCTCCTCCTTGAAGGCGACGGGCGCGCCGGCGAGCCGGCCGTCGAACTCCGGCAGGGCGAGTTGCATGGCGATATCGGTCGCCGACAGGCCGCGCGGAGAGGCGCTCCAGGCATCCCGCGTGCTGCCGGCGGGAATGGCCTGGATCACCGGGCAATCCGCCAGGTCGAGGACAAAGCCCTCACCATCGCGCGCCGAGAAGGCGGTGGTGGTGACGACCACCGCCGGGCGGCGGCGCGTGACCAGCGCGGCGAGAGGCCAGGCTGCCGCGGGGTCCTTGAGGCTCGTCAGCGCCAGCACGAGGGGCGCGAGCCCGCGTTGCGCCAGCGCATCGGCCAGCGCCGCCGGCAGCGCCGTGTCGCCGGCGGCGATCGCCGAGCGATAGACGAGAACGAGAGCGAGCGGCCGGTCGGGATCGAGAGCGGCGAGCGCCGCCGTCGGATCGGCGGTTCCCGAGCCGTCGACCGCAGCCAGGGCCGGAAGCGGCAGGGGCGGCTCCCCGCCGTCGGCGCCGCAGAGATGGGCTTCGGCGGCGCGCAGCAGGCGGCCCATGTTCTCGCCGCCGCCGCCGGCATGGAAATAGGCGAGCAGCCGGCCGGCGAGGGCCGCGGGCACCGTGTGATAGGCGGCGAGCCTCTGGTCGGGCCTGTCGTCGCCCGGCAGCACCGCCAGCGCGATGCCGCGGGCGCGGCAGACGGCATGGACCTGTTCGATCCCGTAGCGCCAGTAGTCGAGGCCGCCGAGGCAGCGGATCACCACGAAGCGGCTCTCCGCGATGGTCTTCTCCACCAGGAGGTCGACCGAGAGCGGATGGCGCAGCCGCCGGAGGCTAGCGAGCGCGAGGGTCAGTCCGCTGCGCTCGGCCGCCGCGAGGGCCGAGAGGTCGCTGTCGGCGAAGGAGAGCACCACCACGTCGGCGGGCGGCAGGGCGAGGTCGACGGCCGAGCCGCCCTCGTCCAGCATCACCGTCGTGGTGGGCAGGAGGTGCATGCGGTCGTCCTCAGTCCGCCAGCGCAGCGGCGACGGCCGCCCGGTCGAAGCCCTTGAGGCCGATGACCACCAGCTTGCCGTCGCGCGGCTCACCTGCCGCAAACGGCCGGTCGTAGTGATGGGCGATCCGCCGTCCGACGCCCTGGATGACGAGCCGCATCGGCTTGTCGGCGACCGCCGAGAAGCCCTTCACCCGCAGCACGCCGTCGGCCTCCGCCACCCGTGCGACGCGGGCGGCGAGCTCCTCCGGCACCGCGACCTTCGGCAGGGCGAAGGCGGCGCTGTCGAAATCGTCGTGGTCGTGGTCCGCCTCGCTCTCGTGGTGCGAGGGACGGGCCCCGAGGCCGATGACCAGCGCCGGCTCGATCCGCCCGTGGGCGGCCTCGACGATCTTGATCGCCTTCGGCAGGTGCGCGGAAATCTCCGCGCGGACCCGCAGGCGGTCGGCCTCGGCGAGGGCGTCGCACTTGTTGAGGAGGATGAGGTCGGCGCAGAGGATCTGGTCCTCGAACACCTCCTCCAGCGGATTGTCGTGGTCGACGGCACCGTCTTCGGCGCGCTTCGCGGCCAGGGCCTCCGGATCGTCGGCGAAAGTCCCGTCGGCGACCGCCGGTCCGTCCACCACGGCGACGACGCCGTCCACCGTGACGCGCGAGCGGATCGCCGGCCAGTTGAAGGCGCTGACCAGCGGCTTCGGCAGGGCGAGGCCGGAGGTCTCGATGAGAATGTGGTCGGGCGGCGCGGCGCGGCCGAGAAGCTTTTCCAGCGCCGGCACGAAGTCGTCCGCCACGGTGCAGCAGATGCAGCCGTTCGGAAGCTCGACGATGTCCTCCGCCGTGCAGCCGGCGATGCCGCAGGCGGCGAGGAAGGAGCCGTCGAAGCCGAGATCGCCGAACTCGTTGACGAGCACGGCGAGGCGCCGGCCGCCGGCATTCTCCAGCAGGTGGCGGACGAGCGTCGTCTTTCCGGCGGCGGGGGTCATGGCGCGGCTCGTACCAGCGGGGGAATGCGGGCGACGACGCCCTTGCGGATGAACTCCGGGCGCTCGCGCCAGGGCACGAGCCCGTCGGCGGTCGCCTGGTACTGGGCGGCGAAGGCGACGAGCGGCCCGGCATGGGCGGCCGGGTCCACGTCGCCATAGACGTAGGTCCAGCGGCCCGGCGCCGTGATCGACACCGTGCAGGGACGCTTGCACACCGACAGGCACTCGACGGGCTCGACGACGAGGCGGACGCGGGCATCGGCATCGGCCATCAGGGCCTCGCCGAGGGCGGCGAGGAGCTGAGCGCCCGGGCGCGGCGCATCGGCATCGGCACCGGCTGCACGGCAGGTCGTGCAGACCATCAGGCGTACGGGTTCGCTGCCGGCCGAAGCCGGACTTTCGATGGAAAGGGTCATGGCGGCCTCTGGTGTCAGGCGAGGCTGCGGGCGGCGATCACCAGGAAGACGAAACCGACGGCGCCCATGGCGCCCGCGGCCGCCCGGTATCCCGCCGGAGCGTCGGCACCGGCCGGAAACAGGCGGCGCGCAGCAAAGGCGATGGCCGTGGTGATGGCGGCCTGGACGATGACGAGGCCGATGAGATAGGCGGCGATGGGCATGGGCTCGGCGCCGACCACGCTCTCGGCCAGGGCATGGCCGTGGGCGAAGCCGCCGACGAGGAAGGCCGAGCCGGTCACCACCAGGGGCAGAGCGGGATTGAGCACGGCGATCAGCGCGATGACGACGAGGCCTCCGGCCACCAGGAATTCGGCTCCGGGCAGGTCGACGCTGCCGAGATGGGCGGCGACGCCGAGGCCCATGGCGCCGATCCACAGCGCCGGGAGCGCGAACCAGCCGCGCCCGGCGCGGGAGGCGAGAAGGCCGACGACAACGAGTGCGGCGAGATGGTCGA
>LNFH01000391.1 GCA_001464235.1 Rhizobiales bacterium Ga0077556 | reverse complement strand
GGGGAGGGTGCGGGTGGGGCATGTGCGAGAGAGCGCAGCGAAGGAGCCTCGAAGGACGCACTTCCCGGAATGCAGGTCTGCCGACGCCGAAGCTCAGCCCTGCGCCATCCGCCGGCAGTGGTAGTCGTAGGCGACCGTGAAGCCGAGGCGCTCATAGAGCGCATGGGCCTTCACGTTGGTCTTGCGCACCTGCAGATAGGCGGTGTGGGCGCCGTGGGAGCGGCCCCAGTGCAGGAGCGATCCGATCATGCGCTGCCCCGCGCCCGAGCCGCGGGCGGCGGGGGCGACGGCGAGATCGTAGAGCCCGACATAGCCGCGGTCGGCGACGGCGAGGCCGAAGCCGACCGGCTGCTTGTCGACATAGACGGTGGCGAAGGCGGTCTCGACGCGAATGGCGCCGACGATGCGGGCCAGCATGTCGCGCTGCCAGTCGGCGAGTTCGTAGGCTCCCGCCGCGCCGTCGATCCAGGCCTGCGAGGGCTCCTCCGACAGCACCACGGCGGCGTCGGGCGCGCCGGTCATCTTCACCCGGTCGGCGAGCGGGGCGACCATGACGTCGGTCTCGTCGTAGACGGTCCAGCCGGCGCTCGCGAGGGCGGCGTCGATGCCCTCGCCCGCCAGCGGCGTGATGCGCACCATCGGCTCGATGCCGGCCTTGCGGTAGAGCGTCCGCACGGTGCGGATGAGCTCCTCCCCGGAGATCGTCGAGGGATAGAAGGGGCTCGCCGCGTTGGAGCGCTTGGTATGGCCGCCGGCCATGCGCAGCAGCCAGCCGTCGCAATAGACGGTCTGCAGCGCCGGCCAGGCATTGAAGAGGCGCTCCTCGAGGGTGCGGACCACGGCGGGATCGTTCATGGGGTCATGCCTTGTCAGGTGCCCGGGTTCCAGCCGGGAGGCGCCAGCCGGAAGCCGGCGAAGTCGAAACCGGGCGCGACCGTGCAGCCCACCAGCGTCCAGTCGCCGAGGGTCTCGGCCGCCTGCCAATGGTGCGGCGGCACGACGCCCTGCGGACGCTCGCCCCCGGCGAGATCGGCGCCGAGGATGATCCCGGTCACCGGGCCGGCGTCGGTCGCCGCCAGCGACAGCTTCAGCGGCGCGCCGGCATGCCAGTGCCAGATCTCCACCGCGTCCACCGTGTGCCAGTGGGAGCGCTCGCCGCGCTTCAGCAGGAAATAGATGGCGGTGGACGCCGAGCGGCCGTCCGCGCCGGGCGCGTCGCGGAAGGTCTCGCGGAAATAGCCGCCCTCGGGGTGGGGCTGGAGACCCAGAAGGACGATGATCGCGTCCGCCGTCATGGGCTCGGCCGTCATCTCCGTCACTTCCTGTTCCGGCCGAAGTCCGGATCGGCGGTGTCCTGCCGCTGGTCGATGATCGAGCGGCGGATGGCGCGGGTGCGGGTGAAGAGGTCGAAGAGCTGGTCGCCCTGGCCCCAGCGGATGTTGCGCTGGAGGGCGATGAGATCCTCGGTGAAGCGGCCCAGCACCTCGAGGACCGCCTCCTTGTTGTGGAGGAAGACGTCGCGCCACATGGTCGGGTCGGAGGCGGCGATGCGGGTGAAGTCGCGGAAGCCGCCGGCCGAGAACTTGATCACCTCGCTCTCGGTGACCTTTTCGAGGTCCGAGGCGGTGCCGACGATGTTGTAGGCGATGAGATGCGGCACGTGGCTGGTGATGGCCAGCACCAGGTCGTGGTGGTCCGGCGCCATGACCTCGGTCTTCGAGCCGAGCCCCTGCCAGAAGGCGGCGAGGCGCTCGACGGCCTCCGGATCGGTGTCCGGCACGGGCGTGAGGATGCACCAGCGGCCGTGGAACAGCTCCGGAAAGCCGGAATCGGGCCCCGAATGCTCGGTGCCGGCCACGGGATGGGCGGGGATCAGGTGGACGCCGGCCGGCATGTGCGGCGCCATCTGCGCCACGATGGACCCCTTGGTTGAGCCGACGTCGGAGACGATGGCCCCTCGCTTCAGGTGCGGGCCGATGACCTCGGCGACCGCCCCCATGGCGCCAACGGGCACGCAGGCGATGACGAGGTCGGCATCCGTCACGGCGGCGGCCATGTCGGTGGTCGCATCGTCGGCGAAGCCGAGCTCGCGGACGCGCGCGATCACCGCCTCGGAGCGGTCGGCGGCGACGACCGTGCCGGCGAGGGGCACGGAGCGCAGGGCGCGCGCGATGGACGAGCCGATGAGCCCGATGCCGATCAGCGCGACCTTGCCGAAAAGAGGCTGGCCGGTCACCGCTTCATGAACTCGGCGAGGGTGGCCACGAGGTGGCGGTTGGCCTCCTCGTCGCCGATGGTGAGGCGCAGCGCGTCAGGCAGCCCATAGGCGCCGACCCGGCGCAGCACCAGACCCTTCGACACGAGATAGGCGTCGGCATCGGCCGCGGTCTTGCCGGCGTCCTTCGGGAAATGGATCAGCAGGAAGTTGCCGACCGAGGGCGTGACCTTCAGGCCTAGCTTCTCGATCTCCGCGGTGAGCCAGGGCAGCCAGGTGTCGTTGTGCTCGATGGCCTTCTGCAGGAAGGCCTGGTCGGCGATGGCGGCGGCACCGGCGGCGATCGCCGCGGCATTGACGTTGAAGGGGCCGCGGATGCGGTTCACCGCATCGATGAGATGGGCCGGGCCGACCATCCAGCCGATGCGCAGGGCGGCGAGGCCGTAGATCTTCGAGAAGGTGCGCGTCATCACGACGTTCTCGTTCGACGCCACGAGCTCGAGGCCGCTCTCGTAGTCGTTGCGGCGGACATATTCGGCATAGGCCGCGTCGAGGATGAGCAGCACCGACTTCGGCAGGCCGGCATGCAGGCGCTTGACCTCGTCGAAGGGGATGTAGGTGCCGGTCGGATTGTTGGGGTTTGCGAGATAGACGATCTTCGTCTTCTCCGTCACCGCCGCCAGGATGGCGTCGACATCGGCGGTGAGGTTCTTCTCCTTGACGACGACGGGCGTGCCGCCGGCCGCGAGGATGGCGATCTTGTAGACGAGGAAGCCGTGCTCGGTGAACACGCCCTCGTCGCCGGGTCCGAGATAGGCGTTGGTGAGCAGCGACAGGAGTTCGTCGGAGCCCGAGCCGCAGAGGATGCGGTCGGCGTCGAGGCCGTAGAGGTTCGCGATGGCCTGGCGCAGCTCGGCGGAGGAGCCCTCGGGATAGAGCTCCAGCTTGCCGGCGAGCTTGCCGTAGGCCTCGATGGCCTTCGGGCTCGCGCCGAGCGGCGTCTCGTTGGAGGAGAGCTTGTAGACCTTGGCGACGCCGGGGGCGCCGGACTTGCCGGGCACATAGGCGTCGATCGCCATCACACCGGGACGGGGAACGGGACGCGTGGCTTCGAGGGTCATGTCGGCACCGGAAAGGAAAGGCTGGCCTGCCATCGCCGTCAGGCGGCGATCGGCCTTGCGGTGTAGCCGACCGTGCGGGCGGCTTCAACAGCCATGCCGGACGCGGCGTCCTGCGCGATCTCGGCCTCGGACGCCTCGCGCGGACCCCAGGCGAGGACGTGATGACGGCCGCCCTCGTCGGCGCTCGCCAGCACGGCGTCGACCTCCACGGCCGGGCGGCCGGCGAGGGTCACCGCGACGAGGCGCGTGTCGAGGCCCGCCGTGTCGATGGAGGGATGGCCGATGACGAGGGCCTGCGGCGGGCGCGGGCTCGCGGCGCGGGCGATCGCCGGGGCGGTGGCCATGGCGATGGGCTGGCCGGGGCCGCCGAGCTTCTCCCACCAGGGCTCGCGGGCGGGCCCGAGGCCGACGAGGCCGAGATCGCCGCGGTCGCGGGCGATGGCGGCGACGACGGAGGCCGGGCTCGAATGCTTCACCAGCGGCACGCCGAAGCCGAAATGGAAGCGGGCGAGCTCGCGGGCGTTCTCCTGCTCCGGGCCCATGACCACGTGCACGGAGTGGGGCGACTGGACATAGGTGAAGGTGGAGATGATCTGCCGCCAGATCTGCACCACGAGCTCCACCGGCAGGCGGCCCTTGTGGTTGTCGACCAGGCGGCGGACGACGTCGGCCTCGCGGGCGGGGCGGAAGGCGGAGCCGGTCTCGGCGGTCTTCTTCACCTCGATCAGCCGCTCGATGATCTGGCCGCGCTCCATCAGGAGGCCGTGCATGGCGGCGTCGATGCGGTCGATCTCGCCGCGCAGGTCGGCAAGGCTCGGCAGGGTGGGATCGGTCATGGCTGGTCCGGCCGGTGGCGGCGTCAGGAGAAGAGGGTGTCGGTGGCCCCGCCCGGCAGGGCGGCGGTGACCTCGATCTCGACCTTCATCTCGGGCTTGAACAGGCCGGCGACGACGAGGAGCGTCGAGGCCGGGCGGATGTCGCCGAAGACCTCGCCGAAGATGGGGAAGACCGTCTCGGCGTCGGCGGCGTCGGTGATGTAGTAGGTGGCGCGCACGACGTTCGCCATGGAGGTGCCGGCCTCCTTCAGCGTCGCAGCGATGGTCTTGAAGCAGTTGCGCGTCTGCTCCTCCACCGAGGCCGGCAGCGTCATGGTGGCGTAGTCGTAGCCGGTGGTGCCGGCGACGAAGACGAAGCCGCCCTGGACCACGGCGCGGGAATAGCCGGCGGTCTTCTCGAAGGGAGAGCCGGTGGAGATGAGGCGGCGTTCCATGGCGTTGTCCTCTGCCGATCAGCGCGGGCCGCGACGTTTACACAGTCAGCGCCGCCAAGAACAGATCGCGGTGCGCCGAGGTGAACTGCATCTCGCGCCGCGACCAGGCGATGCGCTCACGGATCGTCTCCACCGGCGTCGGCAATCCGTCGAAGCCGTCCAGGCGCTCGGTCCAGAAGCCGATGTTGCGCGACTGCCGCTCGATCATCGCATCCGGCAGGGCGCGGCGCGCAGGGCCGTCGAGGCCGTAGGCATCGGCGAGAACCCTGACCTGGCGAGCCTGCACCTCGACGGGCCCGCGATCGGGCCGCGAGGAGATGCACCAGGTCCAGCCCATATAGCCGAGGTCCTCGATGGCCGCGCCCGGGGCGGCGAAATCGAAGTCGATGAAGGCCGTCGGCAGGTGGTCGACGAAGACGACGTTGTTCGGTCCGGGATCGTGGTGGCAGACGACCTCGGTGCCGGCCGCAAGCTCGCTGCCGCGCGTGGCATCGTGAAACGTCCGCAGCAGCGCTCCTGCGGCGGCGACCTGCGGGTCTGCGAAGAGCTGGAACCGTTCGGGCACCCAGCCGGGGAGGAAGGTGAGGACGTCGCGGCCGCGCTCATCCCGGCCACGATAGCGCGGGACGCCGGCAAAGCCCGCGGCCTCGAGATGGTCGAGCAGCCGACGCATGAAGGGCGAGGCCGGCCCCGCGGGACGGCGCACCGTGTCGCCGACCCGCACCACGCCGGCCGTGTAGCGGCCGCCGGTGAGCGGCTCCTCGAGGGCGGGCGCGGGATCGGAGGCCATCCCGCCTCGCCCTGCCTCAGAGCCAGGGGCGGGCGGCGGAGACCGTCGTCTCGAAGCGGTCGATGGCCTTTTCCTTGACCATGGTCAGGCCGATGTCGTCGAGGCCGTTGAGCAGGCAGTGCTTGCGGAACGGGTCGATGTCGAAGGTGATCGTGCCGCCGTCGGGGCCGCGGATCTCCTGCGCCTCGAGATCGACGGTGAGCGTGGCGTTGGAGCCGCGATCGGCGTCCTCGAACAGCTTCTCGAGGTCCTCCGGCGAGACCTTGATCGGCAGCACGCCGTTCTTGAAGCAGTTGTTGTAGAAGATGTCGGCGAAGCTGGTGGAGATCACGCAGCGGATGCCGAAGTCGAGCAACGCCCAGGGGGCGTGCTCGCGCGACGAGCCGCAGCCGAAATTGTCGCCGGCGACGAGGATCTGGGCGTTGCGGTAGGCCGGCTTGTTCAGCACGAAATCCGGGTTCTCCGACCCGTCGTCCTTGTAGCGCATCTCGGAGAAGAGGCCCTTGCCGAGACCGGTGCGCTTGATGGTCTTCAGGTACTGCTTGGGGATGATCATGTCGGTGTCGACGTTGATCGTGCGCATGGGCGCTGCGACCCCGGTCAGGACGTTGAACTTCTGCATGGGTTTCCCCCTCACGGCTCGTTGCGCGGGATGTACCAGAGCGGTGAGCCCCCCGGCAAGGCGGCCGAACGGGCCGCGGGGTTGCGGCGGCGGCCCGTCCGGCCGATATGGCAGGGCCTGGAGACGACCATGACCGTTCGCGACACCATCACCGAGAAGCTCACCGCCGCCTTCGCGCCGACCGCGCTGGAGGTGATCGACGAGAGCCACCACCACCAGGGCCACGGCGGCTGGCGCGAGGGCGGGGAAACCCATTTCCGGGTGAAGCTCGTCTCGGCGGCCTTCGCGGGCAAGTCGCGCGTCGAGCGCCACCGCATGGTCAGCCAGACCCTCGACGCCGAGCTGAAGGGCCGCGTCCACGCCCTCGCCATGGAGACGAAGGCACCGGGGGAATAGCGCCGGGCCCGCGCCCTCAGGCCGGCATGCGGGTCTCGACGAGCTTCGCCCAGTAGCTCATGCCGAGCGGGATGATCTCGTCGTTGAAGTCGTAGGCCGGGTGGTGGACGGAGGCGGTGTCGCCCTGGCCGATGAAGATGAAGGCGCCGGGGCGCGCCTCAAGCATGTAGGAGAAGTCCTCGCCGCCCATGATCTGCGGGGCGTCGTCGTTGACGGCCCTCTCGCCGACCACGGCGGCCGCCGCGGCCACCGCATGGGGCGTGTGGGCGGGATCGTTGACGGTCGCCGGCACGACGCGCTCATGGTGGACCGTGGCGGTGGCGCCGAAGACGGCGGCGGTCTTCTCCGCCACCTCGCGCAGCCGGACCTCGATCAGGTCGCGCACGGCGGCGTCGTGGGTGCGCACCGTGCCGCGCAGCTCCGCCGTCTGCGGGATGACGTTGTTGGTGAAGCCGGCGTTGAAGGCGCAGATGGAGATCACCGCGCTCTTCAGGGGGTCGACGTTGCGCGACACGATGGACTGCACGGCCGCGACGATGTGGGCGCCGACGAGGATCGTGTCGATGGACTGGTGCGGGCGCGCGGCGTGGCCGCCCTTGCCCTCGACATGGATGCGGAAATTGTCCACCGCCGCCAGCATCGGGCCCGGACGGATGGCGAACTGGCCGACGGGCAGGCCCGGCGCATTGTGCATGCCGTAGACCTCCTGGATGCCGAAGCGCTCCATCATGCCGTCGAGCACCATGGCCTCGCCGCCCTTCTCGCCCTCCTCCGCCGGCTGGAAGATGACCGCGACGGTGCCGTCGAAATTGCGCGTCTCGGCGAGGTACTTCGCCGCGCCCAGCAGCATGGCGGTGTGACCGTCATGGCCGCAGGCGTGCATCTTCCCCGGCACCTTGGAGGCGTGCGGCAGGCCGGTGATCTCGGTCAGCGGCAGGGCGTCCATGTCGGCGCGCAGGCCCACCACCTTGCCGGACGTATTCGTCCTGCCGCGGATGATGCCGACGACGCCGGTGCGGCCGATGCCGGGCACCACCTCGTCACAGCCGAACTCGCGGAGCTTGTCGGCGACGATGCCGGCGGTGCGGTGCACGTCGAACTGCAGCTCCGGATATTCGTGGATGTCGCGCCGCCAGGCGGTGACCTCCTCGTGGAGGGCGGAGATGCGGTTGACGATGGGCATGGGAGGCTCCGGACTGCAGGCGAGGCGGCGAGGCTAGCGGCAAGGCGCATGAGAGGCGAGAGCGCCGGCGGATCGCAGGAATGCGCCGGCGCCTGATCGGCTAGACCTTCACCGCCTCGCGGTTCGAGGCGTCGAGGGCCCGGAGCATGGGCAGCACCACGTCGATGGCCGGGGTGGCGACGCCGGTCTCGCGGCCGAAGGCCTGGAGCTGGCCGACGATGGCCTCGACCTCCATGGGGCGGCCGGCCTCGGCGTCCTGCAGCATGGAGGGACGGCCGCCGGGGCGTCCGGGCTTCGCCGGAACCGAGGCGGCGGGGTCGACGGTGTGGGTCAGGTCCCAGCCGACCGCCTTCGCCACATCGAGAAGCTCGCGGATCAGGGTGACGCCGAGGTCGCCGATGCCCGGCACCTCGTGCCAGCGGCCGAGCGGCAGGCGCGTCAGGGCGCAGAGCGGGTTGGCGGCGATGTTGAGGACGAGCTTCTCCCACATGGCCCGGCGGATGTCGGCGGAGACCTCGCCGTTGAGCCCGGCCTTGCGGAAGGCCTCCGCCGCGGCGTCGGCGCGCGGCGAGATGTCCCCGGTCGGCTCGCCGATGATCCAGCGGTTGCCGGCCGAATGGGTGACGACGCCGGGCTCGGTGACGGCATTGGCGGAATAGACGACGCCGCCGAGGACGCTCTCCGGCCCGAGGTCGCGCCAGAGCTTGCCGTCGGGGTCGAGGAGGGGGAGCGAGCCGCCCTCCTCGTCGATGCCGTGGTTCCACCACCAGGGCACGCCGTTGGTGAAGAACAGGGCGGCGGCGCCGGGGGCGAGAAGCGCCTTCAGCGGCGCGGCGATGGCCGGCAGCGAATGGGCCTTCAGCGTCACCACGACGAGGTCCTGCGGCGGCAGGGTCGCGGGGTCGTCGGTCGCGGCGACGGGCTTGCCGCCCAGCGTCTGGCCGTCGGTGTGGAGGGTCACGCCCTTCTCGCGGATGGCGGCGAGATGGGCGCCGCGCGCGACGATGGAGACCTCGGCGTCCCCCGCCGCGATCAGCCGGGCCGCGGCGTTGCCGCCCACCGCGCCGGCGCCAAAGATGCAGATCTTCATGGGGGAGGCTCCGGGGGTCAGATCACGTTGAGTTCGAGGACCGGCTCGTTGCGCAGGATGCGGTCGAAGCCGAAGACGGAGAGGTCGAGGCTGCGCCAGCCGCCGTGGACGATGAGCTCGGCCAGCGCCCGGCCGGCAGCGGGCGCCTGCTGCAGGCCGTGGCCGGAGAAGCCGTTGACGAACATCAGGCCGGCGACGTCGGGATGGGGGCCGATGATGGCGTTGTGGTCGAGGGTGTTGAAGTCGTAGTGCCCGGCCCAGGCGCGCATCTGGCGGAGCTGCTCCATGGCCGGGACGCGCGTCGCCCAGGCCGGCCACACGTAAGATTCGAACTCGTCGTGGGCCGGCTCGAAGTCGCCGTAGGCGGCGGGGTCGGGATCGCCCTCGCCGGGGCCCCAGCCGCCGATGACGAGGTCGCGCTCGGGCCGCATCCAGACGCCCGAGGGATCGACGATCAGCGGCATGTCGGGGAAGGTCTCGGGGCACTTCACCACGAAGACCGTGCGCTTCCTCGGCTCGACGGGAAGCGGCACGTCGATGCCCTGGGCGAGCCTGCCCGCCCAGGCGCCGGCCGCCAGCACCAGCGTGCCGCAGGACCGCGCCGAGCCGTCCTGCATCACCGCGCCGGTGACGCGGTCGCCCTCGCGGGTGAGGGAGGCGACCTCGCCCTTCTCGTAAGTTGCGCCGGCATCCCGTGCCGCCTTGCGGAAGAGGTCGAGCAGCATGGCGGCGTCGAACCAGCCCTCGCCGGTGCGGCCGAAGGCGCCGAGCGCGATGTCCTCGGTGGACAGCCAGGGGAAGCGCGCCCGCAGCTCGGAGGGGCCGAGCAGGAGGATGTCGGCGCCCTCGGCGACCTGCGTCTTCCAGTTCGCCTCCAGCACGGCGCGCCCGCCCTCGGAGGCGAGGATGAGATAGCCGCCCTCGCGGAAGCCGATGTCGGCATCGGTGCCGAAGCGGTGCTTCAGGCCGCGGATCACCTCGATGCCGAAGCGGCTCATGCGGATGTTCTCAGGGGTCGAGAACTGCTGGCGGATGGAGGCGGCCGAGAGCGTGGTGGAGGCCTGCGCATAGGTCGGGTCGCGCTCGATGACACGCACCGTGCCGGCATAGCCGAGCTCTTTCTTGAGGAAATAGGCGGTGCAGGAACCCATGATTCCGCCGCCGACGATCAGCACATCAGCGTGTGTCACGCGTCTTGTCTCTTTCGGGCATCAGCGTGTGTCACGCGTCTTGTCTCTTGCGGATTTATCGTCTCGTTCGGAAGGACGATGGCATGCATGCTGCGATGCAGCTAGCCTTGCCGCACATAGCCCACCTCCGGACCCGAACGCCATGCCGATCCGTCCCCGCCGCTCCGTCCTCTACATGCCCGGCTCCAACGCCCGCGCGCTGGAAAAGGCCCGCACCCTGCCCGCCGACGTCGTCATCCTCGACCTCGAGGACGCGGTGGCGCCCGACGCCAAGGAGATCGCCCGCGGCCAGGTGGCGCAAGCGGTGCGCGAGGGCGGCTTCGGCCCGCGCGAGGTGGTGGTGCGGCTCAACGGGTTCGATACGGCCTGGGGCGCCGAGGACCTGAAGGCCCTCGCCCCCTCGGGCGCCGACGTCATTCTCCTGCCCAAGGTGAGCCGGCCGGAGGACCTCCTCGCCGCCGGCAAGGCCATCGCGGCGGCCGGCGCGCCGGAGCGCACCGCCGTCTGGGCGATGATGGAGACGCCGCTCGCCATGCTGAATGCGGGGTCCATCGCCGCCGCCGCGACCGACCGCACGACGCGCCTCTCCGGCTTCGTCATGGGCACCAACGACCTCGCCAAGGAGACCGGCGCCCGCATCGTGCCGGGACGGGCGCCGATGAACGCCTGGCTGATGACCTCGCTCGCCGCGGCCCGCGCCCACGGCCTCGCCATCCTCGACGGGGTGTGGAACGAGATCGCCGACGAGGCGGGCTTCGCCCGCGAATGCGCCGAGGCGCGCGACATGGGCTTCGACGGCAAGACGCTCATCCATCCGAG
Organism: Rhizobiales bacterium Ga0077556; assembly: GCA_001464235.1. Lineage (GTDB taxonomy): Bacteria > Pseudomonadota > Alphaproteobacteria > Rhizobiales > Phreatobacteraceae > Phreatobacter. Next base: position 826 of record LNFH01000391.1, on the reverse strand, counting down.
CCAGATAGCGCCCTGCAACGCCGCCTTCTCGCCGGCCGAAAAGGAGGTCGCCTGGGCGCGCACCATCATCGCCGCCTTCGACCTGCCCGAGAACGCCGCCAAGGGCGCGATCCAGGTGGAGGGGCGGATGGTGGAGCGGCTGCACGCCGAGATGGGGCGCAAGCTCGTCGCCATCGCCGACGCCATCGCGGAACGCGAAACGACGGCCTGATCTCCTCCCAACCGCTCGGTTGCCCTGCCGCCCCAATCCGTGAGACACGGGCGTCATGGCGGGTGAGGTATCCTCGGCGGCTCCGGCCGCCATCGACGTGAAGCGGCTGCGCGAGGCGCTGGGCACGCGCTCCATCGTGCTCGTCGGGCTGATGGGCGCCGGCAAGTCCTCCATCGGCCGCCGGCTCGCCCACCGGCTGGGCCTGCCCTTCGTCGACGCCGACACCGAGATCGAGAAGGCGGCGGACCTGACGATCCCCGAGATCTTCGACAAGCACGGCGAGGCCTATTTCCGCTCCGGCGAGGTGCGCGTCGTCGCCCGCATCCTCGACGCGGGGCCGCAGGTGCTCGCCACCGGCGGCGGCGCCTACATGAACGCCGGGACGCGGGACCGCATCCGCGAGCGCGGCATCTCCATCTGGCTGAAGGCCGATCTCGACGTGCTGATGAAGCGCGTCAAGCGGCGCGGCGACCGTCCCCTCCTCAAGGCCGACGATCCGCAGGCGGTGCTGAAGCGGCTGATGGACGAGCGCTATCCGGTCTATGCCGAGGCGGCGCTCACCGTCCTCTCCCGCGAGGCGACCCACGAGGACGTGGTCGAGGACGTCATCCGGGC
>LNFH01000390.1 GCA_001464235.1 Rhizobiales bacterium Ga0077556 | reverse complement strand
CCCTGTCACCCCCGGCGAGGCCGCAGGCCGAGGGAAGGGGGTCCAGGCGCCGACATGCACCACCCTCTGAGCTGCAGACGTCGTGTAGGGATGGGTTTCGCCCTGCAACTTCTGGATCCCCTTCCCCTCGCTGCGCTCGGCCGGGGATGACGGCGGCGGATGAACCGTCCCGATCCGACGTCCTCGTCCGCCTCCCCATCCCCGACGGTATCGCGCCCGTTTTTCGCCGCATTCGGCTGGACATTGGCGCGGTCCACATCACGCCGGTCCAGAACCGGCCCGAACCGGGTTCCATCCATGCGCCTCCGTCTCGTCGCCGCCACCGTCCTGATCGGCCTCTCCGTCGCCGGCTGCGAAACCCGCGAGCAGTCCGGCACCGCCGTCGGCGCCGTGGCCGGCGCGCTCATCGGCTCGCAGTTCGGCGGCGGGCCGGGCGAGCGCCTGGCGGCTGGCCTCGCCGGCGCGGCCATCGGCGGCCTCATCGGCAATGCCATCGGCCGCGATCTCGACGCCCAGGATCGCCAGCGCGCCTACGAGGCCGAGCGGGTGGTCTGGGTCGAGGGCCGCCGCTCCGAGTGGCGCTCGGAGAAGGCCTACGGCTATGTCGAGCCGGGCCGGACCTATTACCGCGGCGCTGCCTACTGCCGCGAATATACCCACACGATCTATGTGGGCGGCCGGCCGCAGACCGCCGTCGGCACCGCCTGCCGCAACCCCGACGGAAGCTGGACTCCGGTGGGCTGAGGCTGCCGCAGCCACCACTTCTTAACGTCGGCGGGTTACTTTCGGGCACGATGACCGAAGCCGCCGTCACCAGACAGGACAGCGCCGCCGCTCCCTCGTCCATGGAGCGGTTGCGCGCCTATCTGTCTGCCTTGCCGGACTCCGCCAAGAAGCTGCTCTCCGACGAGATCGCCAAGGCCAAGGCCCGCGGCGAGGAGGTGCCGGGCGGCGATCTCATCGTCGCAGCCCTCGGCCTGGCTGCGGCTCCGGCCGCGCCGGCCAAGGCGGCGTCGGGCAAGACGGCGCCCGCCGACGAGGCCCCCCGCGAGGACGCGGCCCCGCGCCTGCTCTTCCGCCCCCTCGATCCCTTCCTCATCGACGAACGTCTCGAGACCAAGGTCCGCGGCCGCATCATGCGCGCCTCGCTTCCGGCGATCTGGACCTTCCTCAAGCGCGACCTGCAGCCGGACGCGTCGGCGGCCCTCGAACAGGTCTGCCGCAGGGCGGAGATCGACGGCGACGAGATCCCGGTCGCCGCCGCCATCGCCGATTTCCTTCCCAAGTTCAGCACCACGGCCTATGCGGCTCTCGAAGTCGCCGCCTCCGGTGAACTCGAGCGCAAGCGCCTCAACGTGCGGCTCGGCGACGAGCGGGTGCGCGAGGACCTCGCCGACGTGCTGGCGGTGCTCAACGATTCGACGCTGATCGCCTCGGTGGTCGCCAAGGCGCCGAACTCGATCAAGAACCTCGCCGACGAGGGGCTGGCCAACGCCCGCAGCATGCTCGACCCGCTGGCCGCCTCGCGCCCGGGCCTGCTGCCCTTCAGCCTCGCCCTCATGCAGGCGCGGCTGGTCCACCGCGCCCAGCTCGTCCGCCTCGCCGTCTCGGCCGCCGACAGCGACGAGCCGAGCAAGATCTCCACCAGCCCCTACCGCGCCGCCGTCGACCTCGTCATCGCCGACATCGAACGGGCGACCCAGCGGGTGTCGCGGGCGATCAAGGAGGGGCGCGGCGACCGGGCCGCCGCCGGCATCAAGGAGTTCCACGATTCCGTCCGCTCGCTGCGCACCGACATGAGCCTGACGGGCGACGGGCCCTGGCAGCGGCGCATCGCCAAGCTGCGGGCCGATCTCGCGGCGCTCCTCTCCGCCGAGATCGAGGGGGTGCCGGGCGACGTGAGGCGCCTCCTGCGCCCGCGCCAGCGCAGCGACCAGCCCATGCAGCCGATCACCGAGGAGGTGGTCGCCGAGGTCGAGGCCCGCCTCGACCTCCTCAACACCTGCCGCAGCCATGCCTCGGAGATCGCTCTGAACGAGATGACCACCCGCGTCTTCTCGGAAATCCAGGGCTATCTCGATCCGACCCTGACGCAGCTGATGGAGAACATCCGTTCCTCGCCCGACGTGGACCGGTCCCTGAAGATCAGCCAGATCGAGGCCGCCGTGCGCTTCTCCGCCCGCATCTTCGGCGCCAGCTACGCCCAGCTGCTGCAGAAGGCCGCCGACGTCGCCATCAACAGCTCCAAGGCCTCCGGACGCTGAGGCGGGCGGTCCGCGCCTCGCCCGTGATGGCCCATCTTCGAAGCGAGCCTACCCTGTCACCCCCGGCGAGGCCGAAGGCCGAGGGAAGGGGGTCCAGGGGCCGACGCGCTGGCGCGCACCCTTGCCGACGACGGCCGTGGATCGGGTTTTGCCCTTCAACTCCTGGATCCCCTTCCCCTCGCTGCGCTCGGCCGGGGATGACGGGAAGCGCTCGAGCAAGTGCGCCGGTTCTGCCGCCGCGCAGGGACGTCCTCAAGTGCGCCGCGGCGTTCGGCCGAACTTTGCGCGACATCAAACCTTCCGGAGCGCGACAACCTGAGCGTTGTCCCCCGGAGGCGGGTGCTTTATTTAGCATCATTCGAGGGTGGGTGCCCGTCGGCGCCCCTGCATGACGGGACGTTCCCCCAAGCCATGGAAGGCTCCCTGACGATCTGGCTCGCCATTGCGGCCATGACTGCCGCGGCGATTTTCGCCGTTCTCCTTCCCCTGTCGCGCACGACCCACGCCGCTGCCGCCGAGATGGACGTCGCCGTCTACAAGGATCAGCTCGCGGAGATCGGCCGTGACGCCGAGGCGGGCCTCATCGGCGCAGCCGAGGCGGAGGCCGCCCGCGTCGAGGTCTCCCGCCGGCTGATCGCCGCCTCCGAGCGCATCGCCGCAACCGCCGGGGAGGGCGCCACGCGCCGCCGCCGGATGGTCGCGGTCGGCGCCATCCTCGTCATTCCCGCCATCGCCGCCGTCGCCTATGGCCTGAAAGGCCAGCCCGGTTATTCCGGCCAGCCGCTGGCCGAGCGCCAGCGCGCCGAGCCCGCAGCCACCGACATGGCCGGCCTCATCGCCCGCATCGAGGCCCATCTCGCCGCCAATCCCGGCGACGGCCGCGGCTGGGAGGTGGTCGCTCCCGTCTATCTGAGGCTCGGCCGGGTGCCCGATGCGGTCCGCGCCCGGAGCAACGCCCTGCGCATCCTCGGCGCCACCGCCGACCGCGAGGCCGACCTCGCCGAGGCCCAGACCCTCGCCGCCGGCGGCGTCGTCACCGCGGAAGCCAAGGCCGGCTTCGAGCGGGCGCGGGCGCTCGGTCCCGGCCATCCCAAGGCGGGCTATTTCATCGGCCTCGCCGCCGAACAGGACGGCAAGCCGGACGAGGCGCGCGCCCTCTGGGGCAAGCTCGTCGCGGAAGCGCCGGCCGGCGCCCCCTGGGTCGCCCTGCTGCAGGCCGAGATCGCCCGTCTCGGCGGCACCCCGCCGCCGGCCGCCGCCGCAGCGGCCCCGGCCGCGCCCGTCATCCCGCCCGAAATCCGCACCATGGTCGACGGCCTCGCCGCGCGCCTGGCGGCCGACGGGTCCGATTTCGAGGGCTGGATGCGCCTCGTGCGCTCCTATGTGGTCCTCGGCGAGGCCGCCAAGGCCCGCGAGGCCGCCGCCAATGCCCGCCAGCGCTTCGCCGGCGAGGCCGACAAGATCGGCCGCCTCGACGGGCTGGTCAGCGAACTGGGGATCGGCGGCACATGACCACCACCGGAACGCCCGTCTTCGTCCGCGGCGGCATGACCCGCAAGCAGCGCCGCCTCACCCTGATCGGCATCGCCCTCGCCGTGCTCGGCCTCGCGGCGGGCCTGGTGCTCTATTCGCTCTCCGGCTCGATCACCCTGTTCCAGTCGCCGACCGACATCGTCGAGAAGAACCTCCAGCCCGGCGCCCGCATGCGGCTCGGCGGGCTCGTCGAGGCGGGCTCGGTCCGCCGCGGCCAGAACATGGAGGTGGCCTTCACCGTCACCGATGGCCGCAACTCCATCCCCGTCGCCTATCGCGGCATCCTGCCCGACCTGTTCCGCGAGGGGCAGGGCGTCGTCACCGAGGGCGTGCTCGGGCCGGACCGGTCGTTCCGCGCCGACAGCGTGCTCGCCCGGCACGACGAGAACTACATGCCCAAGGAAGTGGCCGACAGCCTGAAGCGGCAGGGCCACTGGAAGCCGGGCGATCCCGCCCCCAATCCGAACGCTCCGGCGAGGTCGCCCTGATGTCCCCCGAGATCGGCCATTTCGCCCTCGTCCTCGGCCTGGCCCTGGCGCTGGTCCAGTCCATCGTGCCCATCTGGGGCTCGCGCCGCGGCGACGCCGCCCTCATGGGCACGGCACCACCCGTCGCGCTCGGTCAGTTCTTCTTCGTCGCGCTCGCCTTCGCGACGCTGACCCACGCCTATCTCGTCTCCGACTTCTCGGTCGAGAACGTCTTCCAGAACAGCCATTCCACCAAGCCGCTGATCTACAAGATCTCCGGCGTCTGGGGGAACCACGAGGGCTCCATGGTCCTCTGGGTGCTGATCCTCACCCTGTTCTCGGCGCTGGTCGCCCTGTTCGGTCGCAACCTGCCGCTCACCCTCAAGGCCAACGTTCTGGCCGTGCAGGGCTGGATCACCGCCGCCTTCCTGCTCTTCATCCTGAAGACGTCGAACCCCTTCGCCCGCATCACGCCGGCCCCCATGGAGGGGCGCGACCTCAACCCGCTGCTGCAGGATGTCGGCCTCGCCATCCATCCGCCGCTGCTCTACCTCGGCTATGTCGGCTTCTCGATGTCCTTCGCCTTCGCCGTGGCGGCGCTGATCGACGGCAAGCTCGACGCGGCCTGGGCGCGCTGGGTGCGGCCCTGGACCCTGGTCGCCTGGATCTTCCTCACCGCCGGCATCTCCATGGGCTCGTACTGGGCCTATTACGAGCTCGGCTGGGGCGGCTGGTGGTTCTGGGACCCGGTGGAGAACGCCTCGCTGATGCCCTGGCTCGCCGGCACGGCGCTTCTGCACTCCGCCATCGTCATGGAGAAGCGCGAGGCGCTGAAGGTCTGGACGGTGCTGCTCGCCATCCTCACCTTCTCGCTCTCGCTCCTCGGCACCTTCCTGGTCCGCTCCGGCGTGCTGACCTCGGTCCATGCCTTCGCGGTGGATCCCGAGCGCGGCGTCTTCATCCTCGCCATCCTCGTCGCCTTCATCGGCGGCTCGCTGGCGCTCTACGCCTGGCGCGCGCCGACGCTGAAGCAGGGCGGCCTCTTCGCCCCGGTCTCGCGCGAGGGCGCGCTGGTCCTCAACAACCTGTTCCTCACCGCCTCCTGCGCCGCCGTCCTCGTCGGGACGCTCTATCCGCTGGCGCTGGAGACCCTGACCGGCGCCAAGATCTCGGTCGGCCCGCCCTTCTTCAACTGGACCTTCGGGCCGCTGATGGTGCCGCTGATGATCGCCATGGTCTTCGGGCCCTTCCTCGCCTGGAAGCGCGGCGATCTGCTGGCGGTGGCGCAGCGCCTGACGCTCGCCTTCGCCGCCGCCATCCTCGCGACGCTCGTCGCCTATGCGGTCACGACCGGCGGGCCGGTCATGGCGCCGCTCTTCGTCGGCCTCGCCGCCTATGTCATCGTCGGCGCGCTGCTCGACATCGCCGAGCGCATCCAGCTCTTCCGCGCGCCGGCGGCCACCAGCCTCGCCCGCGCCCGCGGCCTGCCGCGCTCCGCCTGGGGCGCCGCCATCGCCCATGCCGGCGTCGGCGTCATGCTGCTCGGCATCGTCGGCGAGACCGCCTACAAGCAGGAGACCATCGTGCAGATGCGGCCGGGCGACAGCGTCCAGGTCGCCGGCTACGACATCACGCTGCAGGGCCTCGTACCGGTGCAGGGGCCCAACTACCGCGATCTCGTGGCAAGGCTCACGGTGCGCGAGGGCGGCGTCGACGCCGGCACGCTCGCCCCCGCCAAACGTGTCTATACCGCCCGCGCCATGCCGACGACCGAGGCGGCGCTGAAGACCCGCGGCGTCTCGCAGCTCTACGTCTCGCCGGGCGATGCCAGCACCGATGGCTCCATCGCCCTGCGCTTCTTCTACAAGCCGATGGTGCTGCTCATCTGGATCGGCACGCTGGTGATGATGCTCGGCGGCGTCCTGTCGCTGTCCGACCGGCGGCTCAGGGTCGGCGCGCCGAAGCCCTCGGCCCGCCGCGCCGCCGCCATGCAGCCGGCGGAATAGGCGATGCGCGTCCTCGCCCTCGTGCTCTCGCTGCTGACGGCGACACCGGCCTTCGCCGTGCTGCCGGGCGAGCGCCTCGCCGATCCGCGCCTCGAGGAGCGCGCCCGCGCGCTCAGCCAGGACTTGCGCTGCATGGTCTGCCAGAACCAGTCGATCGACGATTCCGACGCGCCGCTCGCCCGCGACCTCCGGGTGCTGGTGCGCGAGCGGCTGACGGCCGGCGACAGCGACCGGCAGGTCGTCGACTTCCTCGTCTCCCGCTACGGCGAGTTCGTGCTGCTGCGTCCGCGCTTCGGCTGGCACACGGCGGTGCTCTGGGGCGCGCCGGCGCTCTTCCT
>LNFH01000389.1 GCA_001464235.1 Rhizobiales bacterium Ga0077556 | reverse complement strand
CGGGCAAGATCGTCGAGCACTGGGACGTGATCCAGCCGATCCCCGAGACCATGGCCCACGGCAACGGCATGTTCTGACGGACGGCCTCAGTCGACGCTGAGCGCCTTCAGCTTCCGGTGCAGCGCCGAGCGCTCCATGCCGATGAACTCGGCGGTGCGCGAGATGTTGCCGCCGAAGCGGTTGATCTGGGCGGCGAGGTATTCGCGCTCGAACGCCTCGCGCGCCTCCCTGAGGGGGAGCGCCATCAGGTGCTCGCCCCCCTGCCCCGTCGGCATGGACGGCGCCGCGGCGCCGACGTCCGGCGGTAGCATGGACACCGAGACCACCGCATCCGGTGCGCCGCCGGCGAGGATCAGCACGCGCTCGATGTTGTTGCGCAGCTGGCGCAGGTTGCCCGGCCAGTCGTGGGACTGCAGTACCGCCATGGCGTCGTCGCCGATCTTGCGCCGCGGCAGGCCGGACACCGTGGCGAGCTGCTCGACGAAATGCTCGACGAGCTCCGGAATGTCCTCGCGCCGCTCTGCGAGCGAGGGCACCCGCACCGGCACCACGGCGAGACGGTGGAACAGGTCCTCGCGGAAGCGCCCCTCGGCGATGTCGGCCTGCACGTCGCGGGCGGTCGCCGAGATGATCCGCACGTCGACCTGCACCTTGGCCGTACCGCCGACCCGCTGGAAGCTCTGCTCGACGAGAACGCGCAGGATGCGGTTCTGCGTCTCGCGCGGCATTTCCGCCACCTCCTCGATGAAGAGCGTGCCGCCATGCGCCTCCTCCAGCGCCCCGACCTTGCGGCCCTGGGCGCCGTCGCTCTCGGCGCCGAACAGCTCGATCTCCACGCGGTCGGGCGTGATGGCGGCGGCGTTGATGACGACGAAGGGCCCGCCCGCCCGTGCCGACGCCGCGTGGATGGTGCGCGCGGTGAGCTCCTTGCCGGCTCCGGAGGCGCCGAAGATCATGATTCGGCTGTTGGTCGGCGCCACCCGCTCGATCGTCTGGCGCAGCTGGTTCATGGCCGACGACCGGCCGATGAGGCCCGCCGCCTGGCCGGAGATCTGCCTCAGCTCCTTGATCTCGCGGCGCAGACGCGAGGTCTCGATGGCCCGCTCCGCGATCAGCACGAGGCGGTCGGCCTTGAACGGCTTCTCGATGTAGTCGTAGGCACCCCGCTTGATGGCCGAGACCGCGGTCTCGATGTTGCCGTGGCCGGAGATCATCACGACGGGCACCTCGGGATGGCGCTCCTTCACCACGTCCAGAAGCTGGAGGCCGTCGAGACGGCTCCCCTGCATCCATATGTCGAGGAAGACCAGGTTGGGACGGCGCGCCTCGATGGCGGCCAGCGCCTCGTCGGCATTGCGCGCCGTGCGGGTGCGATAGCCCTCGTCGTCGAGAATGCCGGCGACGATGTCCCGGATATCCGCCTCGTCGTCGACAACGAGAATGTCTCCTGCCATGCGCGCTTATCCGTTCTTCGTCATTCCGCCGCGGCGGTCGCCTGGACCGCCAGCCGCTGGTCCCTGAAACTGAGACGGATCAGCGCCCCGCGCTGCTGCCCGTCGCTTCCCGCCGGCGCGTCGTAGAGGCCGAGCCCTCCGCCGTGCTCCTCGAGAATCTTGCCGACGATGGCCAGGCCGAGTCCTGTGCCCTTCTCACGTGTCGTAACGTAAGGCTCAAGCAGCCGATGACGGTTTTCTTTGGGCAGTCCGATGCCGTTGTCGATCACGTCGACGGCGTAGAAGGGTTGCGCGGCGGTCAGGCGCACGAGGATGCGCCCCTTGCCGCGCTGCTCCTCGGGCACCGCCGCGACGGCCTCGGTGGCATTCTTGATGATGTTGGTCAGCGCCTGGCTGATGAGGCGGCGGTCGAAGGACGCCGGCAGAGCCCCTTCGGGAATGTCGTCGAGGATGTCGATCTCGGGATAGCCGATGCGCATCATGAACACGGCCTGCCGTACCGTGTCGGCGATGTCTTCCATCTCGAAGACGGGCTTCGGCATCCGCGCGAAGGACGAGAACTCGTCCACCATGCGGCCGATGTCGCCGACCTGCCGGATGATCGTGTCGGTGCACTGGTCGAAGACCTCGCGGTCCTCGGTGATGACGCGGCCGTAGCGCCGCTTCAGCCGCTCCGCCGAGAGCTGGATGGGGGTGAGCGGGTTCTTGATCTCGTGGGCGATCCGGCGCGCGATGTCGGCCCAGGCGGAGGTGCGCTGCGCCACCACCAGGTCGGTCACGTCGTCGATCGTCACCACCGCGCCGTGGGCGCCGTTCTCGTCGGCCTCGAGGGCCACGCGCACCACCAGCGTCCTCTCGCGCCCGCCGCGCACCAGCATGACCTGGCCCTGCACGATCGGCGCACCGCGCGCCGCACCGGCGATGAGGTCGGCGAATTCGGGAATGCTCTCCGCCAGCATGCTGCCCGAGAGCTCGGTCTCGCTGACGCCGAGGATCTCCACCGCGAAACGGTTGAGGAGCGTGACGCGGCCGTCTTCGTCGAGGCCGATGACGCCTGCGGTCACACCGGCGAGCACCGCCTCCGTGAAGCGCCGGCGGCTGTCGATCTGGTCGCGCGCGGCGATGAGGTCGGCGCGCTGGTCCCGCAGCTCCGCCGTCATCTTGTTGAACGTGTCGCCGAGATTGGCGAGGTCGCCCTCCGACTTGCGGATGTGGACCTCGACGTCGAGGTCGCCGGCCGCCACCTGGTCCGCGGCGCCGATGAGCCGACGGATCGGCTGGACCAGCCGGTTGGCGAAGCTGAGGCCGAGATAGACGGCCGAGAGCGTCACCAGGAAGGCGATCAGCGCGAACATCAGGGCGAAGGCGATCTGCAGGCCGAGCCGGCGCGACTGCAGCGCCTGGTACTCGAAGAGGCCCGCCTGGGTCGCACGCAGGTGCTGGGCGATCTGCGGGCTGATCTGCCGGACCACGTAGAGGATCTCGTCCCCTCCCCGCTGCAGCTTGAGGATGGCCTCGATGTAGTCGCGGTCGTTGAGCGAGGAGACGTTGGCGATGATGTCGTCGGTCTTGCTGACCTCGTCGAGGATCGAGGCGGGCACGCTGAAATCGTTCTGCATCGGCACGTCGGCCCGGTCGACCAGCGCTCCATCGGTCTTCAGCACCCGAACGACGGTGAGCCCGCGCACCATGGCCTGTGCGGTCAGGAAGCGGCCGAAATTGACCTCGGCCGAGTTGAGCGACCGCACCCTTTCGATGTCTTGGACGAGCGCCGCCGCCTCCGCCCTGACCACCTGGACCTGCTCGTTGAGATAGGCGTTGGCGAGGTTGGCGGAGGCCTCGACCGACTGGCGGACGCTGCCAGAGAAGATGCTCTCGAGCCCGCGGTCGAGGGTCACCGAGGCGGCGATGGCGATGACCGCCACCGGCACCGAGGCGACGATGGCGAAGAGGCGGACGACGCGTTCGTGCAGGCGGGAGGCTGCCTGCCCCGCCCGCCGCGCCCGCCTGAGCACGAGGATCTCCCGCACGATGAGCACGATGAGGGCGCAGACCAGCAGGCCGTCGATGACGAGGACGGTGAGCACCACCTCGTGGGTGGCGGCGATCGGCAGGAGGCCTGTGACGAGCAGGAAGGTGATGAGGCCGAAGAACAGCGCCACGCCGACCATGATCGGCCCGACCCTGCGCGCACGCAGCCGCGGCATGAAGGCTGAGCCGTCAGGCGGGGAGGCAGTCGTCGCGGGCTGCGGCGAAGAGGTCATCCGGTGATCATCTGCGCAGAGTTCGGCGGAAAGCCGGCAGAGCCGACCGCCCCACTCTGTGGTTCAAGGGTGACCCTCTTACAACATGTGTGACCGAAACGTCACGCCCCGGACGAGACCGCGACGACATTGTGAGAAGGCCCACCGATCATCGCGACGTGCGGATCACCTGGATGTCGAGGTCGCGAACCTTCTTGCGCAGCGTGTTGCGGTTCACGCCCAGGAGGTCGGCCGCCTTGATCTGGTTGCCGCGGGTGGCGGCCAGCGCCGCCGAGATCAGCGGGATCTCCACCTCGCGCAACACCCGGTGGTAGAGGCCCGGCGGCGGCAGATCGTCGCCGAAACCCTTGAAATAGGTCCCCATGTGCCGCTCGACGGAGGCCATCAGCGTGTCGTCCTCGCGTGGCTCGTCGTGGGACGAGGCGGGCTCGGGCGTCGCCAGCTCGTTGTCGACGATGGGGGCGGTGATGATCTCCTGCGGATAGAGCGCGGTCAGGCGGCGGATCAGGTTTTCCAGCTCGCGGATGTTGCCCGGCCAGCGGTAGCGCTTGAGCTTCTCGAGGGCGGCCGAATCGATCTGCTTGGCCGGCAGGCCCTCCCGCTCGGCCTGGGCGAAGAAGTGGCGCACCAGATCCGGCACGTCGTCGCTGCGCTCCCTTAGGGGCGGCAGGCGCAGCGGCACGACGTTGAGACGGAAGAACAGGTCTTCGCGGAAGAGGCCCTGCTGGATCAGCTGGCGCAGGTCCTTGTTGGTGGCGGCGACGATGCGCACGTCCGCCTTGATCGGGGTGCGGCCGCCGACGGTCGTGTATTCTCCCTGCTGGAGCACGCGCAGCAGCCGGGTCTGGGCCTCCATCGGCATGTCGCCGATCTCGTCGAGGAAGAGCGTGCCGCCCTCGGCCTGCTCGAAGCGGCCGGGATTGCGCGACTGCGCGCCCGTGAAGGCGCCCTTCTCGTGGCCGAACAGCTCGCTCTCGATGAGGTCCCGCGGAATCGCGGCCATGTTGATGGCGACGAAGGGCCCGTTGCGGCGCTTGCCGTAGTCGTGCAGGGCGCGCGCCACCAGCTCCTTGCCGGTGCCGCTCTCGCCGACGATCATCACCGTCAGGTCGGTCTGCATCAGGCGGGCGAGGACGCGGTAGATGTCCTGCATGGCCGGCGAGCGGCCGACCAGCGGCATGGTGTCCGCGTCGACCGGCGAGGCCTTGCCCGGCCGGCCCTTGGGCTCAGCCAGCGCCCGCCCGACGATGGCCACCAGCTCCTTCAGGTCGAAGGGCTTCGGCAGGTAGTCGTAGGCGCCACGTTCCGAGGCCTTGATGGCGGTCATGAACGTGTTCTGCGCGCTCATCACCACCACCGGCAGGTCGGGCCGGAGCTTCTTCATCCGCGGCAGCAGGTCGAAGGCGTTCTCGTCCGGCATCACCACGTCGGTGATGACGAGATCGCCGTCCCCTTGCGAGACCCAGCGCCAGAGCGTCGTCGCATTGCCCGTCAGGCGGACGTCGTAGCCGGCGCGCGACAGTGCCTGGTTGAGCACGGTGCGGATCGCGGCGTCGTCGTCGGCGACAAGGATGGTTCCCGTCGGCATATGGACCTCTTCAGAGCGCTTTGCGGCCGTTGGTGTCGGTCTGGGACACGCGGGCCATGGGCAGGAGGATGCGGAAGACCGTCTTGCGGGGCTGGCTGTCGCATTCGACGATGCCGCCGTGGTCTCCGACGATCTTGGCCACCAGGGCGAGGCCGAGGCCCGTGCCCGAACTCTTGGTGGTGACGAAGGGATCGAACAGGTGCGGCATCAGGTCGTCCGGGACGCCCGGGCCGTTGTCGCGCACACAGACCTCGAGCGGCAGCGCGACGCGGCTCGACAGGCCCGGCATGGTCAGCCTGACGCCCGGCCGGAAGGCCGTGGTGAGCAGGATCTCGCCGTCGCTCGCGTGTTCGCCGATGGCCTCGGCGGCGTTCTTCACGAGGTTGAGGAAGACCTGGATGAGCTGGTCGCGGTTGCCGAAGACCGGCGGCAGCGACGGGTCGTATTCCTCGACGAAGCGGATGTGCCGGCCGAACCCCGACTGCGACAGCTTCTTCACGTGCTCGAGCACGACGTGGATGTTCACCGGCTGACGCTCGACCGGCCGCTCGTCGGAGAACACCTCCATGCGGTCGACGAGCTTCACGATCCGGTCGGCCTCGTCGCAGATGAGACGGGTCAAGGTCCGGTCCTGGTCGTCGACGGAGGCCTCGAGCAGCTGCGCCGCGCCGCGGATGCCCGACAGCGGGTTCTTGATCTCGTGGGCGAGCATGGCCGCCAGCGCGGTGACCGAGCGCGCCGCGCCGCGATGGGTGAGCTGGCGGTCCATCTTGTCGGCGATGGTGCGCTCCTGCAGCATCACCACCACGTCGCCGGGCCGCTCGGCGAGCGGGGCCACATAGATGTCGACGATCCGCTCGTGGCCGTTGCGCGGGGTGCCGAGGTCCACCTTGTACTCGTTGACCGGCGCATGGCGCTCGCGCACCTGCTCGATGAGGGCGAGGAGCGGCGAACCGAAGGGGACGAGCTCCTTCAGCGCATGGCGTTTCAGGACGGAGATGGACGCCTGGAAGAAGCCCTCGGCCGCGGCGTTGCCGTCGAGGACCATGCCCGTCGCCGACACGCTGATGACCGGATGCGGCAGGGCGTTGAGGATCGAATCATGCACCGGAAGAACCTGGGCCGAGGCTTTCATGCCGCACGCCTCCACTGGAACCGGTCGTAACTTTCGGCGAGCGCCGCCACGACCCGGCGAGGATCCTCGGACGTCAGGACCCGCCGGCGCGCCTCGCCGAGGACGTCGTCACCGACGCCGCAGGCCGCCGCCGCCGCATCCAGCGCCCATCCGAGGTGCTTACGGGCATGACGGATGCCGACCGCCTCGCCGTAATGGGCGAGCTGCGCTTCGTAGAGTTCGGTGGCGGACGCGAGCTGGGTCGAGAGATCGGGATCGGCCGGCACAGGCAGGCCGGCGAGATGGGCGGCGACCTGCGACGGCAGCCAGGGACGTCCCTGGGCGCCGCGGCCGATCATCACCGCGTCCGCAGCGGACTGCGCCAGCGCGAGGCGTGCGTCCTCCGGCGTCTCGATGTCGCCGTTGGCGACGACCGGGATCGCCACCGCCGCCTTGACGGCCGCAATGGCCCGCCAGTCGGCCCGGCCCTTGTAGAACTGCTGGCGGGTGCGCCCGTGCACCGTGACGAGGGCGACGCCGGCCTGTTCGGCCCGACGTGCGAGCTCCGGCGCGTTGAGCGAGGCGTGGTCCCAGCCGAGCCGCATCTTCAGCGTCACCGGCACGTCGACCGCGGCCACCGTGGCAGCGATCAGCCGCTCCGCATGATCGAGGTCGCGCATCAGCGCCGATCCCGCATAGCCGCCGGTCACGCGCTTGGCGGGGCAGCCCATGTTGATGTCGATGACGTCGGCGCCGGCGGCCACCGCGATGCGGGCCCCCTCGCCCATCCAGTGCGGATCGCAGCCGGCGATCTGCACCACGTGCGGAGACAGGCCCTCACCTTCGGCGCGCAGCCGCGCTTCCTCCTCGCCGGCGGCGAGCCCGTCGCCCGGGACCATTTCCGACAACCATCCGCCTGAACGGCGCGTCCGTGATTCCGGACATGGGTGCGAGCGCGACGGGGGATGCCATCTCGAACGGCCCGATCGACAGCACGCGCCGGAAAGGCGCCGGGGTCGATGGGTTGGTCATTCAACTGCCTATTTCGTAAGCGTGATGCTATGATGCCTACACTTTAGACATCATTTTCCGCGCTGCACAAGAGGCGGGCCGCACGACAAGACACGTCGTGGTGAACGCGCTAGGGAAGGCGCGGAAAAAACTGGACGTCCCGCATGCGCTCGCCTCCCTTTGTCGCCGCCCTCGTCGTCGCCGCAGGCCGCGGTTTGCGCGCAGGCGGTGGCGTTCCGAAGCAATATCGGCTGCTGGCCGGCCGGCCGCTCCTCAGCCATGCCGTCGAAACATTCCAGCGTCATGACGGCGTCGGCGCCGTCCTGGTGGTGATCGGGGACGGCGACGGCGAGCTCTACCGGGAGGCCGTTTCGCACGCGCCCGCCACGCTTCCACCGGTGACAGGGGGGGCGGAACGCCAGGCCTCGGTCCTGGCGGGGCTGGAGGCGCTGGCTCAGGCGGCCCCCGACATCGTCCTTGTCCACGACGCCGCCCGCCCCTTCCTGTCCTCCGCGCTCATCGACGCCGCCATCGCCGCCGTGGCGGACGGCGCGGTCGCGGCGGTCCCCGCCACGCCGGTGGTCGAGACCATCAAGGCGGTGGACTCCGCCGGCCGCGTTGTCGCCACGCCTGACCGGGCCGGCCTGCGTGCCGTGCAGACACCCCAGGCCTTCGTCTTCCCGGCCCTGCTCGAGGCCCATCGCCGCGCCGCCGCCACCGGCGTCGCCGGCCTCACCGACGACGCCTCGGTGATGGAATGGGCCGGCCATGTCGTCGCGGTCTTTCCCGGCGAGGCTGGCAATGTGAAGCTGACCCTGCCGGAGGATTTCGATGCGGCGGAGCGGCGGATGCGGGTGGCGATGAACGACGTGCGGGTCGGCCAGGGCTACGACGTCCACGCCTTCACGGACGGCGACCACGTCTGGCTCGGCGGCGTGCGAATCCCCCACGACCGCGGCGTCCTCGCCCATTCCGACGGCGACGTGGTGCTGCACGCCGCGACCGACGCCATCCTGGGCGCGCTGGCCGACGGCGACATCGGCACCCACTTTCCCCCGAGCGACCCGCAGTGGCGGGGCGCCTCCTCCGACCGGTTCCTCGCCCATGCCGCGGGGCTCCTCGCCGCGCGCGGCGGCCGGCTCGCGATGCTGGACGTGACGGTGGTCTGCGAGGCACCGAAGATCGGCCCGCACCGCGAGGCGATCCGCAGCCGCATGGCAGAGATCCTCGGCGTCGGCGCCGACAGCATCGCCATCAAGGCGACGACCAGCGAAAAGATGGGCTTCACGGGGCGCCGCGAAGGCCTCGCCGCCCTCGCCCTCGCCACCGTCCGCCTGCCGGGAGAGTGAGATGAGCGATACGAGCACCGACAGGCTCGCGACCGACGTGCTCGCCGCGTGCCGCAGCCGCAAGCTGATGGTGGTGACGGCCGAGAGCTGCACCGGCGGCCTGGTCAGCGCCGCGCTGACCGCCATCCCCGGCTCCTCCGACGTGGTCGACCGCGGCTTCGTCACCTATACCAACGCCGCCAAGCAGGAGATGCTCGGCGTCCCCGAGGCGATCCTCGCGGCCCACGGCGCCGTCTCGGCCGAGACCGCGGCCGCCATGGCGGCGGGAGCGCTGGCCAACGCGCGGGCGCAGATCTCCGTGTCGGTCACCGGCATCGCCGGTCCCGGCGGCGCAACGCCGGACAAGCCGGTCGGCCTCGTCCATTTCGCCGCGCGGCGCGGCGACCGGCTGCTGCTCCGGGAGGAGCGATTCGGCGCCATCGGCAGGGACGCCGTGCGGGCTGCGAGCGTCGAGGTCGCGCTCGGGCTCCTCCTGGCACTGGCGGCGGATGAGGATCAGGCGGCGGGCGAGGCGCCCGGCCGGCCGTAGACCGCGTCGGCCCTCGCCTCGAAGGCATCGGCGAAGCGCCGGAAGGCTGCGTCGAACACGGCGCCCATGACGAGGGCCAGCGCCCGCGAGCGGAACTCGTAGTCGATGGAGAAGGAGACGCGCGTCCCCTCCCCGTCGGCGGCGAAGCGCCAGTGGTTCTCCAGCCGCGAGAACGGCCCGTCGATATATTCGGCGATGATGTGCAACCGCGGCCGGTCCAGCGTCACCCGGCTGGTGAAGGTCTCCCGCAGCGGTCCATAGGCCACCGTCATGTCGGCGACGAGGATCTCGATCCCGTCGTCACCGGCATTGACCCGCCGGCGCACCTTCAACGCCTCGCAGAGCGGCACGAAGAGCGGATATTTGTCCACGTCGGCGACGAGGTCGAACATGGCGTCGGGGCGGTGGCCCACCCGCCGCTCGGTCTTGAAGACGGGCATGTCAGTGCGCCTTCGCCACGTCGAGCCCGGCGAGATAGGCGTTGGCCTGCCGCCGGCTGGTGAAGCTTACGAGTGTCTGGTCGGGACGCAGCCGGCCGAGATAGGCAAGTTGCTTGGGCCGGTGGTTGCGTCGGTAGTTCCAGACCCAGCGCAGGAAGTCGAGGTCCAGCCGCTCGGGGCATCCGGCCGCCATTTCCGGCCGCACCCGGCCATAGGTCGATGCGATCCGTCGCAAGGCGCCCGTCATGCAGACCCGGCGCGGCAGATCGAACCAGAAGACCGTGTCGGCGCGCTCACGCCGGCGTTCGGCGCCGCCATGGCTCGTGTAATTGCCGTCGAGGATCCAGGCCGGGCGATCCGCCTCACGAAGCACCAGGGCGCCGAAGTCCGCCTTGTCGGGCTCGACCCAGCCGGGCTTCCAGAACAGGCCGTCGAGCGACACGTAGGGCAGACCCACCCGATCGGCGAGCGCCTGCGCGAAGGTCGACTTGCCCGAGCCGGAACAGCCCATCACCAGCACGCGTCGCATGGCGCCGCCGGCCTCAATGGCCGAGGCGCGCCAGGCGGGCCGCCCTGAGCTTGGCGAAATCGTCGCCGGCATGGTGCGAGGAGCGCGTCAGCGGGCTCGACGAGACCAGCAGGAAGCCCTTCGCCATGGCGATGGTCTCGAAGCCCTTGAACTCGTCCGGCGTGACGAAGCGCACGACCTCGTGGTGCTTGCGGGTCGGCTGCAGGTACTGGCCGATCGTCATGAAGTCGACGTCCGCCGACCGCAGGTCGTCCATCAGCTGCAGCACCTCGTTCCGCTCCTCGCCGAGGCCGACCATGATGCCGGACTTGGTGAAGATGGTGGGGTCGAGCTCCTTCACCCGCTGCAGCAGCCGGATGGAGTGGAAGTAGCGCGCGCCGGGCCGGACCTTGAGGTACTTGGACGGCACCGTCTCCAGGTTGTGGTTGAAGACGTCCGGGCGGGCGGCCACCACGACCTCCAGTGCCCCCTCCTTGCGCAGGAAGTCGGGCGTCAGGATCTCGATCGTCGTCTTCGGCGAGCGGCGGCGGATGGCGTGGATCACGTCGGCGAAGTGCCGGGCGCCGCCGTCGGCGAGGTCGTCACGGTCGACCGAGGTGATGACCACGTGCTCGAGGCCGAGCTTTTCCACCGCGATGGCCGTGTGCTCCGGCTCGTTGGGGTCGAGCGGCGACGGCATGCCGGTCTTGACGTTGCAGAAGGAGCAGGCGCGCGTGCAGGTGTCGCCCATGATCATGAAGGTGGCGTGCTTTTTCTCCCAGCACTCCCCGATATTGGGGCAGCCGGCCTCCTCGCAGACGGTGACGAGGCCGTTCTCCTTCACGATCTTGTGGGTCTCGGCCCATTTCGGCGAACCCGGCGCCTTGACGCGGATCCACTCCGGCTTGCGCTGGATCGGCTTGTCGGGCCGATGCGCCTTTTCCGGGTGCCGGGGGCGGTTGTCGCGCTTCAGCGTGTCGATCAGCGTGGCCATGATCCATCCGATGGCGGGCGAAGGCCTTCATTAGGCAGTCCGGACCCTGTTTCGCAAGGTCCGGTATGCCGCCATGCCGCGACTCTACGTCTGCGATGCCCGCCCGGATGGCTCGAACCGCTCGATGAAGCGGATCAGGGCGGCCACTGCGGCACCCATGTCGGCGACGGTGGCGAATTCCAGCGGATTGTGGCTGATGCCGCCCCGGCAGCGTACGAACATCATGGCGAAGTCGGTGAGGCCCGCCATGGCCTGGCCGTCATGGCCCGCGCCGGAGACGAGACGAGGCGCGCCGAGGCCGAGACTCTCGATGCTTGCGGCGAGGCCGTCCTGCAGCCACGGCGCGCAGGCCGCCGTCGGGCAGTCGTGATAGGTCTCGAAGGCGACCGAGCAGCCCCGCGCCGCCGCCAGCGCCACGGCCCGGGCCGTGAAGGACTGGAGCGCCGCGTGACGCGGCGCGTCGGAGGCGGCCCTCAGGTCCAGGACGAACTCCACCCGGTCCGGGATGACGTTGATGGCGCCGGGCTTGACGCCGATCTGCCCGACGGTCGCCACCATGGCCGCCTCGGGGTTCGCCTTGGCGATGGATTCGGCCATCAGCATCATCTCGGATGCGGCGAGCAGCGCGTCCTGCCGGAGCGGCATCGGCACCGTGCCCGCATGGCCCGCCATGCCGGATACGGTGACGCGGGTGCGGAACTGTCCGGCGATCGAGGTGACGACGCCGAGCGGGGCCTCCTGGTGCTCCAGCACCGGCCCCTGCTCGATATGGATCTCGACATAGGCGAGGGCCTCGTCGCGGCTCATGGCGGCCGTCGGGATGGCCGCGGGGTCGAGCCCGTAGTCGGCGAGGGCCTGGCCGAGCGTCACGCCGTCGCGGTCCTGGCCCTCCAGCCAGCGCGGTTCGTAGGCGCCGGCCACCGCGGCGGAGGACGACAGGACCGTCGGGAAGCGCACGCCCTCCTCGTCACCGAAAGCGAGGACGTCGATGGCGAAGGGGAAGCTGCGGCCGGCATCGCGGAAATGCTCCACCGCCAGGATGCCGCAGACGACGCCGAGCATGCCGTCGTATTTGCCGGCGTTGATGACGGTGTCGATGTGGGAACCGATCAGCAGGCGCGGCACCGCATTGGCGCCCGGCGTCTCGCCGGCCATCGGATAGTGGCCGCGGATCGTCGCGACCGCGTCCTCCGCGGTCGTCATGCCGGCTTCCGCCATCCACTGCGCCACCAGATGGGCGGCGCGCTTGTGCTCCGGCGTCAGGTAGCGCCGCGTCAGCCGGTCCGGCTCCTCGGAGATGGCGGCGAGTTCGTCGAGCATGGCCTCCGCGCGGCGGCCGAGGCGGTCGATGTCGAGAGCGGTCATTTCAGCCCGGCGAGATAGGCGCCGAGGGCGGCGCGGTCCTGGTCGGTCATGGCGGTCTGGTTCCCGAGTGGCATGGCCTTGGACTGGACCGCCTGCTGGATGACGGCAGTCGCGTGGCGGCGCAGATCCGCGGCCGTCTCCAGCATGACGTTCTTCGGCGCTTCCGCAATGCCCTCATGGGTGGGCCGGCGGGCATGGCAGGTGGCGCAATGGGTGGTGGCGATCTGCAGCGCCTGCGCCTCGCTCACCTGCCCCGCGCCGGCGAGGTCGAGCTTCGGCCGCTGCGAGGTGATGAAG
>LNFH01000388.1 GCA_001464235.1 Rhizobiales bacterium Ga0077556 | reverse complement strand
TGGCGTCGTCCTCGCGGTCCTGGTGGGCATAGATCGTGTCGTAGCCGATGACCCAGAGGATGGAGGCGCCATAGAGCAGGATCGCGGGCGCATTGAGCCGGCCGAAGGCCGCCGCCCAGCCCATCAGCGCGCCCCACGAGAATGCGAGGCCGAGCACGGATTGCGGCCAGGAGGTGATGCGCTTCATGAAGGGATAGATCGCGACCACCGCGAGGGAGGCGATGCCCACCGCCCAGGCGAAGGGCTGCCAGAGCGCCAGCAGCACGCAGGCGCCGAGCCCGATCTGGGCGGCGAGGAAGATCTTGGCCTGACGGCTGGTCACCTGGCCGGAGGGGAGCGGCCGCGAGCGCGTCCGCTCGACGAGGGCGTCGATGTCGCGGTCGACGAGGTCGTTGTAGGTGCAGCCCGCGCCGCGCATCGCCACGGCGCCGACGGCGAAGAGCAGCATGTGCCAGAGGTTCGGGAGCGGCTGGCCCGCCGCCAGCGCGGCGAAGGCCGCCGACCACCAGCAGGGCAGGAGCAGGAGCCAGGAGCCGATGGGCCGGTCGGCGCGGGCGAGCCGCAGATAGGGCCGCCAGGCGAGGGGCGCGTGGGTGTCGACCCAGGAGCCCCGAACGGCGTCGGCGACGCGTCCGTCCGCGGCGGTCATCGCCGGGTCAGAGCGCGCCGGGGGTGCGCAGGTCGAGCTGCGGGCGGCGGCCCGCATTGGGCGCGAAGGGATTGCCGCCGCCGGCCTCCGCCTGGCGGCGCTGGCGCTCGAGCTGGGCGACGCCGTTGCAGGCCTGGGTGCGGTTGCGGGTGATGTTGGCGACGCCGGTGTTGACGTCGTTCATGATCTGCTCGGGCAGGCGGCAGAATTCGGCGTTGGTGGTCATCCACTGCTGGAGCCGGCGGAAGGAGGCCTGGGCCGTGGTGAGCGCGGCGCAGGCGCGCTGGGCATTGGCCTTGGCCTGCTCGAAGGTCGTCGGACGGCCGCGCGGGATCGCCGCCTGGGTCTGCTTCATGACCTCCTGGTGCGCGGTGATCAGCGGCTGGAACTCGGCCTGGCAGATCTCGTTGGCGCGCACCTCGGCTGCCAGGGAAGTCTTCATCGCGTAAGGACGGTACATCGTTCGGCCCCTGAACACGTCCGCAGAGCGAGCGAGGTTGAGTGAAATCGCTTGGTTACATATCAATCGGTCAGCATCGTGGCAATGTGACCGGCGGGCGAGATGGGACGTCCTCCACCGCCGGTCGCAGCCCATGCCGGGCCGCCGGCCCGGCCCCAAGAGGAAACGCGCGACATGGCGGCCTATGATTTCAAGGCGATACGGCTGTTCGTGGCCGGTCCCCTCGCCGAGGGCGCGGTTGTCGCCTGCGATGCCGACCAGACCAATTATCTCCTGAACGTCATGCGGCTCGACGACGGGGCGCGCATCGCCGCCTTCGACGGGGTGAACGGCGAATGGGCCGCGCGGCTGAAGCGCAGCGGCAAGAGGTCGCTGGCGCTCGCGGTCGAGGAGCGCCTGCGGCCGCAGCCCGACGCCTGCGACCTCTGGCTCCTCTTCGCGCCGCTGAAACACGCCCGGCTCGACTACATGGTTCAAAAAACGGTGGAAATGGGCGTCTCGCGGCTCGTCCCGGTCATCACCCGCCACACCCAGGCGACCCGCGTGAACCTCGAGCGGATGCGGGCGAACGCCGTGGAGGCGGCGGAACAATGCGGCATCCTGACGGTTGCCGGATGCGATGACGCACAACCCCTTACCACCGCACTGGCTGCGCTGCCCCCGGACCGGCTCCTCGTCTTCTGCGACGAGGACGCCGCCATCGCCAATCCCGTCGAGGCCCTGCGGGCGAACGGGGCGGCGGGAGACGGCATCGCCGTGCTCATCGGGCCTGAGGGGGGCTTCTCCGAGGAGGAGCGCGCCCTCATCGCCAGGCGTCCGCGGACCCTCGCCCTGTCGCTCGGACCGCGCATCCTCAGGGCCGATACGGCGGCGGTCGCCGCCCTCGCGGTTGTGCAGGCGAGCCTCGGCGACTGGCGCTGACCGCGGCGCGCCGCAGGCGAAGCAGCGGGTGCCGCGAAGCGGGGCGGGCGCCGAAGTCAACGAATTTAAGTTCACGCCATCTTTCAATACGTTACGAAATCGTGGCGATCCGTGACCGGATCGGGCCACATTTTCGCCCTGCCCGGCGACAGCCTCTGTCGCACCGGACACCGCCCCGGACTGGGAGGGGCGCGCCGGCGAGCGGCCGCCTTCTGGTGCGCTCCAAGCACAAATCCTGACGTCCATTCGATTTCTGACGTCCATTCATGGAGACGATCATGTCGGACACCCGCCGCTTCGGCATCGAGGAAGAGTTCTTCGTCGTCGACGCCGAGACCAAGGCCGTGATGCGCCGCATGCCGCAGGGCTTCCTCGAGGCTGCCAAGGCCAGGCTCGGCGACAGGGTCGGCAGCGAGATGCTGCAGTCGCAGATCGAGCTGACGAGTTCGGTCCACAGCAGCGCGACCGCCGCCCGCAACGAGCTGCAGGCCATGCGCGGCATGCTGGGCGAGGTCGCGGCGAAGCACGGCCTCGCGGTGCTCGCCTCCGGCACCCACCCGACCGCCATGTGGGCGACGCAGCGGGCGAGCGATGCGCCGCGCTACGACAGCGTGATGCACGACCTGCAGATGATCGGCCAGCGCAACATCGTCTGCGGCCTGCACGTCCATGCCGAGTTCGACGACCTGTCGCGGCGCATCGACGTGATGGGCCGGCTGATGCCGACCATCCCGCTGATCATCGCCCTGTCGACCTCCTCGCCGTTCTGGCAATCGCGGGCGACCGGTCTGATGGGCTATCGCCTCGCCGCCTATGACGAGCTGCCGCGCACGGGCCTGCCCGAGATGTTCAAGACGCAGGCAGAGTACGACGACTATGTCGCGCTGCTGGTGGAGGCGCGGGTGATCGAGGATTCGAGCTATGTCTGGTGGGCGGTCAGGCCCTCGCGGCGCTTCCCGACGCTCGAGCTGCGGGCGCCCGATTCCTGCACCAGCCTCGACGATTCGCTGGCGATCGCCGCCCTCTACCGCTCCATGGTGCGCTACCTCATCCGCCACCCGGACTTCCGCTCGGACCTCTCGCCCCTGTCGCGGGCGGTGGCGCAAGAGAACAAGTGGCGAGCGCAGCGCTACGGCATCCACGGCTCCTTCGTGGACGAGGAGCGCCGCACCACCGTCTCCATCGCCGACCTCGTGCAGGAGACCGTGACCCTGCTGGAGGAGGACGCGGAAGCGCTCGGCTGCGCCGACGACCTCGCCCGCTGCCTCGACATCTGCGTGCGCGGCACCAGCGCCGACGGCCAGCTGACCGTCTGGAAATCGGCCCTCGGCCTTGCCGAGACGCCGCACGACGCGCTCCGGGCGGTGAAGACCTGGATCGCCACGCAGACGCTGCAGTAGCACCCGACGACGGGGCTGCGGCCTCGTCCACCCCGACCAGCGCTCAGGCGACGCCGGCCTCCGCGAGGAGCCGGCGTCCGCGACGGCTGACCGGCAGATCGCCCGCCTCCGCGACATGGAGCCCGTCGCGCCCGAGACGGGTGTCCGGCAGGGCGAGGGCCGTCCACGACACCCAGTGCGAGCGGTGGACGCGCAGGCCCGCCGTCTCACCGAGAAGGCCGATCGCCTCGGACAGCGCGCAGAGGATCAACGCTTCACCGCGTGACGTGCGCACGCGGAGGTAATGATCCTCGGCGCTCAGCGACAGGATCGACGCCCCCCGCAGCCGGAAGGGCAGTCGGGCATCGAAGGGCTGGTCCGGCCGTGAGACGGCCGTGGCGGGTGTCGGGGGCGAAGCCGGAGCTTCCTCCCGGGACACGCTCCCCCCGGCGGAGCGGCTGGCGGCACCGGCCTGCATCCGCCGCTCCACGAACCAGCCCACGGTACTGATCAGAAGATTGACCACCGCCGTCTGGGCGAGGAGTTCGGGAAAGGTCACGAAGGCGAGGCTGGCGGGCGCCAGCAAGGACAGATGCCACTGGACCACGACCGCGCCGGGGAGGGCCGCGGCGAGCGCCACGCACAGTGCGGCCCAGAGCGGAGGTTCTCCCGCGAAGACGAAACGGCGCAGGGCCATGTTGCCGAGGACGATGAGGGCGCCGATGACCAGCACGTTGGCGGAAAAATGCAGCAGGCGGATCGGCAGCGGCATGCCGAGATAGGTGCCGAAGGGTCCCAAGAGACCGAGCAGGAGGCTGGCACCGGCCAGCCGCAGCGCCAGGTGAGACCGTACGGTGAGGGGCGGGCGCGTCGAACGGGCGGGCTGATGGGATGTCATTGGCGAAGAAATCGGACCGTTCGCGAAGGAGCAAGAGACTAGGAGCCAGGGCCACCCTAGGCAACCGGCTGTTGCTCCGGAGACCCTCATGAAGCCCGTCCTGCTCACCGCTCTCGTGCTCGTTGCCGCCCTCGTCGCCGCCCTCGCCCTGGTGCTCGCCATGGCCGGCGTCAAAGAGCCGCCTCAGCTCGAATCCATGTCCGCAGCCGACCAGCGGCTGGGCTCGGGGGCGCCCGTGCCCCCCTACGAGCGCTTCCCCGCGCGCGACGGTGCGCAGCTCGCCTACCGGTTCTACCCGGGGGAACCCGGCAAGGGCGTCGCCATCGCGATCCACGGCTCCAGCGGCGTTTCGGTGGCCGTGCACGGGGTCTCGAGCGGCTTCTCGGCGGCGGGGATCGCGACCTATGCCATGGACCTGCGCGGTCACGGCGAGAGCGGCACCCTCGGGGATCTCGCCTATCGCGGGCAGTCGGAGGACGATCTTGCAGACCTGGTGGCCTTCGTCGCGGCGCGCCATCCGCAGGAGAAGCTGCTGCTCTTCGGCCACTCCCTGGGCGGCGCCTTCGTGCTCCGGGTGGCCGCCAGTCCCCTCGCCCCGCGCTTCGCCGGGATCATCGCGAGTGCGCCCATCCTGTCGAGCAGCGGCCCGACGAGCCGGCCGGACACGGGAGGCTGGACTCAGGTGTCGCTACCGCGGATCGCGGTGCTGACGATCCTCAACCGTTTCGGCATCTCGGCCCTCGACGGCCTGCCGGTCATCGCCTACGCCGTGCCCCCTGGCGCAACGGGCAAGCGCGCGCGGATCTATTCGCACCGCCTCCTCGCCAGCCTCATGCTGCCGCGGGACTGGGGGCCGACGGTCGCGTCCATCGCCCGGCCGACCGTCGTGATGATCGGCGCGGACGATGCCCTGTTCGTCGCCGGCGCCTACCCGGCAGCCATCGGCGCGGTCAACGACCGGATCCCGGTGGATGTCCTCGCCGGCATCGACCACATGGGAATGGTCTACACTCCTGCCGCAGTGGCCGCGACGACGGCCCGGGCGACACAGCTCCTGTCCGGGCGCTGAGGGAGGCCACGCGGACGCCTAGAACAGGCTCCCCTGCCCTTCCCCGCCCTTGCGGGCCTTGGGCTCGGCGGCCCTCGCGGGCTTCGGCGCGGCGGGCGGCGCCTCGCCGCCGACGGTGGCGCCGACGCGGCCGTCGGCGAATTCGATGGCGAGCGCCATGCCGGGCGTGACGGCTGCCGCGGAGCGCAGCGGCCGGCCCTCGCCGTCGCGGACGAGGGCGAAGCCGCGGGCGAGGACACCTTGATAGGAGAGCGCCGCGAGGAGCTTCGCGGCGCCGTCCAGCCGCTCGCGGCCGCGGCCGAGAACGAGGGCGACGGCGCGCGGGCCCCGGGCGTGCAGCGCCTGAAGCCGGTCGCGGGCGCGCTCGATGCGGTCCGACTGGGTCCGCGCGTAGACGCCGAGCGAACGGGAGAGGCGGTCCGACAGGGTCGAGAAACCCTGGCGGCGCAGCTCGGTCCGCCGCTCCAGCGCCGCCACCGCGCGGTCCGACAGGGTCGCGACCCGGTCCTGGCTGCGTTCGATCCGGCCCGCCAGCAGGGCCGGCGACAGGCGCCCCGCCGCGCGCAACAGCCGCGTGCGGTGGGCGCTGGCATTGGCGGCGAGCGCGTTGGGCAGGCGCTCGCCGGCGGTGTCGAGGCGCTGGCGGGCGGTGGCCAGAAGCCGCTCGGCATCGGGCAGCGCACGGGCGGCTGCCCGCAGTTCGGTGCGCCGCCCCTCCATGCCGCGGGCGACGGCGAGGCCGAGGCGACGACCGAGGCCGAGGGTCTCGGCGACGAGATCGGCACGCACCGGCACGGCCATCTCGGCGGCGGCCGTCGGGGTGGGCGCGCGGCGGTCGGCGGCGAAGTCGATGAGGGTGGTGTCGGTCTCGTGGCCCACGGCCGAGATGAGCGGAATGGCGCTCTCGGCCGCGGCGCGGACGACGATCTCCTCGTTGAAGCCCCAGAGGTCCTCCAGCGAGCCGCCGCCGCGGGCGACGATGATGACGTCGGGACGCGGCAGGTCGTCGTCGGGGCCGATGGCGTTGAAGCCGCGGATGGCGGCCGCGACTTCCGCCGCGCTCCCCTCGCCCTGGACCCGCACGGGCCAGACGAGGACGGTGCGGGGAAAACGGTCCTCCAGGCGGTGGAGGATGTCGCGGATGACGGCGCCGGTCGGCGAGGTGACGACGCCGATGACCTCGGGCAGGTAGGGCAAGGGCCGCTTGCGCGCCGCATCGAACAGGCCTTCGGCGGCGAGCTTCTTGCGCCGCTCCTCCAGGAGCGCCATGAGCGCGCCGACGCCCGCGGGCTCCAGGCTCTCGATGACGACCTGATATTTGGACGAACCGGGGAAGGTGGTGACGCGGCCGGTGGCGATGACCTCCAGCCCCTCCTGCGGCTTGAACTTCAGCCGCCCGTAGGTGCCCTTCCAGATCACCGCCTCGATGGCGGCGC
Source organism: Rhizobiales bacterium Ga0077556 (assembly GCA_001464235.1). Lineage (GTDB taxonomy): Bacteria > Pseudomonadota > Alphaproteobacteria > Rhizobiales > Phreatobacteraceae > Phreatobacter. The sequence continues at coordinate 17,648 of LNFH01000388.1, read as the reverse complement.
CCTCGTCCTTCAGGCGGAAGTAGCAATGGCCCGAGGCGCTCGGTCCCTTGAAGCCGGAGACCTCGCCGCGCAGGCGCACATAGCCGAAGGCGTCCTCCACCGTCCGCTTGATGGCGGCGGAGAGGTCCGAGACGGAAATCTCGGGCGTGTTGGACGGGGCGACATCGGTCATGCGCAGCGAATCCGTTGCCGGACGGGGCGCTCTTGTCTAGACGCTGCGGGACGAGGGTTGAAGGGGCGGCCTGCATCAGACGGACGCAGGGCGCCGTTCCCCGGCGGAGACGGCCATGAACGTGCTTCTGATCGGCGGCGGCGGCCGCGAACATGCCCTCGCCTGGGCCCTGTCGGCGAGCCCGCTGCTCACCACGCTCCACTGCGCGCCGGGCAATCCCGGCATCGCCGAGGTCGCGACCCTCGCGGCGATCGACGTCACCGACCACGCCGCCGTCATCGCCTATTGCCGGACACACGCCGTCACCTTCGTGGTGGTCGGCCCCGAAGCGCCGCTGGTGGCCGGCATCGCCGACGACCTGGCGGAAGCCGGCATCAAGGTCTTCGGTCCGTCGAAGGCGGCGGCGCAGCTCGAGGGCTCCAAGGGCTTCACCAAGGACCTCTGCCGGGAGTTCGGCATTCCGACCGCCGCCTACGAGCGCTTCACCGAGGCGGGGCCGGCGAAGGACTACGTGCGCCGCATGGGCGCGCCGATCGTCGTCAAGGCGGACGGCCTCGCCGCCGGCAAGGGCGTGGTCGTCGCCATGACGCTGGACGAGGCGCTCGCCGCCGTCGACATGATGTTCGAGGGCGGCATGGGCGCCGCCGGCGCCTCGGTCGTCGTCGAGGAGTTCATGACCGGCGAGGAGGCCTCCTTCTTCGCCCTCTGCGACGGGGCCAACGCGCTCGCCCTCGCCACCGCGCAGGACCACAAGCGGGTGGGCGACGGCGATACCGGACCCAATACCGGCGGCATGGGTGCCTATTCGCCGGCTCCGGTGATGACGCCCGCCATGGTCGAGCGCACCATGGCCGAGATCATCCGCCCGACGCTCGCGGCGATGAAGGCCAAGGGGCATGCGTTCACGGGCGTGCTCTTCGCGGGGCTGATGATCACGGACGAAGGGCCGAAGCTCATCGAGTACAACTGCCGCTTCGGCGATCCCGAATGCGAGGTGCTGATGATGCGGCTGAAGGACGACCTCCTGACGCTGCTCATCGCCGCCGCCGACGGCCAGCTGAAGACCATGAGCGCGCGCTGGTACGATGAGGCGGCGCTCACCGTGGTGATGGCGGCGAAGGGCTACCCCGGTACCCCGGAGAAGGGCAGCCCCATCCGCGGCATCGAGCGGGCGCGGGAGCTGCCGGGCGTCGAGGTCTTCCACGCCGGCACCGCGCTCAAGGACGGCACCGTCGTGGCGAACGGCGGCCGCGTCCTCGCCGTGACCGCCACGGGGCGGACGGTGACGGAGGCACAGGAGAAGGCCTACAGGGCGGTGGACCTCATCGACTGGCCGGGCGGCTTCTGCCGGCGCGACATCGGCTGGCAGGCAGTGGCGCGGGAGAAGGCGGGGGCCTGACACCTCCGCCGAACTGCTGACACCCAACGCCCCCCTGCAGCGTTATGCTCGGCATGACCTGCAGGAGGCCCTCATGTCCACCTACGATCTCTTCCCCGGCTTCGAATCGCACTGGCTCGACACCTCGGTCGGCCAGATCTTCGCGCGGTCCGGAGGGTCGGGGCCGCCGCTGCTGCTGGTCCACGGCTTCCCGCAGACCCATGTGGAATGGCATCGGATCGCGCCGGAACTGGCGAAGCACTTCACCCTCGTCCTGCCGGACCTGCCCGGCTACGGCTGGTCGACGGCGCCGCGCGGCGGCACCGATCATTTCCCCTATGCCAAGTCCGACATGGCGAAGGTGATGATCGAGGTGATGTCCGCCCTCGGCCATGCCCGTTTCATGGCGTGCGGCCATGACCGCGGGGCGCGGGTGACTTATCGCCTGGCGCTGGATCATCCCGGACGGCTGGAGCGCCTCGCACTGCTCGACATCGTGCCGACCGTGGTGATGTGGGAGCGCATCCGTGCCGCCCCCTCGCCGAAGACCGAGCACTGGATCTTCCTGTCGGGGCCGGACGGCGTGCCGGAGGCGGAGATCGGCCGCAATCCCACCGCCTATCTCGAGGAGAAGCTGTCGCTCTGGACCAAGACGGGCACGCTCGACGCCTACGACAACCGGGCGCTCCAGCACTACCGCGACTTCTTCAACGATCCCTCGCGCATCCATGCCTGCTGCGAGGACTATCGCGCCGGTGCCACCGTCGATCTCGTCGCCGACGAAACCGACCGGACGGCCGGGCGGACCATCGCCGAGCCCGTCCATGTCGTGTGGGGCGATGCCGGCATTCCCTCCGCCGGAGCGAGCCCGCTGGAAGCCTGGAAGGTCTTCGCGCCCAAGGCGACGGGCGAAGCGGGCCGGTCATTTCATCCCCGAGGAAAATCCGGCGGGATGCCTCGCGGCCCTGCTGCCCTTCCTCAAGGCGACCACGCTCGCCTGAGGCGGGCGCGCCCCCTCGGGCGGCGCGATGCTTGACCCCCGGGCCGCCGCCCCTTAACCCCGCTGGCATGACCGACGCCCTCGCCGCCCCGTCCCCGTCGCCAGCCGCCGTCATCGACGGCCTCTCCGCCATCGCGGACGGCTACGATCTCTCGTCTTCTCCGACGTCTGGGGCGTGCTGCACAACGGGATGAAGGCCCATCCCGCCGCCTGCGAGGCGCTGGTGGCGATGCGGCGGCGCGGCGTTCCCGTGATCCTGATCACCAACGCACCGCGCCAGGCCCCCGTCGTCGTCGGCCAGCTCGACCGGCTCGGCGTGCCGCGCGCGGCCTACGACGCCATCGTCACCTCGGGTGACGTGTCGCGCGACTACATGCGCACCCGCCCCGGCGCGCCGGTGCACCATGTCGGCCCGCAGCGGGACCTGGTGGTCTTCGAGGGCATCGACACCCGCCTCGTCGGCATCGAGGAAGCGGACTACGTGGTCTGCACCGGCCTGGTCGACGACCGCACCGAGACGCCGGACGACTACCAGGAACGGTTGGAGCGCATGAAGGCGCGCGACCTGTTCTTCCTGTGCGGCAATCCGGACAAGGTGGTGGAGGTCGGCCACGACCTGATCTTCTGCGCCGGCGCCATCGGCGACCGCTACCAGTCCATGGGCGGCGAGGTGCTCTATGCCGGCAAGCCCTACGAGCCCGCCTACGAGGCCTGCTGGCGCTATGCGGAGCGGATCCTGGGGCACCGGCCGCCGCACAGCCGGGTTCTCGCCATCGGCGACGCGATGCGCACCGACGTCGCGGGCGCCGTACGCATGGGCTTCGACTGCCTGTTCCTCGCGGAGGGCATCCACGCCGAGGTGCTGCTGGACGCGAATGGGGTGAGGGCCGACGGTCTCGCGGCGCTGATCGCGGAGACGGGGCAGCGGCCCCGTCACGTCATGCGCAAGCTGACCTGGTAAAGGCTGTGCCGGCGAGCGGGCCTCAGGCCTCGCTCTTGGCGCCCTTCTTGGCGGGCTTGGCGAAGAGCGCGTCGACGTCGTTCTGGTCGACACCCTCGCCGTCGAGCTGCGGCCCGTGCAGGATGTTCTTCAGCTTGCGCTCCTCGCGGCGGCGCTCGTCTTCCGACAGGTAGCCGTCGGCGTCGGCGGCGCTGATCGCATCGGCGAAGCGGGTGACGCGGGCCTCGATGTGCTTGAGCGTGTCGATGACCTTGGCGACGCGCTGGCCGGTGATGTCCTGGAACGAGCAGGCCTCGAAGATGAGCATCATGCGCTCGTCCACCATGGCCTTGTAGGCGACGGGGTCGGAGGCGTCGGCCGCCATCAGTTCCTCGGCGGCGCCCATGATGGTGTCGGTCGCCTTCTCGGTCGCCTTGACGATGGCGTCGAGCTCCATGCCGGCGGCGGGGATGCGGCTGTGCTTGAGATCGTTCGGCTGCAGGCGGCCGACCTCGACCTTCATGTTGGTGATGAACGAGGCAATGTCCGACAGCTCGCGATAGACCGCCATGTCGATGGAGCGGAAGAAGCTGGACAGCGACTCGACCGTGACCTCGGCCAGAGCGACCACGTCGCCGAGCGACACGTCGCCGTTCCCTTTCGTCCGGATAAACTGGACGATGCGGTCGAGATGCTCGGTGGTCACTTTTTTCATGGTCGCCTGTTCCTCGGGGAGCTCAGCGGCGGCGTGAGTCCGGTCGGTATCAATGCCTCCCGCAGGCCGGCCCTGGGGCCGGCCGCAGCCGGAAGGTCGGAGTTCAGGCCGATCAGTCGGCGAAGACCGCGTCGATCTTGGCCTTCAGCGTCTGGGCGTTGAAGGGCTTCACGATGTAGTTGTTCACGCCGGCCTTCTTGGCGGCGATGACGTTCTCGGTCTTCGATTCCGCCGTGACCATGATGAAGGGCGTGCGAGAGAGCGAGCCGTCGGATCGGACCTCCTTCAGGAGCTCGTAGCCGGTCATCGGCTCCATGTTCCAGTCGGAGATCACCAGCCCGTACTTCTTCTCCTTCATCTTGGCGAGGGCGGCCGAGCCGTCCGACGCGTCGTCGATGTCGTCGAAGCCGAGCTGCTTCAGAAGGTTACGGATGATGCGGATCATCGTGTTGTAATCGTCGACCACGAGGATCGGCATCGAAAGGTCAACAGCCATCACTCTGCTCCAAGCGCCGGCGCAACTCTTGGCGCACCGTTCCGGAAAGTTTGTTCGAACCGCACGCGTCGCGGCGATCGGTATGAAAATGCCTGTCAGCCTTGAAGAAGCGGTTAACACAGCGTCTGGGCCATCGGGAAAAAGCCGAAGCAACGGGACCGGGTGGCCTCCACCTTCCGACAGGGTTAGAAAATGGTTCGACGGTGGCGGTACCCGGCGGGTGCGGCCGTCCCGGAGACGTCCATGACCTACTACCAGGAGCAGTCCCCCGTCTCGACGGGCCTGCGCGGCCGTTGCCCGCGCTGTGGCGAGGGACATCTGTTCGAGGGCTTCCTGACGGTGAAGCCCCGTTGCAGCGCCTGCGGGCTCGACCTCGCCTTCGCCGATTCGGGCGACGGGCCGGCCGTCTTCGTCATCCTCTTCGCCGGATTCATCATCTGCGCCATGGCGCTGGTGGTGGAGGTCCGCTACGAGCCGCCCTTCTGGGTTCACGCCGTCATCTTCGGGCCGCTGGTGCTCGCCGTCTGCCTCGGCCTGCTGCGGCCGATGAAGGGCCTGATGGTCGCCCTGCAATATCGCCATGGTGCGCGCGAAGGCCGCCTCGACAGCGAGTGACCCAGGGCCTATCTGCGGGGCATGACCCCGACGCCCGGACACCCCGTTCCCATCGCCTCGCCGCCTCCCGCGGCACGGCCGCGCTCGCTCGTCGTGCCGGGCATCGCCGCGCTGCTGGCGCTCGGCATCCTCGTCGGACTGGGGTCCTGGCAGATGTCGCGGCTCGCCTGGAAGAACGGGCTCGTCGCCCAGGTGGAGCAGCGCACGCGGGCGCCCGCCATCCCGCTTCCCGGCCGCGACGGCTGGCCGCGCATGACCCCCGCGCGGGATGACTATCGCAAGGTGACGGTGACCGGGCGCTTCCGCCACGACGCCGAGGCCTATCTCTACCACGTCGCCGGCGACAGCCGGCAGGCCGACCGGTCGCGCCCCCAGGGCCAGGGCTATTTCGTGCTGACGCCTTTGGTGACGGCGGCGGGAGACACGGTGCTGGTCAATCGCGGCTTCGTGCCGACCGACCGGCGCGACCCGGCGACCCGTGCCGCGGGCCAGGTGGCGGGAGAGGTCAGCGTCACGGGGCTCATCCGCTATCCCGAGGAGCGCGGCCTGTTCGCCGCCCCCGACGATCCGGCGCGGCGGACCTTCTACACCCGCGACGTCACGGCCATCGGCCGCAGCCTCGGCCTCGATCCCGCCGCCACGGCGCCGTTCTCCGTCGACGCGGATGCGACGCCGGTTCCCGGCGGCCTGCCGGTCGGCGGCGAGACGCGGCTCGTCTTCGCCAACCGGCACTTCGAATATGCGCTGACCTGGTTCGGCCTCGCCCTGACGCTGGTCGGCGTGTTCGGCGCCTACGCGTACCAGCGGCTGAGGCGCCGCTGATCCCAGCGCTTCAGAAGCGGACGAGACGCGCCGGCTGCCAGCCCCGCTGCGCGAAGAGGGGAACATACTCCGCCGGGACGAAGAGACGATCCTCCGGGTTGGAGATCAGCACGTATCCGTCGGGCGGATAGAGCGTCGGATCTCCATCCTCGGCCGAGAGGTCGATGACCCATCGCGACGGCGCCTTGCGGTCGCCGAGCATGCGCAATTCGTACGCCAGGAGCCGGAGTGGATTGGCGGGATCGTATATGCCGAGGCCCGCCGCCCTCGCGGCTGCGGCATCCTGGCGGGAGCGGCCCAGACGACTGCGGCCCGCAGCCTTTCGCAGCTCGCGCGGCGGCAGGGCAGCGTCGGTGACGGCAGGCCGCCCGATGAAGGGATCGACGTTCGGCCAGATAAAAAAGGGCGAGGCCATACCGTTCGCAACCATACGCTCGTTGTAGGTGCGGGTCGGGCGAAGCGCGGCATCGCGCACATCGGTGTTGACGAAGGCGAGAAGGCGGCCATAGCCGTCGAACACCTCGTGAGTGACGGCGACGAACAGCCGGAAGTCCGCCTCGGCGATGCCGAGCGCAGCACGATCGCCCTCGATGAGGTCGATCAACGCCTGGCGGGCTTTGCCCGCGTGGTGCGCATGATTGGCGGCGGAACCAGGACCGGAGACGGCGAGGAAGCGCTGTTCGACGAGCGGATGGAGCTTCTGCTTGAATTCGGGCCACGCGCCGGGGGCAAGCGGTGCGTCGAGATAGGCCCCCCACAGCGCGTCGCCGATCTTCTGTCGGGGCCGGGATGCGCTTGGACCGGTGGGGACCGTGTAGGCGACCTCGGGAGTGTCGCAGCCCAGAAACCGCATCGGTTGATTGCCGGTCAGCACGCCGCTGAGGCCGTCACCGTCATAGACGACCTTCGCCGGTGCCCCCTTCAGGGCTGGCGTAGCCTTCATGAAAAGCGTCACGGAGCCGCGACGGGCGGGGGTAAAGATGGCCATTTGCGCACCCGCTGGATGGGACGTGCTGCCATGCCACATGACGGCAAGCCGAGAGGCCCGGACGTCGCCGTGGCGCTTTCACTCCGGTCATGCGCCGATAGATTGCATCACCGCTTCGGTGCAATCAAATCTTTTCTGGCACCTCTCGGGCCTCACATCCCCTCGGGCTTGCCGACCACCACGACCAGCATCTTCGGATCCGCGAACAGGCGCCGCGCCACGCGGCGGGCGTCGTCGAGCGTCACCGCCTCGATGAGCGCGTTGCGCTGGTCGAGATAGTCGGGCTGGAGACCGTCGAGCTGGATGCGGATCAGGTTGGAGGCGATCTGGGTCGAGGTCTCGAAGCGCAGGGCCCAGGAGCCGATGAGATAGCGCTTGGCCTGTTCCAGCTCGAGAGCGGTCGGACCCTCCGCGCCGATGCGCTGGAGTTCGCCGGTGATGACGGCGAGGCTCTCGGCGGCGCGGTCGTTGCGCGTCGAGGTGCCGGTCGAGGGCGGCAAGGCCCGAGGAGACCGAATAGGCGAGGCCGCGCTTCTCGCGGACCTCCTGGTAGAGGCGGGAGGAGAAGCCGCCGCCGCCGAGGACGTGGTTGAGCACGAAGGCGGGGATGAAGTCCGGGTCCTCGCGCTTCAGGCCCGGCAGGCCGAAGGAGATGATGGCCTGCGGCACGTCCAGCGGGACGACGCGCCGCTCGCCGGTGCCGGCGATCACCGCGTCGGGCACGGGGGCGAGACCACCCTTGGCCGGAAGGTCGCCGAAGATGCGGTCGAGCAGGGGGCCGAGTTCGGCGGCGGTGATGTCGCCGACCACCGCGACCTTGAGGCTGTCACGGGCGAAGATGCGACCGTGGAGCGCCCTGAGGTCGTCTCGGGTGATGGCGGCGACGCTGTCCAGCGTGCCCGCCCCACGGCGGCCGTAGGGATGGCCGGGGAAGGCGGTGGCCCAGAACGTGTCGCTGGCGATCGAGTTCGGATTGGTGGAGGCCCGGCGGACGGAGGCGAGGATCGACTGGCGCATGCGCTCCAGCGGCGCGTCGTCGAGGCGCGGGCGGGTCAGGGCGAGGCGGAGAAGGTCGACCGCCTCGGCACGGTGTTCGGTGAGGGTGCGGAGCGAGCCGGAGAACAGGTCGCGGCTCGCGGCGAAGCTCACCTCGATGGCGCGGTCCTGCAGGCGGCCGTTGAAGGCCTCCGAATCGAGGTCGCCCGCACCTTCGTCCAGAAGGGCGGCGAGGAGATTGGCGGTGCCCTCGCGTCCCGGTGCGTCCTGGGCCGTGCCACCCTTGAAGGCGAAGGACAAGGCGAGGACCGGCAGGTGGGTCTGGCGCACCAGCCAGGCCTCGATGCCCCCCGGCGAGACGACGCGCTGGACCCGCCCGGCCTGGCTCGCGGGAGTCTCGGCGAGGGCCGGGGCGGTCGGGGTCAGGGCATGGGCCATCGTCAGGAGTCCGGCGGCGATGAGAAGGAGGGCGCGGCGCATCAGCTGCGTTCCGCCCGTGCGAGCTCGCCGGTGACGGCGCGCGAGAAGTCGAAGGCACGCGGCGCCATCGCGTTGATCTGGTCGCGGGTGACGGCGCGGATCCGCTCGACCCATTGCTGCAGGTCCTCCATGTAGGCGCCACAGGTGAGGGCCCCGCCATACATGCGGGCCATGGAGGACTGGCTGTCCTGCGAATAGACCGACTCGGCGATCAGGCGGGTCTTGGCGCGGGCCACCTCGTCCTCGCCCACGCCGTCGCCGGCGACGCGCGCCGCGACCTCGAACATCGCCGCCTCGAGCGCCTCGATGGTGACGCCGGGGCGGGGCGCCGCGTGGATGCCGAAGCGGCCGTCGCCGAGGGCTGAGCTCGCGTAGAAGCAGCCGGCGCTGACCGCGAGGCCCCGGTCGGCCACCAGCGTCTTGTAGATGCGGCCGCTCGGCGACGCGCCCACCACCTGCGACAGCACCTCCAGCGCCTCCGCCTCTCCGGGGCGGGCCGTGCGGTAGGAGGGCACGACGATGGTGTGGGTGAGGCTCGGCTGGCGGACGCGCTGGTCGGCGAGGCGGACGCGCTCGCGGGTCTCCCGGCCCGCGGCAGGCGGCCGGCTGCGCATGGCGATGGCCGGGTTGGAATCGAGGCGGCCGTAGGTCTCGGCGGCCATGCGGAACACCGCGTCGGGCGCGACGTCGCCGGCGACGACCAGGATGGCGTTGTTCGGCGCGTAATGGCGGCGGTAGAAGGCCATGGCGTCGTCGAGGTCGAGCTTCGCGATCTCCTGCTCGAAGCCGATGATCGGAATGCCGTAGGGGTGGTCCTCGCCCCAGAGCCGGGCCTGCATGCGCTCGCCGAGGCGGGCCCCGGGATCGTTGTCGATGCGCTGGCGACGCTCCTCCAGCACCACGTCGCGCTCGGGCAGAACGACCTCGTCGGTGAGGACCAGGCCGGTCATGCGGTCGGCCTCGAAGTCCATCATCACCGGCAGCTGTTCGCGGGCGATGCGCTGGAAATAGCCGGTGTAGTCGTAGGAGGTGAAGGCGTTCTCCTGGCCGCCGGCGGCGGAGATGGCGCGGGAGAACACCGGCGCCGGGTTGCGCGCCGTGCCCTTGAACAGGAGGTGCTCGAGGAAATGGGCGAGGCCGGAGCGGCCCGGCTCCTCGTCCGCCGAGCCGACCTTGTACCAGAGCATGTGGGTGACCACCGGCACGCGGTGGTCGGGAATGGCGACGACCTCGAGGCCGTTGGCAAGCACGTGCCGGTAGGCGCGCTCGACCGGGACGGCGAAGGCGGTGGAGGGCAGGAGCGCCGGCGCGGCGACCGCCGCGAGGCCCGTCGTGAACATGCGTCGTGTCATCGGCATCGCACCACCATCATCGCCGCGGAACCCGGCGCATTCAGCCATGGATCATCCCCGGGGGCCACATGACAAGCCCGTGACCGCGGCGAAGCCGCGAAAAGAAAAGGGCGGCCGAGGCCGCCCTTTCAACCTTCGAAGGCGCGAAACCCTCAGTGGCCGACCACACCGGCCATCGCGCGGCCCGACCAGTCGTAGCCCCAGACGTAGATGGCGGCGAAGAGGAACAGCCAGACCACGTCGACGAAGTGCCAGTACCAGGCAGCGGCCTCGAAGCCGAAGTGCTTCTCCGGGGTCAGGTGCATTTCCTTGTAGAGGCGCAGCACGCAGACCAGCAGGAAGATGGTGCCGACGACGACGTGGAAGCCGTGGAAGCCGGTCGCCATGAAGAAGGTGGCGCCGTAGATGTTGCCCGAGAAGCCGAAATGGGCGTGGGTGTACTCGTAGATCTGCAGGCAGGTGAAGAGGAAGCCGAGGACGACGGTGAACCACAGGTACATCTTCGCCTGCTCGCGCTCGCCCGTCACGATGTGGTGGTGGGCGGCGGTGACGGTGGTGCCCGAGAGCAGCAGCACCATGGTGCCGAGGAGCGGGATCTGCAGCGGGTTGAAGGTCTCGATGCCCTTCGGCGGCCAGTGACCGCCGGTGAGCTCGGTGCGCTGGTACTGGATCGCCTCGCCGGGGAAGAAGGCGGCGTCGAAATAGGCCCAGAACCAGGCCACGAAGAACATCACCTCGGAGGCGATGAACATGATCATGCCGTAGCGCAGGTGCAGCGACACGACGCGGGTGTGATGCCCTTCCTGGCCCTCGCGGATCACGTCCGACCACCAGCCGAACATGGTGTAGAGCACGCCGATGAGACCGGCGAAGAAGACGACCCAGCCGAGCTGCAGGCCGGCCAGCGGCATGGACTTCATCCACATGACCGCGCCGACGGCCATGACGAAGGCCGACATCGAGCCGACGAACGGCCAGGGGCTGAGTGGCACCAGGTGGTAGTCGTGATGCTTGGCGTGGGCCTCGGCCATTGAAGTCTCCGTATGGCTCTCCGCGACGGTTCCCCGCCGCGTCGGTCTGTCAGTTGGTCCGCGAACCAGCCGTCGGCGCGGCGCCCTGGGCGACGGGCTTCGGCGTCTGGTTCTGGCGGTAGAAGGTATAGCTCAGGGTGATGGTGTTGGCGGTGCGCGCCGAGGGATCCTCGGCGATCGCCGGATCGACGAAATAGACGACGGTGAACTCGCGCGACTCGCCGGGGGCGAGAGTCTGCTCGGTGAAGCAGAAGCACTCGAGCTTGTTGAAGTAGCGGCCGGTCTCGGCGGGGGCGACGTTGTAGGTGGCCATGCCGGTGACGGGAACGGAGGCGAGGTTGGTGACCTTGTAGGTCATCGTGTGGGTCTCGCCCGCCTTGATGGAATGGCGGGTGGTGTCGACCTGGAAGCGCCAGGGCAGGCCGGTGCCGATGTTGGAATCGAAGCGGATGTCGATCGGATGGTCGATGACGCGGTCGGCCGGGCGCTCGGCGCGCATGGTGGTGCCGCCGAAGCCGGTGACACGGCAGAACAGGTCGTAGAGCGGCACGGCGGCATAGGCTGCGCCGAACATGGCGAGACCGAACGAGAAGGCGGCGGAGGCGACCTTCAGGTCGCGCTTCCAGTCGCGGGGTGTCGGTGTATCGGTGTGCGCGTCGCTCATCTCCGCCTCACATCGGCCGCTGCAGGATGGCGGCGCCCTTGACGATCGTGATGACCCAGAACAGCACGCAGAGCCCCGCGAGCGCAAAGGCTATGGCGAGGTTGCGCTGCCGCTGGCGGCGCTTCTCCTCGGGCGTCAGGACAATGCCGGCTTCGGTGGGGTGATCGACCATTGCCGTGCCTCCTCAGAAGATCCGCGCCACGACGCCCTGCTCGACGAGGAGCACGGCGAAGAGCGCGAAGAGATAGAGGATGGAGAAGGCGAACATGCGTCCGGCGGCCTTGCGGGCCGGAGCGCCTTCGCGGCGGCGGTAGATGTCGACGGCGAGCCAGAGCATGCCCAGTCCGCCGACGAGGGAGGTCAGACCGTAGGCGAGGCCGGCGAAGGAGAGGAACCAGGGCGCCATGCCGACCGGCGCGAGGACCAGCGTGTAGAGAAGGATCTGGCGGCGCGTCTCGTCCTCGCCGCAGACCACGGGAAGCATGGGAACGCCGGCACGCGCATAGTCCTCGGACTTGATGAGCGCGAGGGCCCAGAAGTGCGGCGGCGTCCAGATGAAGATGATGAGGAAGAGGACGATCGACTCGATGGAGACCGAGCCGGTGACGGCAGCCCAGCCGATCATCGGCGGGAAGGCTCCCGCGGCGCCGCCGATGACGATGTTCTGCGGCGTCCAGCGCTTCAGCCACATCGTGTAGACGACGGCATAGAAGAAGATCGTGAAGGCGAGGAGCCCGGCGGCGAGCCAGTTGGCGACGAGGCCGAGGACGAGCACCGACAGCACCGAGAGAACGAGGCCGAAGGCCAGCGCCTCGCCCGGCGCGACGCGGCCGGCGGGGATCGGACGCTTGGCGGTGCGGGCCATGAGCGCGTCGATGTCGGCGTCGTACCACATGTTGAGGGCGCCCGAGGCGCCGGCGCCCACCGCGATGCACAAAAGGCTGATGGCGGCGAGGACGGGATGGAGACCGCCCGGCGCGACGACGAGGCCCGTCAGCGCCGTGAAGATGACGAGCGACATCACCCGCGGCTTCAGGAGGGCGATGAAGTCGCGCGGCTCCGCCTGGCTGACCAGGGCGGTTCGCTCGATGCTCGAAGTGTCGTCGACGAGGGACAAGACGGTCTCGGTGTTGCGGCGGGACGGAGCCGTCCCGGGAGAGAGGCGAAGCCCGGTGCCGTGGCTCCGGGCTTCGGCGAGGCGCGTCAGCGGATGCGCGGCAGCTGCTCGAACTGGTGGAACGGCGGCGGCGAGGACAGGGTCCACTCGAGGGTGGTGGCACCCTCGCCCCACGGATTGTCGCCGACCTTCTGCTTGCGCGCGAAGGCGTGGGCGACGCCGCCGAGGAAGATCACCACGCCGACGGCGGCGATGTAGGAGCCGATCGAGGAGACGAAGTTCCACATCGCGAAGGCGTCGGGATAGTCGACGTAGCGGCGCGGCATGCCCTGCAGACCGAGGAAGTGCTGCGGGAAGAACACCAGGTTGACGCCGACGAAGGTCACCCAGAAGTGCAGCTTGCCGATGGTCTCGGAGTACATGTAGCCGAACATCTTCGGGAACCAGTAGTACCAGGCCGCGAAGATGGCGAAGACGGCGCCGAGCGACAGCACGTAGTGGAAGTGCGCGACGACGTAGTAGGTGTCGTGCAGGGCGCGGTCGACGCCGGCATTGGCGAGGACGACGCCGGTGACGCCACCGACGGTGAAGAGGAAGATGAAGCCGACGGCCCAGAGCATCGGGGTCGCCATGCGGATGGAGCCGCCCCACATGGTGGCGATCCAGGAGAAGATCTTCACGCCGGTCGGCACCGCGATGACCATGGTGGCGGCGACGAAATAGGCCTGGGTCGTGACCGACAGGCCCGCCGTGTACATGTGGTGGGCCCAGACGATGAAGCCGACGACGCCGATCGCGACCATGGCGTATGCCATGCCGAGATAGCCGAAGACGGGCTTGCGCGAGAAGGTCGAGACGATGTGGCTGATGATGCCGAAGGCCGGCAGGATCAGGATGTAGACCTCGGGGTGGCCGAAGAACCAGAACAGGTGCTGGTAAAGGATCGGGTCACCGCCGCCGGCCGGGTCGAAGAAGGTGGTGCCGAAGTTGCGGTCCGTCAGCAGCATGGTGATGGCGCCGGCGAGGACCGGCAGCGACAGCAGCAGCAGGAAGGCCGTGACCAGCACCGACCAGGCGAAGAGCGGCATCTTGTGCAGCGTCATGCCCGGGGCGCGCATGTTGAAGATGGTGGTGATGAAGTTGATCGCGCCGAGGATCGACGAGGCGCCGGCGATGTGCAGCGACAGGATCGCGAAATCCATGGCCGGGCCGGGGTGGCCGAGCTTGGAGGACAGCGGCGGATAGGCGGTCCAGCCGCCGCCGAAGCCGTTGGCGCCGGTCGGCCCCTCGACGAAGAGCGAGATGAGCAGCAGGGCGAAGGCGGGCGGCAGCAGCCAGAACGAGATGTTGTTCATCCGCGGGAAGGCCATGTCCGGGGCGCCGATCATGATCGGCACGAACCAGTTGGCGAAGCCGCCGATCAGGGCGGGCATGACCATGAAGAAGATCATGATCAGGCCGTGGCCGGTGGTGAACACGTTGAAGGTGTGGGGATTGGTGAAGATCTGCATCCCCGGTTCCATCAGCTCCATGCGGATGCCGATGGACAGGGCGAACCCGATGAGCCCCGCGAAGATCGCGAAGATCAGGTACATCGTGCCGATGTCCTTGTGGTTCGTCGAATAGACGTAACGGCGCCAGCCCGTGGGAATGGCGTGGTCGTCGTGGTGGTCGTGACCGGCGGTCGCGTGAGCGTTTGCCATGATGGAATCGATCCTCGACAGGTATCGTCTCGGGAGCAGGCGCGTCAGCGCGCCGCGGGGATGTCGTTGGCGGCGACGGTCGTCGGCCGGTCGGCCGCGGCGAACTTGCGCCGCGCCTCCTCAACCCAGGCTGCAAAGGCCTGTTCCGACACGACGCGCACGGCGATCGGCATGAACGCGTGGTCCTTGCCGCAGAGCTCCGAGCACTGGCCGTAGAAGATCCCCTCGCGGGTGGCGCGGAACCAGGTCTCGTTCAGGCGGCCCGGCACGGCGTCGACCTTGATGCCGAAGCCCGGCACCGCGAAGGCATGCATGACGTCGGAGGAGGTCACCTGGACGCGGATGACCTTGTTGACCGGGACGACCACCTCGTTGTCGACCGCGAGCAGGCGCGGCACCTCGCCGGCGGGCGCACCGGCCTGGATGCGCTGCTGGCGCTCCTGGTCGGTCTGCATGTTCGACACGAAGTTGAAGTTGCCGTGGTCGGGATAGTCGTAGGACCAGCGCCAGCTGGCGCCCGTCGCCTTGATGGTCATGTCGGCGCGCGGGATCACCTGCTGCTGGTAGAGCAGCCGGAAGGAGGGGATCGCGATGATGATCAGGATCAGCACCGGGATGACCGTCCAGGCGACCTCAAGGCCCACGTGGTGGGTGGTGGTCGACGGCGTCGGGTTGCGCTTCTCGGAGAAGCGGTAGAGGCACCAGCCGAGCAGGCCGGCCACGAAGATGCAGATCACCGTGATGATCGGCAGCAGCAGGCCGTTATGGAACCATTGCACGAAGTCCATGATCGGCGAGGCGGATTCTTGGAAGCCGAGGGCGCCCGGCGACGGTTGCCCGAGCCCTTGTTGCGCCATTGCAGGCCCCGCGACCGCCATTGCGGCCAGAAGCGCCAAGGCACCCGACGCGCGCGCTCCGAGGGCGAACTTTCCGCCCAGGACCGCCGGCGCGCCGTTCCGCATCGCCAAACCCATGTTCTTCCGCTCCGTAGCCAAGGGCCGAAAATCGCCGGACATCGACCCTGTCTCTGTTGTCGCTCGCAGTCCCGGCGGATCGGTTGACCGCACGCCGGGCCTTTCGGCTGCCCTTGTCTTTACGACCGGGGACGCATCTCCGATCAATGCGTCTCTCAACGGCCGGCCGAGGGTTTGCCGGCCCCTTGAAACACAAAAACGCCATGCTCGCAATGCGACCCTTTAGAGCTTTTCCAAGCCCCGGGACGGATTGCAGCTTGAAGGGCTTATAAACTCCGGGGGAGCGCATTGGAATTGGCCGAAAGGCGGTTCTCTCCCGTGAAAACGGCATGGCGAACAGGCCGCGCACGCATAATCTTGACACCATTGCGAGCAAATGGTCCCTCGCGGTCTCGTCGGACCGGCTCTGCGCCGGCGGCGATTCGTTCGCCGGGTCGCCCGATCCGGCCACGCGAGCCCCCTGATCGTGCCCCGAGCTCGGAGCCCCACGGATGACCAAGCCGACATCGCTGCGAATGGCCAAGCGCCTCCGTCACGCCCTGACGGGCGCCGCGCTCGCGGTCTTCGCCCTCGTCGCCGCGGGCGAGGCGGTCCTCGCCCAGGGCGCCGTGCGCGCCACCCACGGCGACTGGCAGGTGCGCTGCGACACGCCGCCGGGCTCGCGCTCCGAACAGTGCGCCCTCGTCCAGAACGTCGCCGCCGAGGACCGGCCCAACGTCGCGCTGACGGTGATCGCGCTGAAGACGGCCGACGGCCGGGCGCGCCTGCTGCGCGTCCTCGCCCCGCTCGGCGTGCTGCTGCCCTCCGGCCTCGGCCTGAAGATCGACAACGCCGACGTCGGCCGCGCCGGCTTCGTGCGCTGCCTGCCGTCGGGCTGCGTCGCCGAGGTGGTGATGGACGACAACCTCCTGAACCAGCTGTCCTCCGGCCAGACCGCGACCTTCATCATCTTCCAGACGCCGGAGGAGGGAATCGGCGTGCCGGTGTCGCTCAACGGCTTCAAGCCGGGCTTCGAGGCCCTGCCCTGACGGGCGGGCTCGCGCCGCGGCGCCCGGCGCACTAGATAGCCGGACAGTCCCCGTTTCCTCGCGCCGGAGCCGCCATGGCCGACCTGTCCCTCTTCGCCCGCGCCGACCTCGATCCCGACCGGGCTCGCGCCATCCTCGGCGAGGCGCTCGCCGGCGCCGACGACGGCGAGCTGTTCATCGAATACAAGCAGTCGGAATCCCTCCTCTTCGACAACGGGCGGCTGAAGCAGGCCGGCACCGACAACGGCCAGGGCTTCGGCCTGAGGTCGGTAAAGGGCGAGGCGGTCGGCTACGCCCATTCCTCCGACGTGTCGGAGCCGGCGCTGAAGCGCGCGGCGGAGACCGTGAGGGCGGTGGCGGGCGGCTATGCCGGGACGCTGGCTGCAGGCCCCGTGCGCTCCAACGTCAGGCTCTACGGCGACGAGAACCCGCTCGACGCACCGGCCTTCGCCGAGAAGGTGAAGCTCTTGGAGACCATCGACGCCTATGTCAGGGCGAAGGACCCGAAGGTGCGGCAGGTGACGGTGTCGCTCGCAGGGTCCTGGCAGGTGGTCGAGATCCTCAGGCCCGACGGCGAGCTGTTCCGCGACGTGCGCCCGCTGGTGCGCCTCAACGTCACCGTCGTGGCCGGCTCCGGCGATCGCCAGGAGGCGGGCAGCCACGGCTTCGGCGGCCGCGCCGGCTATGCCGGTTTCATCACCGAGGGGCGCTGGAAACATGCCGCGGACGAGGCCATTCGCCAGGCGCTGGTGAACCTCGAGAGCATCCCCTCCCCCGCCGGCGAGATGGACGTGGTGCTCGGACCCGGCTGGCCGGGCGTCATGCTGCACGAGGCGGTGGGCCACGGCCTCGAGGGCGACTTCAACCGCAAGGGCCAGTCGGCCTTCGCCGGCCTGATGGGCGAGATGGTGGCGGCCAAGGGCGTCACCGTGGTGGACGACGGCACCATCGCCGACCGCCGCGGCTCCATCTCCCTCGACGACGAGGGCACGGCTTCGCACCGCACGGTCCTGATCGAGGACGGCCGGCTCGTCGGCTACATGCAGGACCGGCAGAACGCCCGGCTCATGGGCGTCGCCGCCACCGGCAACGGCCGGCGCGAGAGCTATGCCCATGCGCCCATGCCGCGCATGACCAACACCTACATGCTGGGCGGCGCCCACACGAAGGACGAGAT
>LNFH01000387.1 GCA_001464235.1 Rhizobiales bacterium Ga0077556 | reverse complement strand
CGGATCGAGAACGGCCGCGTCGGTGCGCCGGTGAAGGGCGCGATGCTCATCGGCTCCGGCCCCTCGGACATGAAGCGTGTCACCATGGTGGGCGACGACATGAGCCTCGATACCGGCATCGGCACCTGCGGCAAGGCGGGCCAGTGGGTTCCGGTGGGCGTCGGCCAGCCGACGCTGAAGATGGAGCGCATCACGGTGGGTGGAACGGGCTGAGACGGGGCTACCGATCCACACCAACCCCACGGTTGTGGCGATACCGTCGCGTCATGCGTGAAAACACATGGGTGCGATAAGCCCGTGTTGCCCCTAGATTGGGGTCGATTGCCCGAAACCCCCGCGAGTTCATGGCCGACGCCCATTCACCAACAGCCTTCGTGATCCCGGCCGTCACCCTGCTGGCGGCGGCCTGTGTGGCCGTGCCGCTGTTCCGCAAGGCGCGGCTCGGCTCGATCCTGGGCTATCTCGCCGCCGGCCTCGCCATCGGCCCCTTCGGCCTCCGGCTGATCTCGGACCCGGCGGCGATCCTGCACATCGCCGAACTCGGCGTGGTGATGTTCCTGTTCATCATCGGGCTGGAGATGCG
>LNFH01000386.1 GCA_001464235.1 Rhizobiales bacterium Ga0077556 | reverse complement strand
GTCGTCTCGCCCGCCGTCGGCGGCATCGTGCCGGGCTACGAGACGGCCCGCCAGCTCGGCGCCAAGGCCATCTTCGTCGAGCGCGAGAACGGCGAGTTCAAGCTGCGCCGCGGCTTCGAGATCCCGAAGGGCGCCCGCGTGCTGGTGGTCGAGGACATCGTCACCACCGGCCTCTCCACCCGCGAGTGCCTTGCCGCCATTGCCGGCCATCCCGGCGAGACGGTGGGCGCGGCGGTGCTGGTGGACCGCTCAGGGGGCAAGGTCGATGTCGGCGTGCCGCTGGTCTCGCTCCTCTCCTGGTACGTGCCGGACTATGCCGCCGACGCCCTCCCGCCGGAGCTCGCAAGCCTCCCGGCGGTGAAACCCGGCTCGCGCGGCATCCAGGGGGCGACGCCTTGAGCGCGCCGGGGCCGGCGGACGAACTCTCGCCGACGCGCTCGCGCACGCTCGTCGGGCTCTTCGTGGTGCTCACCGGGCTCGTCATCCTCGTGCCGAACGCCCTGCCGGTCTTGACCTGGTGGCAGGCGAGCCGCGGCGAGGCGGTCACCGCCCGCTGGGTGGGCTCGGAGACCGCCACCTCCAGCCGCGACACGGTGGGCGTGCCGACCTTCGTCTTCGAGCGGCGCATCGGCCCCATGCCGCAGGAATGCCGCGTGCCGCTGGTGCAGTATCGCCACGCGCCGGCCGGCCGCCCCCTGCACGAGACGCTGCAGGTGGTGCCGGGCACGCGCTGCGAGGACCTCGTGGTGCTCAACGATCCGCCGCGCGAGCGCCTGCCGCTGATCCTCCTCGGCCTCGCCGTGCTCGGCGGCGGGGTGTGGCTGACCCTGCTGGCGCGGAGGGGCTCCGACCTCTGCGACATCCGCCGCATCGAGAAGTCGCTGGAGCGCCACGGCGAGCGCTTCACCCACCGCCTCTTCACCGATGTGGAGCGGGCGCGGGCGGAGGGGAGGGCGCACCGGGCCGCGACCTATGCCAAGCGCTTCGCCGCGAAGGAGGCCTGCGCCAAGGCGCTCGGCACCGGCATCCGCCGCGGCGTCTTCTGGAAGGACATGGGCGTCGCCAACATGGCCTCCGGCGCCCCCACCATGGTGCTCACCGGCGGCGCGCTGGAACGGGCGAGGGCGCTGACGCCGGCCGGCCACCGCCTCGTCGTCCACCTCACCATCACCGACGATTTTCCCATGGCGCAGGCCTTCGTCATCCTCGAGGCGCTGCCCGAGACGGTTCCCCCGGCGGGATGAACGCCCGTTCACGGCGGTGCCACGATGCCGCCTTTTTGCGTTCAGAGCGGGTTCACGGCGGAACCGCTACACCCCTTTCACGTTCATAGGGGGTCCGCAGCGAGGCGCACCGCGCCACGAGATCCCGGACGGACAGAAAGGGGCATTCTCATGCTTTCCCGTTCCTTCAAGGCCACCGTCGCCGCGATCGTCGTCGCCGCCGGTGTCGCCACGCTCGCAGCGCCCGCCGAGGCGCAGTATCGCCGCCACTACCGCGGTGACCGTGGCGCCGCCATCGGCGCCGGCATCGCGCTCGGCATCATCGGTCTCGGCGCCGCGGCGATCGCCGCCGACCAGCGCCGCCAGGCCTATGACGACGGCTACTACTATCGCCCGCGCTACCGCACCTATGCGCCGGCCGAGTACGAGGCGCCGCCGCCGGTCTATTACCGCGAGCCGCGGGTCTATCGCCGCGGTCCGGCGGTGGACGACCGCTACCCCCACACGTTCCGCTACTACCAGTAAGCGGATCGCCCGCACGCCTGCAGCGGCCCCCTCGCGGGGGCCGTTTGCGTTTCAGCCGGCGAGCGCGAGGATCAGCGGGATGGTGACCACCGCCATCAGCGTCTGCACGGTCAGGATCTCCGCCATGAGCGGGGCATCGCCCCCCATCTGCCGGGCGAGGATATAGGCGCCCGAGGCGCTGGGCATGGCGGCGGAGAGGATGGCGACCTTCAGCGCCACGCCGTCGACGCCGAGCGCCATGGCGATGCCGCCGGCCATGGCGGGCATCAGCAGCAGCTTCAGCCCGGTGGTGACCCAGGTGATGGCGCGCGGCTTCAGCGAGGCGCCGACGTCGAGCCCCGCGCCGACCAGCAGGAGGCCGGTGCCGAGCGCCGCCGCGCCGAGAATGTCGCCGAAGCGCATGGCGATCACTGGCAGCGGGATGCCGACGACGTTGATGACGATGCCGAGCACCGACGACCATATGAAGGGATTGGCGGCCAGCGCCTTCACGGTCGGGCCGATCACCACCGGCTTGTCCTGGGCATAGCGCTGCAGCACCACCACCGCCAGGACGTTGAGGAGCGGGATCATCGCCGCCACCGAGATGGCGGTGAGCGTCAGGCCGAGCTGGCCGTAGAGCGCGCCGGCCGTGGCGATGGCGACGAAGGAGTTCCACCGCGTCGCGCCCTGGAACACCGAGGTGAAGGCCGGCCCGTCGGTGCCGAGCGTGCGGGCGAGGAGGGGCCGCAGCAGGAGCAGGATCACCGCCATGGCGAGGATGCCGGCGATCAGCGAGAAGCCCATGGCGAGCACCGGCACCGAGCGCAGATCCGCCTTGGCCATGGTCATGATGATCATGGCGGGGAAGAAGACGTAGTAGGTGGCGCGCTCGAGGCCGCGCCAGCCGGCTTCGTCGATCAGCGGCAGCGCCCTCAGCCAGGCGCCGAGCACGATGATGAGGAAGACGGGCGCGAGGCTGGCGATGATGGGGAACATGGGAGGACCGGTGAAGGGATGCGTCTTGCATCACGCCGGGGCGGGCCGTGCAACCGCCTGCGGCGCATGACGGGGTGTGCGAAAGGGGGAGGGGGCCGGCGAGGCGACAACCCTTGCCGGTGACCGACACGACGGGAGTGCGTCCTTCGAGGCTCGGGCCGGGGGCCCTCGCGCCTCAGGATGAGGAGGTGGTGACGCTCGTTGGACTTTGCGCAAAGCACCGAACGCCTCATCCTGAGGTGCGAGCGGAGCGAGCCTGGAAGGACACACTCGCGCCGTGGAAGGCATCGGTCGCTACAGGCATTGTCGTCATGCCCGGCCTCGTGCCGGGCATCCACGACTTGAACACCGCGCTTTCGAGAATTCGTGGATGCCCGGGACGAGCCCGGGCATGACGGGCGAAGAATGCGAACCGGCGGCGATCGATCCCGACCACCGCCGCGACATGCGGATCGCCGCCCCTCACTTCTCCAGGAAGTCGAAGTCGCAGCCCTTGTCCGCCTGGGTCACGTGGTCGAGGTAGAGTTTCCTGTAGCCGCGCTGGCGCTCGCGCATGTGCTTCGGCTTCTTCCACGTCTTCCGCCGGAGGGCGAGCTCCGCCTCGTCCACCAGGAGGTCAACCCGCCGGTTCGGCACGTCGAGGCTGATGCGGTCGCCGGAGCGCACCAGCGCCAGCGGCGAGCCCTCCGCCGCCTCCGGCGTCACGTGCAGCACGATGGTGCCGTAGGCCGTGCCGGACATGCGCGCGTCGGAGATGCGGATCATGTCGGTCACGCCCTGCTGCGCCAGCTTCTTCGGGATCGGCAGCAGGCCGGCCTCCGGCATGCCCGGATGGCCCTTCGGCCCGGCGTTGCGCATGACGAGGATGTCGTCGGCGGTGACGTCGAGGTCCGGGTCGTCGATGCGGTTGGTCATGTCCTCCACATCCTCGAAGACCACGGCGCGGCCGGTATGGACCATCAGCTTCGGCGTCGCCGCCGCCGCCTTGATCACCGCGCCGCCGGGCGCCAGCGAGCCGCGCAGCACGGCGTGGGCGCCGGTCTTCTTCAGGGGCTGGCCGAGGGAGCGGATGATGGTCTGGCCGGGCACCTGCTCGGCCCGGTCCACCCAGTCGCCGAGCCGTTCGCCGGTGACGGTCGGGGCGTCGAGGTCGAGATGGTCCTTGAGCTCCTGCAGGAGGCGCGGCACGCCGCCCGACCAGTGGAAATGCTCCATGTAATGGGAGCCGGCGGGCTTGAGATCCAGGAGCACCGGCACCTCGCGGCCGAGCCTGTCGAGCTCGCCGAGATCCCAGGCGAGCCCGAGCCGGCCGGCGAGCGCGGCGAGGTGCACGACCGCGTTGGTGGAGCCGCCGATCGCCTGCAGCACCACCATGGCGTTCCGTAGCGAGGCCTGGGTGATGACGTCCTTCGGCTTGCGGCCGGCGGCCGCGATCTTCACCGCCTCGCGCCCCGAGGCCTCGGCGGCGCGGATGCGGTCGGCATGGGTCGCGGGGATGGTGCCGGTATGGGGCAGGGCCATGCCGAGCGCCTCGGTGAGGCAGCCCATGGTGGACGCCGTGCCCATGACCATGCAGGTACCCACCGTCGGCGCGAGGCGCCCGGAGACCGCCTCGATCTCCGCCTCGTCGATGGTGCCGGCCCTGTGCATCGCCCAGAGCCGGCGGCAGTCGGTGCAGGCCCCGAGCACCTCGCCCTTGTAATGGCCGACCAGCATGGGGCCGGTGATGAGCTGGATGGCGGGGACGTCGGCAGAGGCCGCTCCCATCAGCTGCGCCGGCACGGTCTTGTCGCAGCCGCCGATCAGCACCACCGCGTCCATCGGCTGGGCGCGGATCATCTCCTCGGTGTCGATGGCCATGAGGTTCCTGAGGAACATCGAGGTCGGGTTGGAGAA
>LNFH01000385.1 GCA_001464235.1 Rhizobiales bacterium Ga0077556 | reverse complement strand
AGGCCGCCCGACAGCATGACGCCGCGCTTCACCGCCTCGACGAGCTGGCGCACGTTGCCGTGGCAGGGATTGTAGTCGGAGAAGGTGTCGGTGATGCCGATGATCGGCCGGTCGAGGGCGTCGTCCGAAAAGCCGGCGGCCTTGATGAAGGCCTTGCGCAGGAACAGCGAGAAGCCGGCATCGCCATAGGCGGTGAGCCCCTTGCGCATGCCGCGCGGGGCCTGTGTCGGGGTGCTGCCGGTCGGGCGTTTCGCCATGGTTGTTGTCCTCCCTTTGGAATCGCACCAAAGCACGGCGCGGCGAGTGGCGGGAGGGCGCTTGCGGAAAGCCAGTTGCGCGCGGGTGTGGGATGCCGGCTGGAAACATCGCATCGGCGGCTCTGCATGGGGGACGTGCGTCCTTCGAGGCTCGCTGCGCTCGCACCTCAGGATGAGGTGGGTGGTGAATGGCACCCCGGTTGGTCGAGCCCTGGCGGTTGAGCCTGTTCGGTCGCGATGCAGGGACCTCCGTTCAGCAGCGGTGCAGCGCACCTGCGTCCTCATCCTGAGGTGCGAGCGCAGCGAGCCTCGAAGGCAGAGGTCCAGGCAGCCGCTGGAGCTTTCCCTGCTTGCCGCCGATGGCGCGCCGGGCGCTCGTCAGCGCGAGGGCTGATCTGGCAGGCGTGGGGGCGATACGGCGCGCTCCACGGTTTCGGGCGACTGGTCGATGACCTTGAGCAGAATCACGGCGGTCCTGTCGGGCCTGCGCCGCTTCTGCTCCCAGTCGCGGACCGTGGCAGCGGACAGTCCGAAGCGCGCCGCAAACTTGTCCTGGGACAGGTTCAGGCGCTTGCGGATCGCCGCCACATCGACGTCGTCGGCCTCATAGCTGCGCGCCGGCGCCAGTTCGCCGCGTGCGATCGCGCGCGCTTCCCTCGCGCTGGTCAGGAGACGTTCGCCGAACTTCGACATGATCTATTCCCGCCTCTTTCCGGCCCTGTAGGTGTCCGCGATCATCGAGAGGATGGTCGCGAGTTCGTTTCGCTCGGCCATGGTCAGATTGGCCTTTTCGCCCTTGCTGTAGAGAGCCAGAAGGAAGACCGGTACATCATCGCCGCCGAAATAGTGGATCGTCCGATAGCCGCCGCTCTTGCCCGATCCTCGGCGGGCAAAGCGCATCTTCCGGGCGCCGCCGGTGCCGGCAATGAGATCGCCGGCCAGGGGATCCGCCGCGATGGTGGATGCGATATGCTGCAGCTCCTCGTCCGTGAGGCCCGCCCGCTTGGCGTCACTTTCGAAGGTTGGGGTTGCCAACACCGCGTGCATCAACAGAATATACGGCAATGCCGTAGGGTGTGCAACGGTGCCGGCTGGGCGCGTCCGGCGTCCAGGGCCGGTACTCCGTCCTGAAAGGTCCCCATGCTCTATTTCGCCTATGGCTCGAACATGCATGTGCCGCAGATGGCCCGGCGGGCGCCGCGGGCGCGGCCCGTCGGCATCGGCCGGCTCGACCATCACCGCCTCTTCTTCACCTCCGACGGCTATGCCGCGGTCCGCGACCGCCGCGGCACCAGCGTCTACGGCGTCGTCTGGCGGATCGCGGCGCGCGACGTCGCCGTGCTCGACCGCTACGAGGGCGTCGACGAGGGCTGGTACGTCAAGCGCATGGTTCCCGTGCGGATGGCGGCGGGCACGGTCTCCTGCCTCGTCTATCACGGCGGCGACGTCCGCGAGGGCCTGAGGCCCCGCCGACGCTATTTCCACGAGGCGGTTCTCGGCTCCGCGCTCGCCTGGAATCTTCCGGCCCGCTATACGGCAGGTTTCAGCCGCTTCGCGCGGCACGGTTTCCGAGGCTGAACCGCATGAGCATGCTGGCCCATCTTCTCTCGCGATTCGTCAGGAACGGCCGCCTCACGGTCATCCACCACGACGGCGCCCGCGAGAGCTTCGGTTCCGGGGTCGACGGACCCGAGGTCACGGTGAAGCTGCACGACGCCAGGGTGCAGCGCGAGCTCTTCTTCAACCCGGAACTGGCGGCCGCCGAAGCCTATATGGACGGCCGCCTGACCTTCGAGAACGGCGGCAGGGTCCTGGACCTCCTGACCCTCTTCTCGGTGAACCGCGCCGGGCTCGGCGCGCACCCGGTACAGCAGGCGCTGCGCAAGGTCTGGCGGGCGCTCAAGCGGCGGCACCAGTCGAACAGGGTGGGGCAGGCGGCGGCCAACGTGTCGAGCCACTACGACCATCCCCGCGCCTTCTACGAGCTCTGGCTCGACGAGACGATGAGCTATTCCTGCGCCTACTTCTCAGGGCCCGACATGAGCCTGAAGGAGGCGCAGGTCGCCAAGATGCGCCACATCGCGGCCAAGCTCGCCATCGAGCCGGGCATGACGGTCGCCGAGATCGGCTCCGGCTGGGGCGGGCTGGCAACCTACCTCGCCGCTGTCTGCGGCGCCAAGGTCACCGCCATCAACGTCTCGCC
Source organism: Rhizobiales bacterium Ga0077556 (assembly GCA_001464235.1). Taxonomy (GTDB): domain Bacteria; phylum Pseudomonadota; class Alphaproteobacteria; order Rhizobiales; family Phreatobacteraceae; genus Phreatobacter. Next base: position 3,953 of record LNFH01000385.1, on the reverse strand, counting down.
GGACCAGCTCGCCGCCTCCCGCGACCGGGTCGCGCAGGCCGGCGTCGCCGACCGCGTCACCTTCTTCGAGAAGGACTATCGCGAGCTGACCGGCACCTTCGACCGGGTCGTCTCCGTCGGCATGATGGAGCATGTCGGCGTCGCCCATTTCGACGACTATTTTTCCACCGTGAAGCGGCTCTGCGGGCCTGACGGCTACGCCATGATCCACGCCATCGGCCGCATGTCGCCGCCCGGCACCACGGCGCCCTTCATCCGCAAGTACATCTTCCCCGTCTTCGCCTCCACCGAGCGCTGCGGCCTGTGGGTGGACGACTGCGAGGTGCTGCGCCTCCACTACTACTGGACCATCAAGGCCTGGCGCGAGAATTTCGAGGGCGTGAGGGATCAGGTCGTCGCCATGCAGGGCGAGCGCTTCGCCCGCATGTGGGAGTTCTATCTCGCCGCCGTCGAGCTCGGCTTCCGCGACGGCTCCAACATGGTCTACCAACTCCTCCTCTCCGGGAAGCGCGACGCCGTGCCGGTGACGCGGGACTTCATCACCATCAGGGAGGCCGAGCTGGCAACGCGGGAGGGCGGGCTGCCGTGGCGCTCCACCTGAGGATCGAAGGCATCGTCCAGGGCGTCGGCTACCGGCAATGGTTCCGCCGCCAGGCGATCGGGCTCGGTGTGTCCGGCTGGGTGCGGAACCGGGCCGACGAGAGCGTCGAGGCGGTGATCGACGGTGCCGACGAGGCCATGGAGGCGCTGGTGCGCGAAGCCATGAACGGCCCTGCAGGGGCCAAGGTCGACCGGATCGACCGGCGGGCGGCGACGGCGGATGAGGCCGCGGGTGTCAGCCCCGGAAGTTTGCAAATCCTCCCGACGGAGTAGTCCGGGACCCGGGGTCAAGGCCCCACCCGCACCCTCCCCGCCGCGCGGGGAGGGGACTTTGGCGGCCCGCTTCCCTGAAGATCGGTCGTGCCAGGCACGACCGACACGGAGGCCCTCGCCGTCGAAGTCCCCCTCTCCTCGCGGAGCGAGGGGAGGGTGCGGGTGGGGCCCTTTCGTGGGAAGGGGCGCCCGGCACGACGCCAGTGCGTCCTTCGAGGCTCGCTGCGCTCGCACCTCAGGATGAGGAAGCTTGGGACTGGCATGGCCCGTCCAACAGCGGCATCGGCAGTGCCAGTCTCCAGCCTTCTCATCCTGAGGTGCGAGCCGGGACGGCGAGCTTCGAAGTACGCACTTGCGATGGGCAGGGCTCCCTAAAGCCGCTTCAGTCCCCGTTTCCCCACACCATCTCTTCCGTCCAGCCAAGCTCGGCGAACTCCGCCGCCCTGAGCGGCGCCTCGCCGATGGAGAAGAACTCGTCGAGCTGCGGCGGCTTCACCGACGTGCCCGCCAGCATGGCGTGGGCCTGGCCGCGATGGTGCACTTGGTGCTGGAAGAGGTGCATCAGCAGCCGGTCGCGCCGCTCCACCTGCCAGCGGCTGATGCGGTTCACGCGCACCTCGCCGTTGAGCGATTCGTCGTCAAGTCCCTCGCAGACCGCGATGAGCCGCCGGTCGACCGCCGCCTGCTCGCGTTTCAGGTCGGCGAGGGCGGGACAGGGAATCTCGTTCTCCCAGGCCTTCGGGCCGAGGTCGCCGCCCTCGAGGGCATCCACGTAGAACCAGTCGATGACGAGGATGTGGTTCAGCGTCGCCTGGAGGCTGGGGAAGAAGCTGGTCCGCGTCGCGGCGAAGTCCTCAGGCGTCAGCCCGGCGCAGGCGGTCAGCAGGCGATGGTTCGCCCAGGCGTTGTTGTAGGCCGAGGCCCGGAAGGTCTGGACGTTCGAGGCGGGCATCGCGGCGTCTCCTGGTCAGGCGGCCTCCACCGCCGCCGTCGGCCCGAAACGTTGCTCGAAGGCGGTCCGCAGGATGGCATCAACCTCCGGCATCGTCACCGGCAGGCCGAGATCGACGAGGCTGGTGACCCCAAAGCGGGGATCGGCGATGCCGCAGGGCACGATGCCGCCGAAATGGGAGAGGTCCGGCTCGACGTTGAGCGAGATGCCATGGAGCGTCACCCAGCGCTTCACGCGGATGCCGATGGCGGCGATCTTGTCCTCGACGCCCTCGCCCCTGTCCGGCCGCTTCACCCAGACGCCGACGCGATCCTCGCGCCGCTCGCCGCGGATGTTGAAGGCCTCCAGCGTGCCGATGATCCAGTCCTCCAACCCCGCCACGAAGACCCGCAGGTCGCGCTTGCGGCGGTTCAGGTCGAGCATGACATAGGCCACCCGCTGGCCCGGCCCGTGATAGGTCATCTGTCCGCCGCGTCCCGCCTCGAAGACGGGGAATCGCGCATCGACCACGCCCTCGGCCGTCGCCGAGGTGCCGGAGGTGTAGAGCGGCGGGTGTTCGAGGAGCCAGACCCGCTCGCGCGCGGTTCCCGCCGAAATCGCCGCGACATGGGCCTCCATGGCCGCCAGCGCCTCCGGATAGGGCACGAGGCCCTCGCTGATCACCCATTCGACCGGCGGCGCATCGGCCGGCGCGGCGAGGCCCAGCACCAGATTGGAACGATCGTTTACCACTCGTTCACCATGTTTGGTCAGGGTGCTCGGGAACCCGCGACGTGCATTTGGCAAAAGGCGACATGGCCCAGCTCGAAACAGTCTCTCTCGACATCTCCGTGGTCCTCGGCACGACCGTCATGCCGATCCACCAGATGCTGCGCATGGCCCGCGGCGCCATCATCGAACTCGATGCCACGGAGGACGACGAGGTGCAAATCCTCGCCAACGACATGCCCATCGCGCGCGGGCAGGTGGTCATCAACGGCAACCGCATCGGTGTGCAGATCACCGAGATGCTGCCCCGCCCGATCGAGCTGCGCTGATTGGTTGACTCAGTCAACTAAATGCTGAAGCCTCCCGGCGAGGGAGGACTTCAGATGATATCGGATGAGCTGGACGGCCAGATCGCCGCCGTCCGCGGTTTCAACCGCTTCTATACCCGCGCCATCGGCCTTCTCGGCCGCTATCTCGGCGGCAGCTGGTCGCTGACCGAGGCGCGGGTTCTCTACGAGCTCTTCACCCGCGACGGCCTCGCGGCGAGCGACCTCTGCGAGGAGCTGGGGCTCGACCCCGGCTATCTCTCGCGCATTCTGCGCCGCTTCGACGCGGAGGGCCTCATCTCCCGCAGTCCCGCGCCGGAGGATGCCCGCCGCAGCCTGCTCAGTATCACGGCCGCGGGCCGCGCCGCCTTCTCACCCTATGACGAGGCCTCGCGCGCCGAGGTCGGCACCATGCTGGCGCGCCTCGGCCCGGGGGATCGCGACCGGCTCGTCGCCGCCATGGCGACGGTGCGGGATCTCGTGGCGGGGGAGGGGCCCGAGGTCGTCGTCCGTCGCCACCGCCCCGGCGACATGGGCGAGATCATCGCAGGCCAGGCGCGCATCTACGCGGGAGAGTACGGCTGGAACGACGAGTTCGAGGCCCTCGTCGCGGAGATCGCAGCGGCCTTCCTGAAGGCGAACGACCCCGCCCGCGAGCGGGCCTTCATCGCCGACCGGGCCGGCGAGGTGGTCGGCTCGGTCTTCTGCGTCGACGGCGGCGGGGGCATCGCCAAACTGCGCATGCTCTATGTCGACGCCTCCCAGCGCGGCACCGGCCTCGGCCGCCGGCTGGTGCGCGACTGCATCGCCTTCGCGAAGGCAGCTGGCTACGCCGGCATGACACTGTGGACCAACGACTGCCTCGCCGCCGCCCGCCGCATCTACGTGGACGAGGGCTTCGTGCTGGCGGCCGAGGAAAAGCACCATTCCTTCGGCGTCGATCTCGTCGGGCAGAACTGGACGCTGGATTTCGGCAGGGATTAGCGGAAAGGACTGTCTCTCATTGTTTCGAAGGGGCTCTGCGGGCGCGTCTGCGTCTCGGAGCGCGCGTCCCTGTTCGAGGAATGCCCCACCCTCACCCTCCCCGCGCTGCG
>LNFH01000384.1 GCA_001464235.1 Rhizobiales bacterium Ga0077556 | reverse complement strand
GGGCGGCGGTGCCTCGCCCTCGCCGGGCTTCGGCACCATGGCCATGGCGATCTCGAGCTCGTAGAGCCCGTCATGGCGGGCCTCGTCCACCCGCGGCGCCTGGCTGGTCGGGCCGATGAAGAGCCCGGAGAACAGATAGGACAGGGAGGGGTGACGCTGCCAATAGAGCACCAGGCTCTTCAGGAGGTCCGGCCGGCGCAGGAAGGGCGAATCCGCCGGCCGCGCGCCGCCGACGACCACGTGGTTGCCGCCGCCGGTGCCGGTATGGCGACCGTCGAGCATGAATTTCTCGGTGCCGAGCCGTGCGAGCCGCGCCTCCTCGTAGAGGCCGCGCGTGATGGCGACGCATTCCCGCCAGGATGCCGCGGGATGCACGTTCACCTCGATCACGCCGGGGTCGGGGGTGACCTTGATGACGTTGAGCCGCGGGTCGGTCGGCGGCGGATAGCCTTCCACGTGGACCGTGAGGCCGAGCTCCTTGGCGGTGGCCTCCGTCGCGGTGAGGAGTTCCAGATAGTCCTCCAGCCGCTCGGTCGGCGGCATGAAGACGCAGAGCTTGCCGTCGCGCGGCTCCACCGCAAGCGCCGTGCGCACGGAATTGTCCTCGGTCAGCACCTGCTCGACCTGTTCGCCCCGTTCGGCCTCCCGCTCGCGCTCGACCGAGACCCGCTGGGCGATCCGCCCCTCGATCTCCTGCGGATCGGGCAGGTCGGACGGCACCGTCCACGGGTCGGCGGCCACCACATAGGGGTATGAGGCCGGCGGCACGTAGGGGAGGGAGGCCAGAGGAACAGCTTCTCGCGCTTCAGCTTCCACTTCTCCGTCATCCAGTTGGACTTCGCGGGCGCCGCGTTCCAGCGCTGGATCGGCAGCACGAAGCCGGAGGGATGCGTCAGGCCGCGCTCGAAGACGCGGGCGATGCGGGCGCGGGCCTCGGCATCCTCGAGCTTTGAATCCAGCGCATCGACGTTGACCGGGAGCTCCGCCTCCTTGATCACCCAGTGCGCCGGGTCCTCGTAGGCCGGCAGCGCCGCCTCGCCGTCGAGGCCGAGCTTCTCGGCGATGCCGGCGGCGAGCGCCCCGGCGCCGTCGATGGTGGCGGGGGTTGTCGCATCCTCGCGCGCGATCGGCTTGCCGTCGCGCCGCCAGTAGAGGGCGAAGGTCCAGCGCGGCAGCGTCTCGCCGGGATACCATTTGCCCTGGCCGTAATGCAGGAAGCCGCCGGGCGCGAAGGCGTCCCGCAGGCGGCGGATCAGCACGTCGGCGCGCTCCCGCTTGGTCGGGCCGACTGCAGCGGTGTTCCACTCCGCGCCTTCATAATCGTCGATGGAGATGAACGTCGGCTCGCCGCCCATGGTCAGGCGCACGTCGGAGGCGGCGAGGTCGGCGTCGACCCGGTCGCCGAGGGCGTCGAGCCGCTCCCATGCCTCGTCGGAGAAGGGTGCGGTGACGCGCGGCCGTTCGTCGATGCGGTCGACGCGCATGTCGAAGGCGAAGGAGACCTCCGCCGGGTCGACGGCCCCCGAGATCGGCGCCGCCGAACGGTAGTGCGGCGTCGCCGCCAGTGGAATGTGTCCCTCGCCGCACAGGAGGCCCGACGTCGGATCGAGGCCGATCCAACCGGCACCGGGGATGTAGATCTCCGTCCAGGCGTGGAGGTCCGTGAAGTCCTTGTCGGTTCCGGCCGGCCCGTCGAGGGCCTGGAGGTCCGGCTTCAACTGGATCAGGTAGCCGGAGACGAAGCGGGCGGCGAGGCCGAGGCGGCGCGCGAGCTGCACGAGCAGCCAGGCCGAGTCGCGGCACGAGCCTGAGGCGTTCTCCAGCGTCTCGTCCGGTGTCTGCACTCCCGGCTCCATCCGCACGATGTAGCGGATGTCCTGCTGCAGCTTCTGATTGAGGGCGACGAGGAAGTCGATGGTCTGCTTCGGCTCGCGCGACAGGCTCGCCAGATAGGCCTCGAAGGCGGCGTCCCCCGGCTCGGCCGCCAGATAGGGCGCCAGTTCCTCCGCCAGGGCCGGGGCATAGGCGAAGGGGAAGGTGTCCGCGTAGCTCTCGATGAAGAAGTCGAAGGGGTTGACCACCGCCATCTCGGCGACCAGGTCGACGGTGACCGAGAACTCCGTCGCCTTCTCGGGAAAGACGAAGCGCGCCAGCCAGTTGCCGTGCGGGTCCTGCTGCCAGTTCACGAAGTGCTGCTCGGGCACGACCTTCAGCGAGTAGCTGGGAATGGTCGTGCGGCTGTGGGGCGCGGGGCGCAACCGGATCACTTGCGGGCCCAGCGTGACGGGGCGGTCGTAGAGGTAGCGCGTGACGTGATGCAGCTTTGCGAGAATGGCCATGGCAACGATGGGTAAAGGGTGACGACCGGCCGGTCAAAGCCTCAGATGGCGTGGCGGGTCACGAGGCAAGCAAGGACCGCGCCGCCGTCATTCCTCCGGCGGGCTTTCCAGCCCGGGCGAAGCGACCCATAACGTGGCCGCTGGAGAACCCGTGATGCCGCTGACCATCCCCCACGCCGACGACCATGCAGACCTCCGTGACGCCGTCCGCGACCTGTGCGGGCGCTACGACGACGCCTACTGGCGCAGGATCGACGAGGAACGGGGCTACCCGGAAGCCTTCACCGAGGAACTGACGAAGGCCGGCTGGCTCGCGGCGCTGATCCCGGCGGAGTACGGCGGCTCGGGCCTCGGGCTCACCGAGGCCTCCATCATCATGGAGGAGATCAACCGTTCGGGCGGTAACTCCGGCGCCGTGCACGGCCAGATGTACAACATGGGCACGATCCTGCGCGGCGGCTCCGATGAGCAGAAGGCGCGCTATCTGCCCAGGATCGCGGCGGGCGAGCTGCGCCTCCAGACCATGGCAGTCACCGAGCCGACGACAGGCACCGACACGACGAAGCTGAAGACGACGGCCGTGCGCAAGGGCGACCGCTGGGTCGTCAACGGCCAGAAGGTCTGGACCAGCCGCGTACAGCACTCCGACCTGATGGTGCTCCTCGCCCGCACGACGCCGATCGACCAGGTGCGCAAGAAGTCGGAGGGTCTGTCGGTCTTCCTCGTCGACCTGCGCGAGGCGATCGGCAAGGGCATGACGGTCCGGCCGATCCGCAACATGGTCAACCACGAGACCAACGAGGTCTTCTTCGACGACCTGGAGATCCCGGCGGAGAACCTCATCGGCGAGGAGGGCAGGGGCTTCAAGACCATCCTCTCAGGTCTCAATGCCGAGCGCACCCTGATCGCCGCCGAGATCGACCGGGCCAAGAAGTACGGCTCCGAGCGAATCGTCTTCGACCGCCCCATCGCGCAGAACCAGGGCATCCAGTTCCCCATCGCCCGCGCCTATGTCAACATCCGCGCCGCCGACCTCATGCGGTTCCAGGCGGCCGCTCTCTGCGATGCGGGCCAGGAGTTCGGCGCCGAGGCCAACATGGCCAAGCTCCTCGCCGCCGACGCCTCCTTCGAGGCGGCCAATGCCTGCATCCAGACCCATGGTGGTTTCGGCTTCGCGGCGGACTACGACGTCGAGCGCAAGTTCCGCGAGACGCGGCTCTACCAGGTGGCGCCGATCTCGACCAATCTCATCCTCGCCTATGTCGGCGAGCACGTGCTGGGCATGCCCCGCTCATATTAGCCCTGCACGGAAAAGATTGCGCATTTTGCCCCGGCGGCCTTGACGCGGTGCGCCTTTTGCGGCCTTCGATGGGTGCACACCCTGGCCGGGGACGACTGTGCAGCTTTACCTTCCCATTGCAGAATTGCCCGTCAACATGCTCCTCATCCTGGGCATGGGGCTGGCGATCGGCTTCATCTCCGGCATGTTCGGCGTCGGCGGCGGCTTCCTGCTGACGCCGCTGCTGATCTTCATCGGCATTCCCCCCGCCATCGCGGTGGCCAGCGTCTCCGGCCAGATCGCCGCCTCCTCGCTGTCGGGAACCCTGAGTTACTGGCGCAAGAACGCGGTGGATCCGAAGCTCGTCGGGGTGCTGCTCATAGGCAGCGCCGTCGGTACCGCCACCGGCGTCGCCGCCTTCGCCTATCTCCGGCGCGAGGGCCAGCTCGACCTCTTCATCGCGCTGTCCTACGTCACGCTGCTGAGCGGCATCGGCCTGCTCATGGTGATCGAGAGCGGCCGGGCCATCGCCCGCTCCCGCTCCGGCGAGCCGCCCAAACTGCCGCCGGCGCGCGACCGCCGGGTCGGCACCGGGCTGCCCTTCGTCATGCACTTCCCGCGCTCGCGCATCACCGTCTCGGCCCTGCCGATCATCGCCATCGGCCTCGGCATCGGGTTCCTCGGCTCGATCATGGGCATCGGCGGCGGCTTCCTGCTCGTGCCGGCGCTGGTCTACCTCCTGCGCGTGTCGACGGCGGTCGTCATCGGCACGTCGAGCCTGCAGACCCTCGTCACCATGCTGATGGCGGTGGTCTTCCACGCCGTCACCAACGGCTCGGTCGACGTCGTGCTGGCGCTCCTGCTGATGATCGGCGGCGTCGTCGGCGCCCAGTTCGGCGCCCGCACCTCCCTCGCCATGAAGGGCGAGGAGCTGCGCCTGCTCCTCGGCCTCGTCGTGCTCGCGGTCGGCATGCGGTTCCTGATCGATCTGGTCGTGCGGCCGGACGATCCCTTCTCCAACACCGTCATGGAATGGGCGGTGCGGGTATGACGCGCCTCCTCCTCGTCGTGGCAGCTCTCCTGGCGGCTCTCCCGGCGCTCTCGCCGGCGCGCGCCGAGACCATGATCACCTCGCTCTCCACGCACCGGCTGCAGATCACCTCGAACTTCACCGGGTCCGAGATCGTCCTGTTCGGCGCCATCGAGCGCGACGCCCAGACCATTTCTCGCCCCGGCGGCTACGACATGGCCGTCATCGTGCGCGGCCCCCGCGCCCTGATGGTGACGCGCCAGAAGACGCGCGTCTTCGGCATCTGGGTGAACACCGACGCGCGCGAGTTCGTCGAGGTGCCCTCGTTCTACGCGCTGCTCTCGAACAAGCCGGCGGCCGACCTCGCCGACATCGAACTGCGCGCCCGCCAGCAGATCGGCGTCGACTCCATCACGGCGATCACGCCTCGCCTCGGCACCAATCCCGGCGCCACCCCGACCTTCCGCGAGGCGCTCCTGCGCATCAACCGCGCCAAGGGCCTCTACCGCGAGAACCCGACGGGCGTCACCTTCCTGACGCCCAACCTGTTCCGCGCCAACATCCCGGTCGTCCCCAACACGCCGGTCGGCTCCTTCGACGTCGACATCTTCCTGATGTCCGGCGGTGTCATTCTCGCCCGCGAGAGCACCAACTTCGAGGTCACCAAGACCGGCTTCGAGGCCTTCGTCGCCAATGCAGCCCGCGACAACGGCGTCCTCTACGGCCTGGCGGCGGCGATGCTGGCGCTGTTCACCGGCTGGGCCGCGAGCGTCGTCTTCCGGCGCGACTGACGATGAAGGCAGGACCTGTCCGTGGGTGACGACATCGACGCCGGCTGGAACGAAGGATGGCTCGGCGCCCTGGTCCTCTATGGCGCCGGCGGACTGCTCGCGCTGCTGCTGGCGAAGGCAGGCGGCCTCGCCTGGCCCGGAGCGGCGGCGGCGGGCCTCACCCTGGTCGCGGTCGGCACGCTCCTGCGCCGCCGACCGCGGGTGCGTGCTCCGCTCGAGGACGAGGTGCTGGCGCGCCGCGCCGCGCGCCTCACCGACCTCACGGTCGAGGGCCTGATGGCGGCCCTGCCGGTGCCGGCCATCCTGCTCGATCCGAAGCTCGCGGTGCGCACCCACAATGCCCGCGCCGCGGCGCTGCTGCCGGCGCTGAGGCGCGGCGAGCCGCTCACCCTGTCGCTGAGGGCACCGGAGGTGGTCGAGGTCGTGCGCCGGGCGCTGGCCAGCAACAGCCCGCAGGTCATCGACTATGCCGAGCGCGTGCCGGTCGCCCGCTGGTTCAGCGTCGAGGCGACGCCGGTCGCCGTGACGCCCGAGGCGCGCGACGGCGGCCGCGCCGACTTCATCCTCCTGTCCCTGCGCGACCTCACCGAGGAGCGCCGGCTGGAACAGCTCCGCGCCGACTTCGTCGCCAATGCCAGCCACGAGCTGCGCACGCCGCTCGCCTCCGTCGTCGGCTTCATCGAGACGATCCAGGGCCCCGCCCGCAACGATCCGGACGCGCGCGAGCGCTTCCTCGGCATCATGCTGGCCCAGGCGCGCCGCATGTCGCGGCTGATCGACGACCTGCTGTCGCTGTCGCGGGTCGAGCTCAACGAGCACGTCCGCCCCGGTGCCGTGGTCGATCTCGTCCAGCTCCTGCGCCACGTGCGCGACACGCTCGGCCCCTTCGCCAAGGCGCAGGGCGTGACGGTGGAGATCGACGCGCGTCAGACCGCCCTGCCGATCCTCGGCGACAACGACGAACTGATCCGCCTCTTCGAGAACCTCGTGCAGAACGCCATCAAGTACGGAGCCGAGGGCAAGCGGGTGGAGATCACCCTCGACCGCGAGGCGCGCGACGGCCGCGCCGCCGAGGCGGTGGTGAGCGTGCGCGACCACGGCCCCGGCATTCCCGCCGAGCACCTGCCGCGCCTCACCGAGCGGTTCTACCGCGTCGACGTCGCCTCCAGCCGCGACAAGGGCGGCACCGGCCTCGGCCTCGCGCTGGTCAAGCACATCCTCAACCGCCACCGCGGGCGGCTCGCCATCGAGAGCGTGCAGGGTGAGGGGGCGACCTTCACCGTTCGGATCGAGGCGCTCGACACGGATGGGGCCGCGGACCTGCCCGTCGCCGGCGCCGCGTGATACCACTGAGCGTGGCGGAGTCGCGCGGCCGTGCTGTCGCAACCCCGGCAACGCATTGAATCGCCATAATGATCGCTGTCATTGATGCGTCACCTGACGGGCATAGAACCGTCGCGGCGCAGGGCTATTGAACAACTCCCCGTCGCCCCTCGCAGGAGCCTGCCATGACCGAACACACCGTGAGCGCCTATGAGAACGAACTCAGGGGCCTCGCGCAGCGCGTGGCCGAGATGGGCGGGCTCACGGAGAAGCAGATCGTCGGCAGCATCGATTCGCTGATCCGCAGCGATCTCGAACTCGCCCGCCAGGTGCGCGCCGTCGACCCGCAGATCGACGCCCTCCAGCGGGAGATCGAGGAGGTCGGCATCCTCGTCATCGCCAAGCGCCAGCCCATGGCGATCGACCTGCGCGAGATCGTCGGCGCCCTGCGCATCGCCTCGGATCTCGAGCGCATCGCCGACCTCGCCAAGAACATCGCCAAGCGCGTCATCGCCATGAACGGCACCCTTCCGCTGGCCAAGGTGACGGGCGGCTTCGACGCCATGGCCCGTCTCGCCCTGGAGCGCGTCAAGCGCGTGCTCGACGCCTACGCCCAGCGCGACGTCGAGGCGGCCCT
>LNFH01000383.1 GCA_001464235.1 Rhizobiales bacterium Ga0077556 | reverse complement strand
ATCGGCGACCACGCCACCAACATCGCCGAGACCATCCACTACATGGTGAAGGGCGTTCCGCTCGCCGACGAGCGGCCGAAGCTCGACACCACGACCATGGCCGCGGTCGGCCTCTGACCGCGGATACGGGCACGACGGGGATTGATCCATGACCGCACGCATCCTGGTGGTCGAGGACGAGGAGCCGATCACGGTTCTTCTGCGCTACAATCTGGAGGCTGAGGGCTATCAGGTCGAGGTGGTCGGCCGCGGCGACGAGGCCGAGGTCCGGCTGCGCGAGGCGGTCCCCGACCTCGTCCTGCTGGACTGGATGCTGCCCGGCCTCTCCGGCATCGAGCTCTGCCGCCGCATCCGCCTGCGACCCGAGACCGAGCGGCTGCCGGTGATCATGCTTACCGCCCGCGGCGAGGAGGGCGAGCGGGTGAGGGGCCTCGCCATCGGCGCCGACGACTACGTGGTCAAACCCTTCTCCGTGCCGGAGCTGCTGGCGCGCGTCAGGGCGCTGCTGCGCCGGGCCAAGCCCGAGCACCTGTCGAGCCTCCTGAAGTCCGGCGACATCGAGCTCGACCGCGAGACGCGCCGCGTCCACCGCGCCGGCCGCGAGATCAATCTCGGACCGACCGAGTTCCGGCTGCTGGAGTTCCTGATGCAGTCGCCCGGCCGGGTCTACACCCGCGAGCAGCTGCTGGACGGCGTCTGGGGCCGCGACGTCTATATCGACGAGCGCACCGTCGACGTGCACATCGGCCGCCTGCGCAAGGCGGTGAAGCGCGGCCGCGAGGCGGACCCGATCCGCACCGTGCGCGGCTCCGGCTATTCCTTCAACGAGCGCTTCGCGGGCGCCGCGGCCTGAGCCGTCACGCCTCCAGGCTCTCCTTCAGGAGCTCCAGCTCCAGCCAGCGGTCCTCGGCGGCCGTGAGTTCGCCCTGAGCCTTGGTCATCGCCGCGCTCGCCCGGTCGAAGGCGGCGCGGTCGCGCGCATAGAGGCCGGCATCGGCGAGAATGGTCTGCAGCTTGGCGATGTCGCGCTGCAACGCCTCCATGCGGGCGGGAAGCGTGTCGAGGTCGTGCTTGTCCTTGAACGACATCTTGCGCCGGGCGGGCTCGCCCTGCGACTCCGTTTTCGCGGCGGGCGAGGGCGTCTCGTTGCGGGCGGGTTTCGCCACCGCCCGCGCTTCCACCCCGGCGCCGCGTTGGGTGACCATGTCCGTATAGCCGCCGGCATATTCGACCCAGCGGCCGTTGCCCTCGCTCACCAGCACCGAGGTGCAGACCCGGTCGAGGAAGTCGCGGTCGTGCGAGACCAGGATGACCGTGCCGGGGAAGTCGGTGAGCATCTCCTGCAGGAGGTCGAGCGTCTCGAGGTCCAGATCGTTGGTCGGCTCGTCCAGCACCAGCACGTTGGCCGGGGAGGCCAGCGCCCGCGCCAGCAGCAGCCGGCCGCGTTCGCCGCCGGAGAGCACGCCGACGGGCGTTCCCTTCTGCTCGGGGGAGAACAGGAAGTCCTTCATGTAGCCGATGACGTGGCGGTTCTCGCCGTTGATCGTCACGTAGTCGCCGCGCCCGCGCGTCAGCGCCTCGGTCAGCGGCATGGCGGGGTCGAGCGCCTCGCGCTTCTGGTCGAGCGTCGCCATGGCGAGGTTGGTGCCGAGGTCGATGGTGCCGGCATCGGGCGCGAGCGTTCCCGTGAGGAGCTGGACGAGCGTGGTCTTGCCGGCGCCGTTCGGCCCGACGATGCCGAGCCGGTCGCCGCGCAGGATGCGGATGGTGAGGTCGTCGACGATCGGCCGGTCGCCGTAGCGCTTGGAGATGCGGCGGGCTTCCACCACCCGCTTGCCCGAAACCTCCGCCTCGCTCACCGTCATCGACACGGTGCCGACGGCCTTGCGGTGCTCGCGGAAATCCTTGCGCAGGGCGTGCAGGTTGCCGAGGCGGCGGACGTTGCGCTTGCGCCGGGCGGAAACGCCGTAGCGCAGCCAGTGCTCCTCGCGGGCGATCTGCCGGTCGAGCTTGTGCTGGTCCTTCTCCTCCTGCTCCAGCACCTCGTCGCGCCAGGCCTCGAAATGGGCGAAGCCCTTGTCGAGCCGGCGCGTGGTGCCGCGGTCGAGCCAGATCGTGGCGCGCGACAGCGTCTCGAGGAACCGCCGGTCGTGGCTGATCATGACGATGGCGCTGGAGAGCCGCTTCAGGGTCGCTTCCAGCCATTCGATGGCCGGCAGGTCGAGATGGTTGGTCGGCTCGTCCAGGATGAGGATGTCGGGCTCGGGCGCGATGGCATGGGCCAGCGCCGCGCGCTTCGCCTCGCCGCCGGAGAGCGAGGTCGTGCCCTCCTCGCCGGTGAGGCCGAGGTCCTCCAGCAGCATGCGGGCGCGATAACGGTCGTCGCTGGGCCCGAGCCCGCTCTCCACATAGGCGAGCGTCGTGGGGAAGGCGGAGAGGTCCGGCTCCTGCAACAGGTAGCGGATGGTCGCACCCGGCTGGGCGAAGCGGCTGCCGCCGTCGGCTCGACTTGCCCGAGCCGTTGCGGCCGACGAGCGCGAGCCGGTCGCCCGCCTCCACCGACAGGGCGGCGGCGGTGAGCAGCGGCGTGCCGCCGAAGGTGAGTGAAATGTCTTGCAGTTGCAGCAGCGGAGGAGCCATGGCGCGCCGTCTAGCATCCTTGCGCGTCCCGTGCACGCTGGAGGCTGACGATTCTGCTCCCCGGGTTTCGCCATGCGCATGCTGGTCATCTACTGCCATCCCTGTCCCGAGAGCCTGACCGCCGCCATCCGCGACCGGGCGCTGGCCTCGCTCGCCGCCGGCGGCCACGAGATCCGGCTGATCGACCTCCATGGCGAGGGCTTCGATCCGGTCATGGGCGCCGAGGAGCGCCGCCGCTACCACGAGCGAGGGGCCAACGAGGTCCCCGTCGCCGCCCATCTCGACGCCCTGCGCTGGGCCGAGGGACTGCTCTTCGTCTATCCCACCTGGTGGTACGGCCTGCCGGCCATGCTGAAGGGCTGGCTCGATCGCGTCTGGATCCCGCATGCCACCTTCACTATGCCGGAGCCGGGCAAGCCCATCGGCCGGGTGCTGACGAACATCCGCTTCATCGGTGCGGTATCGACGCTCGGCTCGCCCTGGTGGTGGTGGCGCCTCGTCATGGCCGAGCCCGGACGCCGGACCCTGCTGCGGGGCCTGAGGCCTCTGGTGAACCCCCGCTGCCGCACGCTGTGGCTGGCGCTGCACGGCATCGACGGGGCGACGCAGGCGCAGCGCGAGGCATTTCTCGCCAAGGTGGGGCGACGCCTCGCGGCCCTGCGCTGAGCCTCAGTCGAAGAGGCTCGACACGCTCTCTTCGCTGGCGGTGCGGGCGATGGCCTCGCCGATCAGGTTCGCGACCGACAGGGTGCGGATGTTGCGGGCGACCCGCACGGCCTCGGTCGGCTGGATGGAATCGGTGATCACCAGTTCCTTCAGCTTCGAGGCGGTGATGCGGGCGACCGCGCCGCCCGAGAGCACGCCGTGGGTGATGTAGGCCGAGACGTCCTTGGCGCCGCGCGCCAGCAGCGCCTCGGCGGCATTCACCAGCGTGCCGCCGGAATCGACGATGTCGTCGACGAGGATGCAGCTCTTGCCCTCGACGTCGCCGATGACGTTCATCACCTCGCTCTCGCCCGGCCGCTCGCGGCGCTTGTCGACGATGGCGAGGAGTGCGTCGATGCGCTTGGCGAGGGCGCGGGCGCGCACCACGCCGCCGACGTCCGGCGAGACCACCATCACGTCCTGGATGCTGCGGGTGTCGCGGATGTCCTTGGCCAGCAGCGGCGCGGCGAAGAGGTTGTCGGTGGGGATGTCGAAGAAGCCCTGGATCTGCCCGGCATGCAGGTCGAGCGTCATGACGCGGTCGGCGCCGGCGCGCGTGATCAGGTTGGCGACGAGCTTGGCCGAGATCGGCGTGCGCGAGCCGGACCGGCGGTCCTGGCGGGCATAGCCGAAATAGGGGATCACCGCGGTGATGCGCTTGGCCGAGGAGCGGCGCAGCGCGTCGCAGATGATCAGCAGCTCCATCAGGTGGTCGTTGGTCGGGAACGAGGTCGACTGGACGATGTAGACGTCCTCGCCGCGCACGTTCTCCTGGATCTCGACGAAGATCTCCATGTCGGCAAAGCGACGGACGGAGGCCTTGGCGGGCGGCGTGTTCAGATAGGCCCCGATCGCCTCGGCGAGCGGCCGGTTGGAATTGCCGGAAACGATCTTGATCCCGGGTTTGCGCGACATTGGAAAGGTTCTCGGGGCGGCAAGGGTGCGGCCCTCATAGCAACCGGAGTACCGCGCCACAATGCCGCGCGGCCGCCCGGCACGATTGAATCAACAGGCTGTGACGGTGCGGCGACGGAGATTTCACGGCAGCGTGCCGCAGTGCGATACGAAAACGCCGTCGGGTCACCCGGCGAGGGTGATGCCGGCGATGTGGCGGCCGTAGTCCGGTTCGTTGCGGTGGGTGGTGCGCCGGTAGGAGTAGAAGCGGGTCTCGTCCGCATAGGTGTCGAGGCCGAGATCGTCGATGGCCGCGATCCCCGCCTCTGCCAGCCGGTGGGCGATGAAACCGGGCAGGTCGAACTGGGCGTGGCCCGGCCGTCCGGTGACGAAGAACCGCCCGTAGCTCTCGTCGGCGGCGCGGAACTGGTCGACGAAGGCTTGGCTCACCTCGTAGCTCGGCTGGCGGATCAGCGGGCCGATGGCGGCGCTGATGCGGGCGCGGTCGGCGCCGAGCCCTTCCATGGCGGTGATGGTGGCCTCGAGCACGCCGCCGATGGCGCCCTTCCAGCCGGCATGGGCGGCCCCGACGACACCCGCCGCCGCATCGGCGAAGAGCACCGGGCCGCAATCGGCCGCCGCGACCCCGCAGGCGATGCCGGGGACCTTCGTCACCACCGCGTCGGCGCGCGGCCGGTCGCCGCCCGCGTGCGGCGTCTCGGCGACGATCACGTCGGGCGAATGGATCTGGAAGCAGGAGATCAGCGCGTTCTCGGCGACGCCGAGGGTCTCGGCCATCCGCCGCCGGTTCTCGCGCACCCTGTGGCCGTCGTCGTTGGAGCCGAGGCCGGCATTGAGCGACGCGTAGAGCCCTTCGGACACGCCGCCCTCGCGGGTGAAGAAGGCGTGGCGGATGCCGGGGAGGGCGGCGAGGGCGGGGGAGGTGACGAACATGAGGCAAAGCGAAATCTGCTTCGCCCGCCGCTGTCAATCGGCGCGCCTCAGGCGGCCTCCTCCACGGTCAGCGCGTGCTTCCAGTATCCGACCGCCAGGCACTTCGCCCGGTCGAGCCCCTTCTCCTCACGCCAGTAGGTCCGGATCCGGCGGGCGATCGCCTCTTCGGCGCCGAGCCAGCAGAGCACGTCGTCATGGTCCGGCAGCGGCGCCGCCATCACGGCGTCAACGAGGAGGTCGTTCCGGCCGGGCTCGCGGCCCTGGCGGAACAGCCAGAGCAGGATGACGCCGGGGGGATGGTCGAGGTCCTGCACCTCGCGCTCGTCCTCCACCTCGATCATCGCCTGGCCCGTCGTCTCCGCCGGCAGGCGGGCGAGGATGCGCGCCATGGCGGGAATGGCCGTCTCGTCGCCGGCGAGCAGCACATGGGCGGCAGGCCGCATCTCACGGCCGCCCGGTCCCATCAGCCCGATCACCGCGCCGGCCCGCGCGCCGGCCGCCCAGCCCGAGGCGATGCCCGGCGCTGCATGCAGCACGAAGTCGATGTCCATCTCGCCCGCCGCGGCGTCGATGCGGCGGATCGTATAGACCCGCTGCGCCGGGCGGCGATCCTCCGGCGGCCAGACCGGACGGCCGTTCTTCCCCGGCTTCGGCCATTCCGGCGGATGCACGCCCTCCGGCGGAAACAGCAGGCGCACGTGCAGGCTGTCGCCCTCGAAGCGCTTCAGGTCCTTGCCCGTCAGGGTGATGCGGCGCACGTGCGGCGTGACGTCGGCGACCCGCAGCACGGTCATCTCGCGCAGGCTCGGCAGCACGTCGACGTCGCAGCCGTCTCCGGTCCACACCACCTCCGGCTTCTCGGCCGCGGCGACCTCCTCGATCTGCGTGCTCAGCAGGAATTTGAGCACCGACAGGCCCTGCTCGGTGCGCGATTCCAGCCGCATGTGCAGCCGGCCGTCATCGGCCTCCAGCGTCCCCGTCCCGAGCCCGTCCACCAGCGCGATGCGTCCCCGGCCGGCCTCCGCGCTGGCGTCGAAGTCGGACTGAGCGAGGCGCGCGCAGACCGCGGCGACATAGGACTGTCCGGCAATGGTGGGGATTGTGGCTTCGGCCTTCAGCATCGTCATCATCCAACCTGTGGGCGCGGAGGGAGCGGCTGGCTGGCGGAGGCGGATCGCTGGCGGGCTGGCGCATGGGCCTCCCTGGGGGAGGCACGGCGAGAGAATTAGAAAACCAGACCGGAGTAGTCAACAATCAGTCGAGGGCCGGCATGGCCTGCAGCAGGGCGGTTGATGACGCGACCGCGACGGCCTTGAACAGGCTCCCCATGCCGGCCGGCGCAGGGTCGATCAGCCGCTCGACGCCGGCGCGCAGGCTCTCGAAGGCCTCGGGCCGTCGTCCCGCCAGCCGCTCCGCGCGCTCGCGCAGGCCGAGGGCGAACAGCAGCGCCCGCTGGGTCACCGGCGCTCCCGCGACGAGCCCGGCACCGGCCAGCGCCGCGGCGAAGGCCTCGAAATCGACATGGGCGGTGAGATCGGCCTCGCCCGGAGCTGCGAGAGGGTCGGCGAAGCGGTGGGCCTGCACCGCCTGCAGCGTGTCGCCATGGGCGGACTGCACGTGGCCGTAGTCGACGAAGAGGGCGGCGAGGGGAGCCTCGCGATGGGCGAGGGCGGGGCAGATTTCCACGACGGCGCCGGGCGATGCCTGACGGAGGCCCGGGGGGATGACCTCCATGGGCACGGGATCGCGGGCGAGGCCGAAGGCGAGCGCACCATCCGTAAGGCCGACCACGCGTTCGCGCCAGCCGTTCGGGGTCATGACGAACTGGCGGACGGGCAGCGCGTCGAGGAATTCGTTGGCGACGAAAATGGCCGGGCCCGGCGGCACCGTCGAGAGGTCCCGGTGCCAGGCACAGGGCACCCCGGCCGACGCCAGTGTCTCCCGTTGGCGGGCCGCCAGAACCGGCGAGGTCTCGACCAGATGCACCGACAGCGCCGCGGCGAATGCGGGCAGCGCCCGCGCGGCGCGCAGCAGATCGGCCATCAGCGTGCCGCGACCGGGGCCGAGTTCGACGAGGTTGACGGCGGGTGGCCGGCCGAGCGCCTCCCAGGCCGACGCCGCCCAGACGCCGATCAGCTCGCCGAAGACCTGGCTGATCTCCGGCGCGGTGACGAAATCGCCCGCCGCCCCCAGCGGGTCCCGCGTCATGTAGTAGCCGTGGCGGGGATGGCCGAGCGCCAGCGCCATGAAACGGTCGACGGGCAGCGGCCCTTCCGTCCTGATCAGCGCCGCGAGTTCGGCGGCGAGCGCGCTCATGCCGGCAGGCGCCGCGCCCTCACCACCAGCCAGAGGCCGACGGCGACCAGCGGCACCGACAGGAGCTGGCCCATGGTGGCGCCGGCGAAGAGGAAGCCGAGCTGCGGGTCGGGCTGCCGGAACAGCTCGCCGAAGGAGCGGGCGAGGCCGTAGCCGATACCGAAGCAGCCTGCGACGAGACCCGGCCGCTTCAGCCCGCCCGAGCGCGCGATCACCAGCAGCACGACGAAGAGCAGCAGGCCCTCGGTCATCGCCTGGTAGAGCTGGCTCGGATGGCGCGGGTCGGGGCCTGCACCGGGGAAGATGATCGCCCAGGGAACGTCGGTGACGCGGCCCCACAGCTCCGGCTTGATGAAATTGGCGAGGCGCCCGAGCGCGATGCCGATCGGCGCGACGACCGCGGCGAGATCGATCAGCGGCAGCAGCGGCAGCGAATTGCGGCGCGCGAAGATGAGGAGCCCCACCACCGCCCCGACGATGCCGCCGTGGAAAGCCATGCCGCCCTCCCAGACCGCCAGGATGGCGGCGGGATGGGCGAGGTAGTAGTCGAGGTTGTAGACGAAGACGAAGGCGAGCCGGCCGCCGAGAATGCCGCAGAGGGCTGCCCAGACGATGGCGTCGTCGATGACCGCGGGCGCGAAGGGCGCCTTGCCCCCGGGCCAAAGCCTGTCGGTCGCGACCAGCCTCTTCGCCAGCCACCAGCCGAACAGGAAACCGCCGATATAGGCCAGCGCGTACCAGCGGATGGCGAGGGGGCCGATCTCGATCAGCACCGGGTCGATGACGGGAAAGGGCAGGGCGAGCAGCGGCATGGCGGGGATGTGCCCGCCCCCGCCCGCAAGGTCAAGCCGAGGCCGGCCGCTCTTGCGCTGGCGCCACCGCGACCCCATACCCTGACCAGCAGCGGAGATATCCCATGACCCAGACCAGCGGCCGCATCGCCGACGAATTCGCCAAGCTCATGACCGACGCCGCCGGCTTTGCCCAGGGCATGAAGCGCGAGGCCGACACCTTCGTGAAGACCCAGGCCGAGCGCCTGCTGCGCGACATGGACCTGCCGAGCCGTGAGGAATTCGAGGCCGTGCGCGACATGGCCGTGAAGGCCCGCGAGGAGAACGAGGCGCTGAAAGCGCGCATCGAGGCGCTGGAAGCCCGGCTCGCCGCCGGCTGAGCCCATAGGCTCCCGGAGGCTTGCCCTCCGGACCCGATGTCTCAGTGGTTCGACATCGGCCTGCGCCGCACGTCGGGCCTCAGGTGCTGGAACGGAATGACGCCCGTGTCGTCCAGCGCTGCGCCGGGCGAGGCCCCGACCACGACCGAATCCGCATAGGGCTGCCAGTCGCCGCGGAAATGCACCGAGCTCTTCAGCACCACTACCTTGTAGCCGGTGATGTCGACGCCGAGATGGGTGCAGACCGCCACGCAATGGGGCTGCTGGCGCACCGAGCCGACCACCAGGTCGATGCCGCCGATCCTGAGCCAGGCCGAGGGCCCCATGTTGATCGGCTGGCCGCCGACCATCGGCCCCGTTCCGGTGAAACGCCCGTCCGAGATCGCGACAACCTCCACCGTCGTCGTCAGCGGCTCCTCGCCGGGGCCTGAACCGTTCGCCGCGAAGGTGACCTCGATCGTCGCGCCCTTGCCGGCGGCATGGGCGGCCTCGGCGATCTCCGGCTCGTGGAAGAGCGCCATCAGCGTGTCCTTCGCGCCGCGGTTGATCATGGCGCGCAGGAAACCGGTGGTGATGGAGGAGCCGCCGGCGCCGGGATTGTCCTGGGTGTCGGCGATGATGACGGGCTTGGAGGCGAGCGCTGCGCGGGAGAAGGCGAGGGTCACCGCCTCGTCCTCGCAGGACCGCCTTGTAGAGCCGATCCACCGCCTCATCCACCGTGGCCTGGTCGGCGCCGTAGCCGATGACGGTGGCGCCCATGTCGAAGATGTCGGCGGAGGGAAAGCCGGGGCAGAGCGAGAGATGCACGCCGGTCTCGGCCTCGATCTCGCCGAGCAGGGCATAGAGCCCCTTCATCGGCTCGATCATCGAGCAGCCCGAGGCGATGGGGATCAGGAACGGCACCTGCCGGAAGGCGCGCGCCGGCCGCGGACCCCAGGACACCACCTTGTCGAACCATTCGGCGACGCGCTGGCCCGTCTGCAGCCAGTCGATATGCGGATAGGTGCGGTAGGCCGACATGAAGCTCGCATTGTCGACCATCAGGCGCGTGACGTTTGCGTGGAGGTCCAGGGACGCGACCACCGGCACCACCCTCCGCGTCCTCGATCGTCTCGGTGGTCATGGCGCCGTGCAGTTCGAGGAAGACGGCGTCGGGCGCGGCGTCGGCAAGGTCGGCGAGAATGTAGGAAACGGCGCGCTCGAAGACCGCGTCCTCCACCCGCCCCGAAGGCTGGGCGAAGGACCAGGACAGCGGCACCATGACGTGGCCGGCCTTCTCGGCGATGCCCATGAACCCCGTCGAGGCGATGTTGAAGGGCCGGAACTTCGTCAGGATCTCGGCGCCGCGGGTGAAGCCCGGCCAGGCGCCTTCCTGATTGAACATCGCCCAGGGAGTCGGCGCGGGAACGAAGGTGTTGGTCTCGTGCATGAAACCGCCGACGGCGATGCGCATGGAAATGACTTTCCTCTTGGGGCCTGAAGCATCAAAGACGATGGCGCGCGATGCTGCCAGTCGGGGTCGCGCCCCTGGCCCTTGACGCCCAGGCGGGGCAAACCCTTGATGCAGGCAGCCCATGAAACCATAATGGTTCCATATCGGAGGTTTCTGCGATGGCCACGCTGACGCTGAAGAACATTCCGGATGATCTCTACGAGCGGCTGCGCGAGCGTGCGGCCCTGCATCGCCGTTCGATCAACGGGGAGATGATCCATTGCCTGGAGCAAGCGCTGCAGCCGCGCAAGCTCACGCCGGAGGATCGGTTGCAGCGCATCCGCGCCCTGCGGCCCGCCATCGATCCGCAGGCGGTAACCCACGAGGACCTCGTCGCGGCCATCGATGATGGCCGCCCGTGATCGTCGCCGATACCAATGTCATCGCCTACCTGCTGATTCCCTCGCCTTTCACCGTGATGGCCGAGCGCGTCTACGCGCAGGATCCGGAATGGGTTGCGCCGACACTCTGGCGGAGCGAGTTCCGCAATGTCCTGTCCCTCTATATGCGGCGCTCCCTGCTGTCGCTGGATCAGGCGGTTGCGCTCCAGGAGGAGGCTGAAGATCTCCTGCAAGGCCGCGAGTTTGAGGTGATCTCCGCGGACGTTCTGTCGCTCGCGAGGGACAGCGGATGCTCCGCCTATGACAGTGAGTTCGTCGCGCTCGCCCGCTTCCTCGGCGTTCCGCTGGTGACGGCGGACAGGAGGCTCGCCCGGGCTTTCCCGCAATATGCCCGGCCACTGGAGACGGCAGCCGGATAGCAATACGCCGCCGCGGGAGCCGCGACGGCGTCGGTTGTGTGAGATGTGCTTCCGCTCACCCCATGGTCGGGATGACGAAGCTGGCGCCGTCCTTGATGCCCGAGGGCCAGCGCGACGTGACCGTCTTCGTCTTCGTGTAGAAGCGGAAGGCGTCCGGGCCGTGCTGGTTGAGGTCGCCGAAGGACGAGCGCTTCCAGCCGCCGAAGGTGTAGTAGGCCAGCGGCACCGGGATCGGCACGTTGATGCCGACCATGCCGACCTGCACCTTGGCGGCGAAGTCGCGGGCGGCATCGCCGTCACGGGTATAGATGGCGACGCCGTTGCCGTATTCGTGGTCGTTGGCGAGGTCGAGCGCCTCGTTGTAGGTCTTGGCGCGCACCACCGAGAGGACGGGTCCGAAGATCTCCTCCTTGTAGATGCGCATGTCCTTGGTGACGTTGTCGAACAGGCAGCCGCCCATGTAGTAGCCGTTCTCGTAGCCCTGCATCTTGAAGCCGCGGCCGTCGACCACGAGCTTGGCGCCTTCCTTCACGCCGATGTCGACGTAGCCCTTCACGCGCTCCAGCGCCTGGGCGGTCACGAGCGGCCCGAAATCGACGTCGGCCGAGGTCGAGGGGCCGATCTTCAGCGCCTCGACGCGCGGGACCAGCTTGTCCATCAGGCGGTTGGCGGCGTCCTCGCCGACCGGCACGGCGACCGAGATCGCCATGCAGCGCTCGCCGGCCGAGCCGTAGCCGGCGCCGATCAGGGCGTCAGCGGCCTGATCCATGTCGGCGTCCGGCATGATGATCATGTGGTTCTTGGCGCCGCCGAAGCACTGCACGCGCTTGCCGGCCGCGCAGCCGCGCGAATAGACGTACTCCGCGATCGAGGTCGAGCCGACGAAGCCGACGGCCTTGATGTCCTCGTCGTCGAGGACCGCGTCCACCGCTTCCTTGTCGCCGTTGACGACGTTGAAGATGCCCGGCGGCAGGCCGGCCTCGAGGAAGAGCTCGGCCAGCATGAGCGGCACGCCCGGGTCGCGCTCGGAGGGCTTCAGCACGAAGGCGTTGCCGGCGGCGATCGCAGGTCCCGCCTTCCACAGCGGGATCATGGCGGGGAAGTTGAACGGCGTGATGCCGGCGACGACGCCGAGCGGCTGGCGCATCGAGTAGATGTCGATGCCGGGGCCGGCGCCCTCGGTGTACTCGCCCTTCATCATCTGCGGAGCGCCGATGGAGAACTCGACCACTTCGAGGCCGCGCTGGATGTCGCCCTTGGCGTCCGGGATCGTCTTGCCGTGCTCGCGGGCGAGCAGTTCGGCCATCTTCTCGTTGTCGCGGGCGCAGAGCTCGAGGAACTTCATGAGGACGCGGGCGCGGCGCTGCGGATTGGTGGCGGCCCAGGCCGGCTGCGCCGCCTTGGCGTTCTCCACCGCCTCGCGCACCTCGGCCTGGGAGGCGAGCGCCACCTTGCCGAACACCGAGCCGTCCAGCGGCTGGAACACGTCCGCGGTGCGGCCGGACTTGCCGGCGACGTGCTTGCCGCCGATGAAATGACCATAATTGCGCATGGACGTCGTCTCCCTCGGTGCCTTGCCGCGGCGGGCGCAAGCATCGCGCCCCCGGCCAGGCGTCAGATCGAAATGGACCCGGGCCATCCCTAGAGCGAAGCTTTGCGGCAACCAAGCGCCAAGTTGGCGCATGCCTTGTGCACGAAATGGCGTAAGATGCGGCCATGACGCCAAACTGGGATCATGTCCGGGTCTTCCTCGCCGTGGCGCGCGCGCGCCAGTTCCTCGCCGCCGGGCGGGCGCTGTCGCTCGACCACGCGACTGTGGCCCGCCGCATCACGCTGCTGGAGGAACAACTTGGCACGCAGCTCGTCGCTCGTTCGACGGCCGGCATCGCCCTGACGGTGGCCGGCGAGAAGTTCGTCGCCGCGGCCGAGGCCATGGAGACCGCCTGGCTCGACGCGCAGGCCGATGTCTCGCAGGTCGACCGGGTCATTTCCGGCACGGTGCGCATCGGCGCGCCGGAGGGTTTCGGCGCCCTGTTCCTCAGTGCCCGCCTCGGCCGCCTCGCCGAGCGCCATCCGGACCTCACCATCCAGCTCGTGCCGCTGCAGCGGACCATGTCGCTGTCGAAGCGCGACGCCGACCTCGCCGTGGTCATCGATCCGCCGACCGACGGGCGGCTCACCGTGCGCAAGCTCACCGACTACGGCCTCGGCATGTATGCGACCGAGCGCTACCTCGCCCGCCATGGCACGCCGGACACGGCCGAGGCCCTGCGCCGGCACCTGCTCGTCACCTCGGTGCAGGAACTGCACTATTCGCAGTCGCTGACCTATTACCCGCCCGCCTTCGATGCGGGGCAGCGCCGCTTCGAATGCGCCAGCGTTCTCGCGCAGATGGAGGCGGTGAAGGCCGATGTCGGCATCGGCGTGCTGCACGACTACGCCGCCCGCGACGCCGGCGGTCTCATCCGGGTGCTGCCGGAGCTCGCCATCCGCCGCACCTATCACCTCGTCGCCCATGTCGACACCCGCCGCATCGCCCGGATCGACGAGGCCTACCGGTTCGTGGTGGACGAGGTGGAGGCGGCGGAAGGGCTGTTCCTCTGAAATGTCTGAGGGCTATCGGGAGCAGCGCCCGGGGGGCTCTTCGCACCCGGCACGTGCGTCCTTCGAGGCTCGCTGTCGCTCGCGCCTCAGGATGAGGAATGGTGTGGTCTGCCCCAGCGACCGGTCTACGCGAAGCGCGAGAGTTTTGTTCGACGCCGATGCCAGTCACCAGCTTCCTCATCCTGAGGTGCGAGCCCCGGCGATGCGCCGGCATCGTCCGGCGGCGAGCCTCGAAGGACGCACTTCCTCTGTGCAGTGGCAGCCCACCCGGTGGGCCGTCGAGCGATCACGGGCGAGTCCCCATCGGTGTCGACGGCGCGCCGGCTGCCGGGTCGAGGTCGAGCGCCTGCGCGACCCGCGCGCCGGCCGGACGGGCGAGCACCTCCGCCGGAACCCCGACCTGCAGGATGTCGCCGCCGTCGATCACCGCGAGGCGATCGGCGAGGCCCGCGGCTTCGTCGAGATCGTGGGTGACGAGCAGGATCGGCACCCGGATCGCCGTCCGGATGGCCGCGAGCTCGGCATGGAGTTCGCGGCGCACCCGCCGGTCTACGGCGGAGAAAGGCTCGTCGAGGAGCAGGACGGCGGGATCGCGGGCGAGCGCCCGGGCGAGCGCGACGCGCTGCTGCTGGCCCCCCGAGAGCTCGGCGGGATAGCGCCGCGCCAGCCCGTCGAGATGGACGAGGGCGAGGAGCCGGTGCGCCTCCGCCTGTCGCTCGACCGCGGGCCGGTGGCCCATGGCGGCCGTGACGTTGGCGAGCGCCGTCATGTGGGGGAAGAGGGCGTAGTGCTGGAAGACGAGGCCGGCGCGCCGCTCGTGCGGCGGCAGGGCGGTGCCGGCGGCTGTGTCGAGCCACGTCTTACCCCCACACACCACCCGGCCGGCGGAGGGGGTGTAAAGCCCTGCGATGGCGCGCAGGACGGTGGTTTTGCCGCTGCCCGAGGGCCCGACCAGCGCCAGCATCTCGCCCGGCGCGCAGGACAGCCTCACCGCGAGCGGAATCGGCGCCGCCTGCGCGAGATCGACCGTCAGCCCCGCCTCAGCCATGGCGGCGCACCAGTCGGGCGGAGAGCATCGAGGTCGTGGCCAGGGCGACCACCGACACCGCGACGAGAACCGCCGCCATGACATGGGCCGCCGCGTCGTCGAAGGCCTGGACGCGGTCGTAGATCGCAATGGAGAGGGTGCGCGTCTCGCCGGGCAGCGAGCCCCCGACCATCAGCACTACGCCGAACTCGCCGAGGGTGTGGGCGAAGGTCAGCACCATGCCCGTCACGATGCCCGGCCAGGCGAGCGGCAGGTCGATCCGGCGCATCACCGTGAGAGGCGTCATGCCCGACACCGCGGCCGCCTCGCGCACCTCCCGGGGGATCGCCCGGAAGGCCTGCACCATCGGCTGGATGGCGAAGGGCAGGTTGGCGATGACGGAGGCGATCAGCAGCGCCTCGAAATGGAAGACGAGCTGCCGGCCGACGAGCGCCTGCCAGACCTGGCCGATGGGCGAGGCCGCCCCGAGACCGACCAGCAGGTAGTAGCCGAGGACGGTCGGCGGCAGGACCAGCGGCAGGGCGATCAGCGCCTCCACCAGCCCCTGGCCGCCGAACGGGCGGAAGGCGAGGCGCCGCGCCACCACGAAGCCGACCGGCAGCAGGATGAGGACCGTGGCCGCGCCCAGCTTCAGCGAGAGGGAGAGCGCGACCCAGTCCATGGATGATCAGGATTCCTCGCCGACGATCAGGAAGCCGTGGCGGCGGAAGATCACCCGCGCTTCCGGGCTCCGCAGATAGGCGTGGAAGTCGCGCGCTACCGGACCCGCCGTCTTCATCAGCGCCATGCGCTGGCGCAGCGGCAGGTGCCAGTCGGCCGGAACCAGCGCGAAGCTCCCCAGCGCCCGCACCTGCGGCGCCAGCACCAGCGAATGGGCGACGAGGCCGCCCTGCGCCGAGCCGCTCGTGGCGAAGCGCACGGCCTGTGCGATGTCCTCGCCGATGGCGAGCCGGCCCTGCAGCGGCTCCCACAGGCCCTGGCCCTTCAGCACCTGCTCGGCCGCCCGGCCATAGGGCGCGTGTTCCGGGCTGGCGATGGCGAAGCGGGTGACGCGGCCGTCGACGAGGCCGGCGCGCAGGTCCGTGAGAGCTCCGTCGGCCTTGAGGGGGGAGCCGTTCGGCACGAAGAGCACGAGCCGCCCCTCCGCATAGACCTCGCCGCGGTCGGCCGCCAGGCCCGCATCGGCGAGTTGGAAGATGAAGCCCTCGTCGGCGGAGAGGAAGAGCTGGAACGGCGCGCCCTGGCGGATCTGCCGGGTGAAGTTGCCGGAGGCGCCGTAGACCACCGAGACCTCCTGGCCGGTCGCCTGCCGGAAGGCGGCGGCGAGCTCGTCCATCGCCGGCTTGACGCTGGCGGCCACCGCGATCTGCGGGGTCTGGCCGGCCGCCGGCACGGCGAGCCCGGCCACGGCGAGGGCCATCGTGAGCGCGAGGGAGCGAAGGCGGGCGAGGAGGGCCATGAAGGGCTCCGGCGATATTTCCGTGCGGCTATATCGCGTGGCGCCGCCGCGGCTGTCAATCGTCTGCCGGACGGAACAGACCCACCAGCGTCGCCGTCTCGGCCGCCGCCGTCGTGCGCAGCTTCTCCTCCATGGCGCGGAAGGCGGCGAGCACCGTGCGCCCGGCCTCGGTCAGCTCGGCGCCGCCACCGTCCCGCCCGCCCTTGGACGAGGCGACGAGCGGCGCGGCGAACATGGCGTTCATGGTCTCGACCAGCAGCCAGGCGCGCTTGTAGCTCATGCCCATGCGCCGTCCGGCGGCGGCGATGGACCCGGTGTCGCGGATGCCCTCGAGGAGGTCGGCCTTGCCCGGCCCGAGCCTGACGCCGGGGGCGAAGTCGACGCGCAGCGTCACGAGGGGCGTGGCGACCGGGGAGGGCGCCTTGGGCGGAGCGGGCATGGCGGGAGCCTAGCGGTGGCGCGGCCCGCTGTCAGCCTGACGGGAAAGAGCCCGGCGCCCACGGGGGCGGACCCGTGGAGGCCGGGCTCCCGTGCCCCCGCGCGCCGTCGAGGCCACACGGGGACGCGTTCGCTATTCAGCGGCGACGCGGATGGGGCGCTGCGCCTCGCCGGGGGGCGGGGCGTCGGCCGGCAGCAGCAGCGGCGGCGCGCCGTGCCCGCCATGGCCGGCGGCTGCCGCGTCGGGCTCGTCGGTCGGGCCGACGAAGCGGCCGAAGATCCAGCCGAAGATGCGGCCGACGTCATCCATCACCGTGTAGAATGACGGGACGAAGACGAGGCTGAGCACGGTCGAGACCAGCAGGCCGCCGATCACGGCGATGGCCATCGGCGCGCGGAACTCGCCGCCGTCGCCGGCGCCCAGAGCCGGCGGGATCATGCCCGCGCCCATGGCGAGCGTCGTCATGATGATCGGGCGGGCGCGCTTGCGGCCGGCGTCGAGGATCGCCTCGCGGCGCGGCATGCCCTCCCGCGTCTTCTCCACCGCGAAGTCGACCAGCATGATCGCGTTCTTGGTGACGATGCCCATCAGCATGAGGATGCCGATCACCACCGGCATGGAGATGGCGTTGTTGGTCAGCAGCAGCGCGATGATGACGCCGCCGAGGGAGAGCGGCAGCGACATCAGGATGGTCAGCGGCTGGAACACCGAGTGGAACAGCAGCACGAGCACGCCGAGCACCATCAGGAGGCCCGTGCCCATGGCCATGGCGAAGCCCTGGAAGACCTCTTCCATCACCTCCGCGTCGCCGCCGCGCTGGAACGACACGCCGGCCGGCAGGTTGCGGGCTGCCGGCAGGGCGAAGACCTGCTCGAGCGCCGGACCGATTTCGAGGCCGCGGCCGAGATCGGTGCCGATGTTCACCCGGCGCACCCGGTTGTAGCGCTCGATGGAGGAGGGGCCCTGGCCGAAGGTGATGTCGGCCACCGCGGTCAGCGGCACCTGCTGGCCGGACGGCGTGGTCACCGTCAGCGCCGAGAGGATGTCGAGCCGGGCGCGGGCGTCCGTGTCGAGCTGCACGCGGATCGGCACCAGCCGGTCGCCCGCATTGAACTTGGCGAGGTTGGCCGCCACGTCGCCGATCGTGGCGATGCGCACGGCTTCCGAGATCTGGTCCGTGGTGATGCCGTAGCGCGCCGCCTCGTCCGTCTTCGGCACGACGCGGATCTCCGGCCGGTCGAGGCCGGCGGTGGCGGCGACGTTCACGAAACCCGGAAGCTGGCGCATCTCGGCTTCCAGCGAGGCGACCGCCTTCGACAGGTTCGCCGCGTTGTCGCCGCGCACGATGATCGACAGCTCGCGCTCGCCGCGGTCGTTGACGTACCAGGCGCGGATATCCGGGATCTGGGTGAAGAGCGGCGAGGTCGCCTGCTGGATCTGCCGTTGCTTGCGCTCGCGTTTGGTCTTGTGGACCAGGCGCACGATGACCGTGGCGCGGCGGATCTCCAGCGTGCCGACGGGGTTGGAGCCGCCGATGACGAGGACCGATTCCACCTCCGGCGTCTTCTCGCGGATGAGCTTGGCGAGCTGGTCGGACCGCGCGCGGGTGTCCTCCAGCGTCGAGCCCGGCGGCAGTTCCATGGAGATGACGAAGCGTGCCTCGTCCGGGAAGGGGATGAAGCCGGTGGGCAGGAACTTCACCGCCCAGATCGACACCGCGAAGACGCCGATGCCGGCGAGCAACGTGAGGTAGCGGAAGCGGATCGTGCCCGACAGGAAGCGCAGGTAGGCGCGCATGAGGACGCCGTCGCGGGCTTCCTTGTGCTCGTGGGGCCTGAGGAAATAGGCCGCCAGCATGGGTGTTATCAATCGTGCCACCAGGAGCGAGAACAGCACCGCGATGGCCACCACGAGGCCGAACTGCTTGAAGTACTGGCCGGCGATGCCGCCCATGAACGACACCGGCGCGAAGACGGCGACGATGGTCAGCGAGATGGCGATGACCGCGAGACCGATCTCGTCCGCCGCCTCCATCGACGCGCGATAGGGCGATTTGCCCATCTTCATGTGTCTGACGATGTTCTCGATCTCGACGATGGCGTCGTCGACGAGAATGCCCGTGACGAGGATCACCGCCAGCAGCGAGACGAGATTCATCGAGAAGCCGAGCATGTCCATCACCCAGAAGGTCGGGATGATGGAGAGCGGCAGGGCCACCGCCGAGATGATCGTGGCGCGGAAGTCGCGCAGGAACAGGAAGACGACGATGACCGTGAGGCCGGCGCCTTCCAGCAGCATGGTCATGGCCGAGGTGTGGTTGCCGGCCGTGTAGTTCACCGAATTGTCGATCTCGGTGAAGGTGATGCTGGGATGCGCCGCGCGCAGCTCGTTGATCTTGGCCCGGGCGAGGGCGGCGACGCGGACGTCCGAGGCGCCCTTCGACCGGAAGACCTGGAAGGCCACCGTCGGGGTCTCGCCGTTGAGGCGGGTGAAGCTCTTCGGCTCCTCGTAGAGGTCGGTGACGGTGCCGAGATCGGAGAGCACCACCTGGCGCCCGCCCGGGAGCACGATGCGCGTGGCGGCGAGCTCCTCCACCGTCTGGGCGCCGGCCAGCGTGCGGATCGACTGCTGCTGGCCCCCGATGTCGCCCTGGCCGCCGGCGAGGTCGACGTTGGTGGCGCGCAGCTGCCGGTTGACGTCGCCCGCAGTGATGCCGAGTGCCATCAGCCGGTTGGGATCGAGGGCGACGCGGATCTCGCGCAGCACGCCGCCGTTGCGGCTGATGCGGCCGATGCCGCGCAGGCCCTGCAACTCGCGCTTCACCGTGTCGTCGACGAACCAGGAGAGCTGTTCCAGCGTCTTGGCAGGGGCCGCGACGGCTACCGTCATGATCGCCTGGTTCTCGATGTCGAGCCGCTCGATGATCGGCTCGTCGATGTTGCGCGGCAGGTCGGCGCGGATCTTGGCGATGGCGTCCTTGACGTCATTCAGCGCCCGGTCGGTGTTCACCTCCAGGCGGAACTCGACCACCGTCGAGGACTGGCCGTCGGTCAGGTTCGAGATGACGTTCTTGACGCCGGTGATGTTGGCGACCGCGTCCTCGACCCGCTTGGAGATCTGGCTTTCCAGCTCGGCCGGCGCGGCGCCCGCCTGCGTCACCCGGATCTGGATGAGCGGCACGTCGATGTTGGGAAAGCGCGTGATCGGCAGGTTGTTGTAGCTCATCCAGCCGAGGAAGCAGAGCACGATGAACAGCACGATCGAGGGGACCGGCTGGCGGATCGAGTAGGCGGAGATGTTGAAGGAGGACATGGCCCGGCCTCCTCAGCGCTGGGTGGCCGCGACCGGTGTGACCCGGTCGCCGTTGCGGACGAAGCTTCCCGAGACCACCACGACCTCGTCGCCCTCGGCGATGCCGCTGCGGATCTCGACGCGGCCCTGGGCGCGCAGGCCGACCACGACCTCGCGCGTCTCGACCACGCCGTTCTTCACGACCTGGATGATGTTCGCGGACGGCCCGAACATCACCGCCGAGAGCGGCACGGTGAGCCCGGTCGAGCGGGCGACCTCGACCGTGGCCCGGCCGAAGGCGCCGAGCGGCGGACGCTCGTCGGCGGTCAGGTTCACGCGGACGCGGCCGAGCCGGTTGGTGCGGTTCACCTCCGGCGCGACGAGGCGGACGGTGCCGGCGAAGGGCTTGTCGTAGCCCGCAGCCTCGACCGTCGCGGGCTGGCCGGGACGCATGCGGGCGAGCGTCGTCTCCGGCACGTCGGCTTCCAGTTCGACCTCGGAGTCGGCGATGATGCGGAAGAGCGGATCGCCGGCCGCCGCCGCGAGGGCGCCGAGACGGGCGGTGCGGCGGGAAATGGTGCCGCCGACCTTGGCCTTGATCTCGGTGCGGGCGATGCGAAGCTCGATGTCCCGGCGCTGGGCCCGGGCGAGGACGAGATCGGCCTCGGCGAGGGCGAGGGCATTGGTCGCGGATTCGAGCCGGGCGCCGGCCGTGCGGGCGGCGCTGGTCCGCTGGTCGAGGGCGTCGGCGGTGGACGCGCCGCTGCGCTGGAGCTGCTGGGTGCGCTCGAGCTGCTGCTGGGCGAGGGTGCGCGCCGAGGTCGCCTCCACGATCGACGCCCGGGCCTGGGCGATGGCGGCCTCGGCGCGGCTGATCTGGGCGGCGTTCTGGGCGAGCTGCACGTCCAGCATCTCGCGGTTGAGGCGCGCCAGCACCTGGCCGGCGGCGACCTTGTCGCCTTCCTCGGCGAGGATTTCCGTGATCGTCAGGCCGTCGACCTCCGGGGACACCATGACCTCGTCGCGGGCGACGAAGGAACCGGTGACGATGACGGTCTCGCGCAACTCGGTGCGCGATGCTGCGGCCACCGTGATGGCGGGCGCCACGGTCTGGGCGGCCGCGGCCCCGGCCAGGGCGCCGGCCAGGATGGCGGCGAGAAGGAAGGTGCGGGCGGGGGCGGTCATGGTGTTTTCAGCCTATCATCGGCCGGCGTGGCGGGTGGCAGCAGCATGGAACGCAGGATGGTGAACATCAGCGCGACATGCGGCCCGGGATCGAAGCGGGTATCGCGGGCGCGCCGCAGCATCAGACCGTCGGCGAAGGTGATGAGGAACTGCACGGCACGTTCGAGGTCGGCTTCGGGATGGGTCTGTCCGCGGTCACGGGCCACGTCCATCGCAAAGCGCATCTTCGCCTCGATGAAAGCGTCGATCTTCTTACGGAGCGCACCGATCTGCGGATTTCTCGTGGCCTCCGACATGATCTCGACCCAAAGCTGGCAGCTCTCGCGCGGCTCCTCGATCATGTGGAAGCGGGCGAGGGCCTCGAAGGCCTCCCAGATGTCGGGCGCCTGGGCGAGGGCGGCGAAGCCCTCGCCGACCTCGGCGAAGTCGCGCTCGCACAGGCCCTCGATCATTGCTTCCTTGGAGGGGAAGTAGCGATAGAGGTTGCCCGGGCTCATGCCGGCCTCGGCGCAGATCTCGCTCATGGAGGTGCCGTGGAATCCGGACCGCACGAAGCAGCGCTCGGCGGCGTCGAGGATCGCCGTCTTGCGGTCTATGCGCTGGGCGGTGTCGATCCGCGGCATGGCGACGGGGTCCTCGGGGCAGGAATGTCCATAGGGCAGGGCGAACCGCACTGCAACAAAAAAGAGAATGAACATTCATTTTTATGAGGCCGCCCGTGAGGCAGCGCTGGCTGCCCACGTCTCCTGACGGAAGCCTCAACGGCGCGTTCGGCCGGCGTTCACCGGAGGAACACGGTCGCAGCGAAAAGCCGTCTTGCATGCGCCATCAACGGGTGGTGACCTCGCATGGTCGGCAGGAGCGGCGCAGCGCTGCGAGGCCCCCCTGAACCCGACGCCACGGAAGGACACGCCCATGCTGAAGACCCTGATGCTCGCCGCCTCCCTCGCTCTCGCCGGTACCGCCGCCATGGCGCAGACCGCGACCCAGCCGGCGACCCCGCCTGCGACCCGCCCCGCGGCTCCCGCGACGACCCCGGCACCCGCCGCGACGACCCCGGCCGCCGCCCTCATCGACATCAATTCCGCGACCGAGGCCGAGCTTCGCGTTCTGCCGGGCATCGGCGAGGCCCGGGCCCGCGCGATCATCGCCGGCCGCCCCTATCGCGGCAAGGACGAGCTCGTCCGCAAGAACATCGTGCCGCAGGGTGTCTACGACGGCATCCAGGCGCGGATCATCGCTCGCCAGCGCTGATCTGCAGGCTCGTCATCGTCCGCGCCGGGAGGCGCGGGCGGTGCGGTCGTGGTCGGGTGTTTGCCTGCACGACCCAAGTGCGTCCTTCGAGGCTCGCCTCCTGACGATGCTGACGCATCGCCGTGGCTCGCACCTCAGGATGAGGAGGGTGGGTGTCCTGCATTCCGGCCGGCAGAATGTGGGCAGCGCAGGTTCGTCCGGCGTTGTGCCGGTCACCACCCCCTCATCCTGAGGTGCGAGCGAAGCGAGCCTCGAAGGACGCACTTGATCCGTGCAGTGCGGCTTCTCGCGATGCCGCCCTCAGGCCGAGCACTCGCGGATGACGCCGGCGATGAAGGCGTCGCACTTGGCGAGCTCCGACACCTCGACCCACTCGTCCGGCTGGTGGGCCTGGGCGATGTCGCCCGGGCCGCAGATGACGGTGGAAATGCCGGCCGCCTGGAACAGGCCCGCCTCGGCGCCGTAGGGCACGACCTGGATGCCGTTGTCGCCGGTGAGCCGGCGGGCGAGGCGCTCGGCCTCGCCGTCCTCCTCGCGCACCAGCGGCTCGCCGCCGACCCGCCAGGTGATGGCCACGCCGGCGTCGGGATGGACGGCCTTCATGGCCGGCTCGATCTCGCGGCGGACGAAGTCCTGATATTCCCGGACGTAGCGCATGCCGTCGTCGCCCGGCACCACGCGGATGCCGGTGACGAAGTGGCAGTCGAGCGCGGTGATGTTGTGGGCCGTGCCGCCCGACAGCGTTCCGACATGCAGCATGGTCCAGCCGGGATCGAAATAGGGCGCGCCGCCGGTCGCCTCCGCCTCGGCCTTGTTCCTCAGGTCGCGCTCCTCGATCCAACTGACGAGGCGGGCGGCGACGAAGATCGCCGAGACGCCGGCATAGCGGTTCGAGGAATGCACCTCGTGGCCGCGCACATGCGTGTCGATGCGCATGTAGCCCTTGTGGCCGGTGACCACCTTCATGCGGCTCGGCTCGCCGACGATGCAGAGCGAGGGCCGCGTCCAGTCCTTGCCGAGCCGGGAAATGACGGCGCGGGCGCCGTCCATGCGGATCTCCTCATCGGCGGTGAGGCAAATGTGGATCGGCCGCTTGAGGTCGGCGGCGACCATGAGCACGCAGGCGTCGAACCCCTTCATGTCGCAGGTGCCGCGGCCGTAGAGCCGGTCGCCCTTCGGCGTCAGGGTGAAAGGGTCGGAGGTCCAGGGCTGACCCTCCACCGGCACCACGTCGAGATGGCCGGAGAGCACGACGCCGCCGTCGATGCGCGGGCCGACGGTGGCCCAGACGTTGGCGTTGCGCCCATCGGGCTGGTGGATGACCTCGTAGGTCGCCGATGAAGGCGACGAGATCGAGGTTGCTGGCGTCGGACACCGAGGGGAAGCCGACGAGGCGGTCGAGAAGTTCGATGCTGGTGAGTGTCATGGGACCGAGGGAGCCGACGGGAGCCATGCGCGTCAAGAGGAGCCGACCGCATGGCAGCCCGGTTGACCCGCCGCCCGGGCTCCGGTTCTGTGGGCCTTTCTCCCCTCGGAACGCATCCATGCCCATCGTGAACCGGATCGCCGGGCTGCATGAGGAAGCCACGGCGTGGCGCCGCGACTTCCACCAGCATCCCGAACTGCTCTTCGACCTGCCGCGCACCTCCGCCATCGTGGCGGACAAGCTGCGCGAGTTCGGCTGCGACGAGGTGGTCACCGGCATCGGCCGCACCGGCGTCGTCGGCCTGATCCGCGGCTCGAAGACCACGTCCGGCAAGGTGATCGGCCTGCGCTCCGACATGGACGCGCTGCCGATGACCGAGATCACCGGCCTTCCCCATGCCTCCACCGTTCCGGGCAAGATGCACGCCTGCGGCCATGACGGCCACATGGCCATGCTGCTGGGTGCGGCGAAATACCTCGCCGAGACGCGCAACTTCGACGGCACCGTGGCGCTGATCTTCCAGCCGGCGGAGGAGGGCGGCGGCGGCGCCCGCGAAATGGTGGCCGACGGCCTGATGGAGCGCTTCGGCATCCAGGAGGTCTACGGCATGCACAACAACCTCGACCCCGCCGGCACCCTCGCGGTCCGCGCCGGGCCGACCAGCGCGGCCGCCGACAAGATCCACATCCTCGTCGAGGGCAAGGGCGGCCATGCGGCGAAGCCCCATCTGGCGGTCGACACGGTCCTCGTCGCCGCCCAGATCATCATCGCCGTGCAGTCCGTCGTCGCCCGCAACATCGATCCGCTGGGCAGCGCCGTCGTCTCGATCTGCGCCTTCAACGCCGGCCATGCCAACAACGTCATCCCGCAGACGGCGGAACTGCTCGGCACGGTGCGCACGCTCACCAAGGACATCCAGGCCCTCGTCGCGCAGCGGCTGCAGCAGGTGGTCGAGATGACGGCCGAAAGCTACGGCGCGAAGGCCACCTTCACCTACACCTATGGCTGCCCGATGGTGGTGAACCACGCCGCCGAGGCCGAGCATGCCGCCGCGGTGGCCGCCTCCATCGTCGGCGAGGACCTCGTGCGGCGCGACAAGCCGCCGACCATGGGCGCCGAGGACTTCTCCTTCATGCTGGAGGAGCGGCCCGGCTGCATGATCGGCATCGGCCAGGGCGGCGAGTTCGGCGTCCACCACCCCGCCTACGACTTCAACGACGAGATCCTGCCCATCGGCATGAGCTACTGGGCCCGCCTCGTCGAAACCCGCATGCCGGCCTGACCGTCTGCGACCGGAGGCCAGGGTGCCGATCGTCAACCGCATCGCCGCATTGCACGAGGAGGTCGCCGGCTGGCGGCAGGACTTCCATCGCCACCCGGAGCTCGGCTTCGACCTGCCGCGGACGGCCGGGATCGTCGCGGCGAAGCTCAGGGACTTCGGCTGCGACGAGGTGATCACCGGCATCGGCCGCTCCGGCGTTGTCGGCATCATCCGCGGCGCGCGGACGAGTTCGGGCCGGGTCGTCGGGCTGCG
>LNFH01000382.1 GCA_001464235.1 Rhizobiales bacterium Ga0077556 | reverse complement strand
CGAGGAGCGCGACGTCCTCTTCATCGACGAGATCCACCGGCTCAATCCGGCGGTGGAGGAAATCCTCTATCCCGCCATGGAGGATTTCCAGCTCGACCTCATCATCGGCGAGGGGCCGGCGGCACGCTCGGTGAAGATCGACCTCGCCAAGTTCACCCTTGTCGGCGCGACGACGCGGGCGGGCCTTCTCACCACGCCGCTGCGCGACCGCTTCGGCATCCCCATCCGCCTCGCTTTCTATACGGTGGAGGAACTGGAACTGATCGTCACCCGCGGCGCCCGCGTCCTCGGCGTCGGCATGACGGCGGACGGGGCGAACGAGATCGCGCGCCGCGCGCGCGGCACCCCGCGCATCGCCGGCCGGCTGCTCAGGCGCGTGCGCGACTTCGCCATCTACCGGGATTCCGACACGATCACGCGGACCATCGCCGACGAGGCGCTGACCCGGCTCGAGGTGGACGATGCCGGGCTCGACGCCATGGACCGGCGCTATCTGAAAGCCATCGCGCTGAACTACGGCGGCGGTCCCGTGGGGATCGAGACCATGGCGGCGGCTCTCTCCGAGCCGCGCGACGCCATCGAGGAGATCATCGAGCCCTTCCTGATCCAGCAGGGCTTTCTGCAGAGGACACCCCGGGGACGGCTCCTGACCTCCGGCGCCTTCCGCCATCTCGGCCTCGCCGAGCCGCAGCGCGACGGGGCGCAGTTCATGCTCTTCAAGGGCGACGAGGAGGCGTGAGCCGCCGGCCCGTGGGGACCGGCGGCTTCAGTCGTGGGTTACTGCAGAGCCTTGGTCATGGCGTCGGCGAGCGAGGCGCGCGGGTTGGCGCGGCAATAGGCGATGATCTTGGCGTCGTTCGGATCGGTCGGCGGCATCGCCGTTCCGGCCGCCTTCATCGCCGCTTCCATCTCGGCGAGCGACTTGAGGTAGCCGGCGCAGGTGTCGGCGCCCTGCGCCATGGCGGAGGTCGTCAGCAGCGCCAGGAAGGCGGCCGTCAGGATCGGTTTCATGTGGGGATGTCTCATGCGATGAGCCCTAGTGCGGTTGCGCGGGGCGGGCGGCTTAGATCACGCGGGCAGGGCGAAGTCGACGCCTCGTTTCCGCAGGGCGAACCCGCTGGAAACGGTGCCTCGCTTTCGTCCCATCGCCGCGTTAAGCGGGTTCGAGCGTTCCGATACCCGACGAGCGTAAAGGGTTACCGCATGACCGATGGCCACCATCTGGCCGGCCGCATCGACGGGGAGACCCATGTTCTCTCCGTCCGCGTCTACTACGAGGACACCGACTTCTCCGGCGTCGTCTATCACGCTAGCTACCTGCGCTTCATGGAGCGGGGGCGAACCGACTTCCTGCGGCTCCTCGGCGTGGCGCAGGGCGACCTGTTCGAGAGCGCCAGGGAGGAGGCGGGCGCCGGCTTCTTCTTCGTCGTGCGCTCCATGGGCATCGAGTTCCTGAAGCCCGCGCGCATCGACGACGTGCTGACGGTGGAGACGCGCACCGAGGTGGTGAAGGGCGCGACGCTCAACCTCGCCCAGCGGGTTCTGCGCGGCGACGAGGTGCTGGTGGAGGCGAAGGTGCGCGTCGCCTTCCTCGCCGGCGGCAAGCCGGTCCGTATCCCCGACGGGCTCCGGCGCGCGATGACGCCGCACGGAGCCGGGCCGGACTGACGTCGAGGCCCCCTCGCACGCCGACGGCCCTCGTGTCCTGGCAGATCACATCCCCGCCAGCGCGCTTGTCCGCGGGCCCGGAGCGGGCTATGGCGACCGGGCCGGCGGTTGCCGGTGCGACAGGGTCCCACCCGCCGGCAGTCCGGCCTTGTCCCGATGCGGTGACGCCTCGTTCATGATGCAGTGCCGAAGATAACCTGCCCTTAACCTTATCAATGGCTTGGTAGGTGACCACGCGGACGCACGTTCCGCGCCACGGTCAAGACACATTCAGGGGCCATTTCGCCCCTTCCAGGGACGATTGAGCGTCAATTGGTGCAGTTGCCGCCGTCTTCCCGTGTTTTCGACCAGGGCCGGAACGGACGCGCGACCTCAGAGCCGCCTGTCGCGAAAAGGATTTTGCCATGACCCCCGCCGACGCCGCCGCGGTCGCCTCCCACGACGTTTCCCTCTGGGGCCTGTTCTGGGCCGCCCACTGGGTGGTCAAGGGCGTGATGCTCGGGCTCGTCGCCGCCTCCATCTGGGTGTGGGCGATCATCGTCGAGAAGATCATCATGTATCGTCGGACCAAGACGCAGATGGACCGCTTCGAACAGGTCTTCTGGTCCGGCCAGAGCCTCGAGGAGCTCTACCGCTCGCTGGCGCAGCGTCCGACCACGGCCATGGCCGCCCTCTTCGTCGCCGCCATGCGCGAGTGGAAGCGCAGCCACGAGACGGCCTCGCGCTCCTTCGCCGGCCTGCAGCAGCGCCTCGACCGGGTGATGAACGTCACCATCCAGCGTGAGGTCGAGCGGCTCGAAGCCCGGCTGATGGTGCTCGCCACCGTCGCCTCGGCCGGCCCCTTCATCGGCCTGTTCGGCACCGTCTGGGGCATCATGACCGCCTTCCAGGCCATCGCCGTGTCGAAGAACACCTCTCTCGCCGTCGTCGCGCCGGGCATCGCCGAGGCGCTCTTCGCCACCGCCATCGGCCTCGTCGCCGCCATTCCCGCGACCATCGCCTACAACAAGCTCGCCGGCGAGGTGAACAAGATCGCCAGCCGGCTCGAGGGCTTCGCCGACGAGTTCTCCGCCATCCTGTCGCGTCAGATCGACCAGCAGGGCGGCGGCTACGACCAGCGCGCGGCGTAAGGAGCAAGCCACATGGGTGCCCAACTCGCAGGTGGCGGTGGCGGACGGGGCGGCGGACGCCGCCGGCGCCGCTCCCACGTCATGAACGAGATCAACATCACGCCCTTCGTGGACGTGATGCTGGTGCTGCTCGTCATCTTCATGATCGCCGCGCCGCTCATGACGGTGTCGGTGCCGATCGACCTGCCGCAGGCCTCGGCCCGCGCCATCCAGCAGGACAAGCCGCCGATCACCGTGTCGGTGCGGCAGAACGGCGAGATCTTCGTCGGCGACGACAAGGTCGAGTCCGCGGCCCTCGTCGAGCGGGTCCGCACCCGCGCGCAGAACGGCGCCGAGGAGCGGATCTTCGTGCGCGGCGACGCGGCGGCCAACTACCAGGCCATCATGGACGTCCTGTCGCAGCTCAAGGGCGGCGGCTTCACCAAGGTGGCGCTGGTCGCCACCGAGCGCGCGACGCGCTGAGGGCAGGGCAGGGACAGGCTTTGGCGCTCCACCCGCAGAAGGTCGGTTACGGGGTTTCGGTCGCGGGGCACGTGCTCCTCGTGGTCGCGGGCCTCGTCGGCTTCCTGACGTCGCCCTCCAAGGTCGACGAAGGCGAGAGCGTGCCCGTCGAGATCGTCTCGGACGAGCCAGCGCAGTCGACCCGCGGCGACCGCCGTGGCGAGCAGACGCCGACGCCGCAGCGCGTCGTCGACCGCCAGGCGCCAGAAGAGCGCCAGACCCAGGATCCGGCCACCCTGCCGGTCGCGCGCGAGCGCGTGCAGAACACCGAGTTGCCCCCGCCGCCGCCGCCGCGTCCCCCCGTGCCGGAGCCGAAGCCGGAAGAAGCCGCGGCCCCGCCGCCGCCGGCCGCGCGCCCCGCCCAGCTCGCCGCCGTCCAGCCCTCCATGCCGGTGCCGCCGCAGCCCCAGCCGCGGCCGGCGCCCCCGGCCGCCGCCGCGGCCGCCGAGCAGCAGCAGGAGGACCTCGCCGCAAGGGAAGCCGAGCTCCAGGCCCGCCAGAAGCGCGAGGAGGAGCAGCGCCGGCAGGAACAGCAGCGCCAGGAGCAGGCCCGCCGCGAGCAGCAGCGTCAGGAACAGCAGCGCCAGGAACAGGCGCGTCGCGAGCAGGAACAGCGCGAGCAGCGCGAGGCCCGCGAACGCCAGGAACGCCAGCAGCGCGAGGCCCGCGAGCGGCAGGAGCGTGAGCGCGTCGCCCGCGAGGCCCGTGAGCGCCAGCAGCGCGAGGCCCGCGAACGGGCGGAGCGGCAGCGGCAGGAACAGGCCAATGCCCGCCAGTTCGACGCCAATTCGATCGCCGCGCGGCTCGCCACCAGCCGTTCGCAGGAGAACGACCGCCGCGCCGCCTCGCGGACCGAGGCGACCGGCGCCACGGCACCGGCGCGCACCGCCTCGCTCGGCACCGCGACGGGCTCGGCCGCCCGCATCACCGGCCGCGAGATCGACGCCATCCGCGCCTGGGCCGAACGGTGCTGGGAGATTCCGATCGCGGCACGCGAGGGCAACAGCCCGGCGGTACGCCTGCGTGTCTCGTTCAATCCCGACGGAACCGTGACCGCGCGGCCCGAGGTGCAGAATCCCCGCAGCGATTCCAATTTCCAGGTGCTGGCCAATTCCGCCGTGCGCGCGGTGATGCGCTGCTCGGCCGAGGGCGGCGTGCGCCTGCCGCGCGAGCGCTACGACACGTGGCGCGAAGTCGTCCTCAACTTCGATCCCAAGGAAATGATGCGCTGACGGACGCCTCGTGCCGGTTTGTCGTCACGCTCTCGACGAACCGCCATGCCAGCGCCATCTGAAGGCCTCAAGAGACCTGATCATGACC
This sequence comes from Rhizobiales bacterium Ga0077556, assembly GCA_001464235.1. Taxonomy (GTDB): domain Bacteria; phylum Pseudomonadota; class Alphaproteobacteria; order Rhizobiales; family Phreatobacteraceae; genus Phreatobacter. The sequence continues at coordinate 1,538 of LNFH01000382.1, read as the reverse complement.
CTGCTTCTGAACCGCCGCACCATCCTCTCCGCCGGCACCGCCATCGCCGGCACGAGCCTGTTCTCGCCCTGGTCGCTGGCGCAGGGCGCCCCGCCCGTCATCGACATCCGCCGCGGACAGGTGCAGCCCTTCCCCATCGTCGTGCCGAACCTCGGCGGCGAGGGCGACATGGGCCGCAACATCTCCGGCGTGATCGAGAACAATCTCCGGCGCTCGGGCTTCTTCCGCATCATCGAGAAGCAGGCCTATGGCAACGCGACGCTCGACCCGGACCAGCCGCCGAACTTCGCCCAGTTCCGCCAGCTCGGCGCGGCGGCGGTCGTCACGGGACGCGCCGGCCGTGGCGCCGACGGGCGCTCGCGCGTCGAGTTCCGCCTGTGGGACGTCGCCCAGGGCGGCCAGCTCCACGGCCAGCAGTTCGCCACCCAGGAACAGAACTGGCGCCGCATCGCCCATCTCGTGTCGGACCAGATCTTCGAGCGGGTCACCGGCGAGAAGGGCCATTTCGACACCCGCATCGTCTTCGTCGACGAGACCGGACCGAAGGACCGCCGCCAGAAGCGCCTCGCCATCATGGACCAGGACGGCGCCAACGTGCGCTACCTGACCCGCGGCGGCGACCTCGTGCTGACGCCGCGTTTCTCGCCGTCGAGCCAGGACATCACCTACATGGCCTATGCCGGCGGCGAGCCGCGGGTCTATCTCCTCAACATCGAGACCGGCCAGCGCGAGCAGGTCGGCAACTTCCCCGGCATGACCTTCTCGCCGCGCTTCTCGCCGGACGGGCAGCGCATCGCCCTGTCGCTGCAGCAGGGCTCGGGCTCCTCGCTCTATTCGCTCGACCTGCGCTCGCGGGCCGCCGTGCGCCTGACCGACGGCTCGGCCATCGACACCTCGCCCTCCTATTCGCCGGACGGCAGCCAGATCGTCTTCGAGAGCGACCGCGGCGGCGGCCAGCAGCTCTACGTCATGAGCGCGGGCGGCGGCGCCGCCAACCGCATTTCCTTCGGCCAGGGCCGCTACTCGACGCCTGTCTGGTCGCCGCGCGGCGACTTCATCGCCTTCACCCGGCAGGGCGGCGGCCAGTTCGCCATCGGCGTCATCAAGCCGGACGGCTCGGGCGAGCGCATCATCACCTCGGGCTTCCACAACGAGGGTCCGACCTTCTCGCCGAACGGGCTCTTCGTCATGTTCTTCCGCGAGCAGGGGGCGGGCCCGAAGCTGTTCCAGGCCGACATCTTCGCCCGCGCCGAAAACATCGTGCCGACCCCGAGCTTCGCCTCCGACCCGGCCTGGAGCCCGACGCTGCGCTGAGGCGTCAGCGCCGGCGGGGCGGAAAGCGGTACAGCGGCTCGAAGACGGGCGCCTGGGGCCACAGGGCGCCTGCGCATCGCTGGTCGAGCGTCACGAGCATCGTATGGGCCTGCTGACGCACCTCGTCCGTCGGTCCCAGCGCCCGTAGAACGGCGAGGGCCTCGGCATGGCGCCCGGCGGCGAAGAGCACGTCCGCCTCGACGATGCGATAGCTGTCCGGGGCC
>LNFH01000381.1 GCA_001464235.1 Rhizobiales bacterium Ga0077556 | reverse complement strand
AGATCGCCCGCTTCTCCCTCAAAACCCCCGAGCAAGCCCCGCAGAGACTGTAAGGGATGTCTCCGAACACCTGTCAGGGATGTCCCCGGTCTTTACACCAAGCCCGGGCCTGACGGCGATGGCGGGGTCAATTGAGCCATGCAGGAGGGCAGCGGGTCTAAGCCTGGAGCGGGCACGCCGCTTCCCGATCGGCGCCCCACCGCTCTCCCGGCGCCCTGCATCGGGCAAGTGCGTCCTTCGAGGCTCGCCACCGGACGATGCTGACGCATCGCCGGGGGCTCGCACCTCAGGATGAGGAGGAAGGCGGATTGCCCCCCGGTTCACTGCGGCGGTGGCCGGCCAGCCTGTCCCTGATGCCGCTCACCACCCTCCTCATCCTGAGGTGCGAGCGTTCGGCGATGCTTGGGCATCGTCCGACAGCGAGCCTCGAAGGACGCACTTCGCCGATGCAGGGGAAAACGGCCAACGAGAGGCGCCGCACGCCGCGGCCCGTCATGCCCGGGCTTGGCCCGGGTATCCACGACTTGAACACGGTGGAATGGGAAGTCGTGGATGCTCGGGCCAAGCCCGGGCATGACGCGGCGAGGGCGGGGT
>LNFH01000380.1 GCA_001464235.1 Rhizobiales bacterium Ga0077556 | reverse complement strand
CTTCGAGGCTCGCTGTCGCTCGCACCTCAGGATGAGGGAGGTGGTGAGTGGCATCCCAGACAGGCAGGCCGGCCGCCGCCAGAGCGAACCGTCGTGCAATCCACGACCCTCCTCATCCTGAGGTGCGAGCGTCCGGCGATGCGTCAGCATCGTCCGACAGCGAGCCTCGAAGGACGCACTTCGCCGATGCAGGTCTGGACGGATCAAAGGGATCGGCGCGCGTCGCCGACCGTCGAGCGAGATGAAGCGCCCTCACACCTCAGGCGAAGAAGTCGAAGATCTCGCCGAGCCCGTCGCCACCGAGCGCCTTAGTGGTCGCCTCGTCGGCCTTCGAGGGCGTGTCCTTGGCCCAGGCGGCGCGCGCCATGCCGATCGTCATCGAGGCCTCGATGCCCTCGCTGGTGGCGGCGAAGAGATTGTCGGCATTGCCGGTGTCGACGCCGAAGATGGCGAGCGCGGCGTTGGTGGAGGGATCGGCGCCGAAGATCTGGCTCGCCATGGCCGACGCGTTCGCCATGCCCTGCGCCGCGCCGTAGCTGCGGCTGGTGCGGAACGACTGCATCGTGTCCCAGGCACTCGGGCCCAGACTGGAGACCATGTCGGAAATCCTTTCCTCGCGGCCACCCTCGCATCCCGCCCTTAACATTGCGTTGCCGGCGGACCGATCGCCGGCGGTGATGGCGGCGATGACGAAACAGCTCTGGACGGCGGCGAACCCCGCGCCACACTGGCCGGCCTGAGGAGAATCCCATGGCCGTGACGACCCGTGAACTGACCCCCGCCGACCGCGCCCAGTGGGAGCCGCTCTGGCGCGGCTATCAGGCCTTCTACAAGGTCGACATTCCCCCGGGCGTCACCGACGTCACCTGGGCCCGCTTCCACGATCCGAAGGAGCCGATGTGGGCCTATGGCGCCTTCGCGGGCGAGCGCATGGTCGGCATCGTCCACGCCATCCTCCACCGCTCCTGCTGGACGGTGGAGGACTACTGCTACCTGCAGGATCTCTTCGTCGACCCAGGCGTGCGCGGCACGGGCGCCGGCCGCGCCCTCATCGAGAAGGTCTATGAGATCGCGAAGGAAAAGGGCGCCGGCCGCGTCCACTGGCTCACCCACGAGACCAACGACCACGCGATGCTGCTCTACGACCGCATCGCCGGCAAATCCGGCTTCATCCAGTACCGCAAGGTCTTCTGAGCCGCTCACGGCAGCACGGCGAAGGCCGCCATGGCGAGGCAGGTGACGAGCCCCGCCACCGGCACCCAGAAGGGCACCGTGACGTGGCGCGCGGCGCTTGTCGTGCCGCGCCGCTTCAGCCGGATCAGCGCGAGGTTGACGAGGGCGAAGACCAGCAGCGTCGCCATGGACGTCGCCACCGCCAGCCGCTCCAGCGTCACCGACAGGGCGAGCGCGATGACGGCGGCGACCACCGCCGCGGTCGCCACCAGCGGCGTTCCCGTCGCGCCGTGAACGCGGCCGAGCACGGCCGGCAGGTCGCCAAGCCGCGCCATGCCGTAGACGACCCGCGCCACCATGGTCATCTGCGCCAGCACCGTGTTGAGCGTCGCCACCACGGCGATGAGCCCGATCGTGGCCGGGCTGGTGCCGGCGAGACGCTGGAACACCAGGCTGAGCGGAGCCTCGGAAGCGGCGAGGTCCGCCGGCGGCACCGCGCTGACCGCAACCGCCGCCACCAGCACGTAGAGCACCGTCGCGATCACCAGCGTCAGCGCCATGGCGAGCGGCAGGGTGCGGTGGGGGTCCTTCGCCTCCTCGGCGACGTTGGCGAGGTCCTCGAAGCCGATGAAGGCGAAGAAGGCGAGGAGGCTCGCCGCCGCGATCCCCGAGAGCAGGGCCGGATCGGCGGGCGGCAGCGTCGCCAGCGCGGAGAGGAACGGCAGGTCGGCGCCCACCGCGGCGAGGATGATCATGACGAGGCCGCCGACCTCGACGAGGGTGAAGAGGCTCGCCACCACCACCGACTGCAGGATGCCCCAGGCCGCCACCGCCCCCAGCGCCAGCACCACCACGACGACCAGCAGTGGCCGCGGCGCCGGCACCAGCGCATGGAGATAGCCGGCGGAGCCGAGCGCGACCGCCGCCGCCGAGACGAGGCCGATGACGACGGTGAGGAGTCCGGTCGCCGTGGAGGCGAGGCGCGAGCCATAGGCCTCGCGCATGTAGGCCGCCTCCCCCGCGCTCACCGGATAGCGCGTCGCCAGCTCCGCATAGGAGCCGACCGTGAGCCCCATGACGACGGCGGCGAGGGCGAAGGCGAGCGGCGCATGGACGCCGGCATGTCCCGCCACCGTGCCGATCAGGACGTAGATGCCCGCACCCACCGTGATGCCGACGCCGTAGAGGACGAGCAGGACGAGCCCGAGGCGCCGCTGCAGGGCCGGCTGCGGCGGGGATGGCGGCGGCGCGCTGGGCTGGGTCATGCCTCACCCTAGCGCGGGCGGGGGGCCCCGTCCCGGGCCGGGATCAAGGACGCTCCGGCGCCTCGCCCGCGCTCTCCCAGCTCTCCGCGAGCGTGGCGATGACGAGGCCGATGGCCGGCCGCGTCGCCCGGAGGTGGTGCAACTCGTCGGCGTCGAGGGCGAGGACCTTCACGCGGGTGACGGCGCGCACCGTCACCTCCATCGGCCGGCCCTGCAGCACCGCCGCCTCGCCGAAGCACTGGCCGGCACCGAGCGTGCGGCACCCGCCTGCGCCCTCGGCCTCCGCCTCGCCCTCGGCGATGACGAAGACCGCCCGCGCCGGCTGGCCGGCCCGGCAGATCAGCGCCCCGGGCTCGTAGGTGGCGCTGGTCAGGGAGCGCATCACCTCCGCCACCGAGGCGGCGTCCAGCCCCGAGAACAGCGGCACGCCGGTGACCATGCTCCAGGTGACGACGAAGTCGCGGCGCTGGATCTCGCGGGCGAAGGCCGTGGCGACGATGCCGACCGGCAGGGCCAGCATGACGATGCCGGTGACGGCGGTGAAGGCGGCGATGATCTTGCCGACGCCGGTGACCGGATAGACGTCGCCGTAGCCGACGGTGGTCAGGGTGATGACCGCCCACCACAGCGCGTCGGGGATGGTGGCGAACTTGTCCGGCTGGGCCTCCTGTTCGGCGAGCCGCATGGCCGAGGCGGCGATGACCAGGGCGCCGAGGAAGATGAGGAGCGACGCGCCGAGGGCCCGCCGCTCGCTCCACAGCGCGTCGACGAGGCTGGCGAAACCCGGCGAATAGCGCGCCAGCTTGAAGAAGCGCACCAGCCGCAGCAGCAGCAGGAAGCGCAGGTCGACGTCGAGGAGAAGGCCGACATAGAAGGGCACGATGGCCAGGAGGTCGATGACGAGGGCCGGCGACATCGCCGCCCTCAGGCGGGCGCGCAGCGGGCTGAGGCCGTGGTAGGGCGGATGTTCCGGCGCCACCCAGAGCCGCGCCGCATATTCCAAGGTGAAGGCCGCCACCGAAGCGATCTCGAGGGCGCGGAACTCGCCGGCATAGGCGCTCGCCAGCGCCGGCATCGATTCCAGCACCACCGCGGCCACGTTGACCATGACCAGCGCGATCAGCGCGCCGTGGACGAGGTCCGCGAGCCACGAGCCGGCGAGGCCCTTGTCGAGCAGTTCGTAGATCCGCCGCCGCAGCACGCTCGCCGCCATGGTCGTCCCCCGTCCGCTCCCGGCACCGGGCGCAGGGCAGCGTGGCGCGCCGCGGGCCGGCGCGTCAACGCCGCCGCGTCAGGCCGCCGCCAGCGCCGCCTCGATGGCCGCGAGGGCTTCCTCGGCCTTGTGGCCGTCCGGACCGCCGGCCTGCGCCATGTCCGGCCGGCCGCCGCCGCCCTTGCCGCCGAGGGCTTCCGAGCCGATCCGCACGAGATCGACCGCGTTGACCTTGCCCGCGAGGTCGGCGGTGACGCCGACGACGATGCCGGCCTTGCCGTCCTCCGACACGCCGACGATGGCGACGACGCCCGACCCCACCTGCGCCTTGCCGGCATCGGCGAGGCCCTTGAGGTCGCGCAGCTCTATGCCGGTGACGCTGCGCGCCAGCAGCTTGAGGCTGCCCACGGTCTTCACCGGATCGGCGCCGGCGGCACCGCCCCCCATGGCGAGTTTCTTCTTCGCCTCGGCGAGCTCGCGCTCCAGCCGGCGGCGGTCCTCGACGAGGGCCTCGACGCGGGCCTCGACGTCGGCGACCGAGGTCTTCACGAGGCCGGCCACCGCTTCGAGCTTGCGGGCCTGTTCGGCGAGGTGCCGCCGCGCCGCGTCGCCCGTCATGGCCTCGAGGCGCCGGACGCCGGCGGCGACCGCTCCCTCGCCCACCACGGTGACGAGCCCGATATCGCCGGTGCGCGCCACGTGCGTGCCGCCGCAGAGCTCCACCGACCAGCCGGAGGCCGTCGAGCCGGCGGGCGCCGGGCCCATGGAGACGACGCGGACCTCGTCGCCATATTTCTCGCCGAACAGGGCGCGGGCGCCGGAGGCGATGGCCTCCTCCTGGCCCATCAGCCGCGTGACGACCGGCGCATTGGCGAGCAGCACGCGGTTGGCGATGTCCTCGACCTTGGCGAGTTCGTCGTCGCCGATGGGCTTGTTGTGGGAGAAGTCGAAGCGCAGCCGGTCGGGCGCGACCAGCGAGCCCTTCTGCGCCACGTGGTCGCCGAGCACCTGGCGCAGCGCCTCGTGCAGGAGATGGGTGGCCGAATGGTTGGCGCGGATGGCTGAGCGGCGCGCGTGGTCGACGTCGAGCTGCACCGCCTGCCCGACGGAGAGCCGCCCCTCCGACACCGTGACGGCGTGGACGAAGAGATCGCCGAGCTTCTTCTGCGTGTCGGTGACGGCGGCCCTGACGCCCTCCCCGCTCATCGCGCCGCGGTCGCCCTGCTGGCCGCCGGACTCGCCGTAGAACGGCGTCTGGTTGACGACGACGAGGCCGGTCTCGCCGGCCGCGAGCGCCGCGACCTCCGCGCCGTCCTTCAGGATCGCCAGCACCTGGCCCTCGGCCGTCTCGGTGTCGTAGCCGAGGAACTCGGTGGCGCCGGTCTTCTCCTTCACCGCGAACCAGACCGTGTCGGTGGCGGCCTCGCCCGAGCCCGCCCAGGCGGCCCGCGCCTTCTGCTTCTGCAACTGCATCGCCGATTCGAAGGCGGCGGTGTCCACCGCGATGCCGCGCGGGCGCAGCGCGTCCTGCGTCAGATCGAGGGGGAAGCCGTAGGTGTCGTAGAGGGTGAAGGCGGTCTCGCCGGAGAAGGTCGCGCCCTCGGCGAGACCCGCCGATTCCGTGTCGAGGATGGAGAGGCCACGCTCCAGCGTCTTGCGGAAGCGCGTCTCCTCGAGGCGCAGGGTCTCGGAAATCAGGCCCTCGGCCCGGACGAGCTCCGGATAGGCCTGGCCCATCTCGCGCACCAGCGTCGGCACGAGCTTGTGCATCAGCGGCTCCTTGGCGCCGAGCAGCGAGGCGTGACGCATGGCGCGGCGCATGATGCGGCGGACGACGTAGCCGCGGCCCTCGTTGGAGGGCAGCACGCCGTCGGCGACCAGGAAGGATGCGGCGCGCAGGTGGTCGGCGATGACCCGGTGCGACACCTTGCTGGGGCCGTCGGGCTCGACGCCGGTCTCCACCGCCGAGGCGCCGATGAGGGCGCGCATCAGGTCGATCTCGTAGTTGTCGTGGGTGCCCTGAAGCACGGCGGAGATGCGCTCGAGACCCATGCCGGTGTCGATGGAGGGACGCGGCAGGTTGGTGCGGATACCGCCGGCCTGCTCCTCGTACTGCATGAACACGAGGTTCCAGATCTCGATGAAGCGGTCGCCGTCCTGCTCGGCCGATCCCGGCGGGCCGCCCCAGATCTTGTCGCCGTGGTCGTAGAAGATTTCCGAGCAGGGGCCGCAGGGGCCGGTGTCGCCCATGCGCCAGAAATTGTCGGAGGTCGGAATGCGGATGATCTTCGAATCCGGCAGGCCGGCGATCTTCTTCCACAGGTCGAAGGCCTCCTGGTCCTCGGTGAAGACCGTGACGAGGAGGCGCGAGACCGGCAGCTCGTATTCTTTCGTGATCAGCGTCCAGGCGTGCTCGATGGCCTGTTCCTTGAAATAGTCGCCGAACGAGAAGTTGCCGAGCATCTCGAAGAAGGTGTGGTGGCGGGCGGTGTAGCCGACATTGTCGAGATCGTTGTGCTTGCCGCCGGCGCGCACGCACTTCTGCGCCGTGGTCGCCGTCGAATAGGGCCGCTTCTCGACGCCGGTGAAGACGTTCTTGAACTGCACCATGCCGGAATTGGCGAACATCAGGGTCGGATCGTTGCGCGGCACGAGCGGCGAGCTCTCCACCACGGCATGGCCGTTCTTGGCGAAGTAGTCGAGGAAGGTCTTGCGGATCTGGTTGACGCCGGTCATGGCCCGAACTGAGGGGTTGCGGCCGGGCCCGGGACGAGCGCGGCCTGAAGTCTGGTCGGCGGGTGTTCTAGAGCATTTTTCGGCCGAGGGAACCGGTTTCGATGGCCGGCCGCTCTCATGGCGGGCGAGCCGCCCTCCGGAGGGCGGCCCCCGTCCCCGCTCAGCCCGCCCCTCGTCCGCCGTTCGGCACCCGGCCAGTCCTGACTGCGCCCCTTTGCGACGCGGCGGCGGCGCGGCCCCCGAAACGCAGGAAAGGCCGGGCGAACCCGGCCTTTCCCTAAATCTCCCAGGAGATCTCCCAGTGCCCCGGTCTCAGTCCGGGCTGTCGGCGTCGCCGTCCGGCTCGACCTCGCCGAGGATCTTCTCGGCGATCAGCCCGGCGTTCTGCCGGATCGCCGCCTCGATCTTGGCCGCCATGTCCGGGTTCTGCTTGAGGAAGGTCTTGGCGTTCTCGCGGCCCTGGCCGACCCGCTGGCTGTCGTAGGAGAACCAGGCGCCGGACTTCTCCACCACGCCGGCCTTGACGCCGAGGTCGATGAGCTCGCCCATCTTCGAGACGCCCTCGCCGTACATGATGTCGAACTCGACCTGCTTGAAGGGCGGCGCCAGCTTGTTCTTCACCACCTTCACGCGGGTCTGGTTGCCGACCACCTCCTCGCGGTCCTTGATCGCGCCGATGCGGCGGATGTCGAGGCGCATGGAGGCGTAGAACTTCAGCGCGTTGTCCGGCGAGCCGTACATGACGCCGATCTTCATGCGGATCTGGTTGATGAAGATCACCATGGTCTTCGACTTGGAGATGGAGGCGGTCAGCTTGCGCAGCGCCTGGCTCATCAGGCGGGCCTGCATGCCCGGCTGGTTGTCGCCCATCTCGCCCTCGAGCTCGGCCCGCGGCGTGAGCGCCGCCACCGAATCGACCACCACCACGTCGATGGCGCCCGAGCGCACCAGCGTGTCGCAGATCTCCAGCGCCTGCTCGCCGGCATCCGGCTGCGAGATCAGGAGGTCGTCGAGATTGACGCCGAGCTTGCGGGCATAGACCGGGTCGAGCGCGTGCTCCGCGTCGATGAAGGCGCAGACGCCGCCCGTCTTCTGCGCTTCCGCGATGGTGTGCAGGGCCAGCGTCGTCTTGCCCGAGGATTCCGGACCGTAGATCTCGACCACGCGGCCGCGCGGCATGCCGCCGATGCCCAGCGCGATGTCGAGACCGAGCGAGCCGGTCGAGATCGCCTCGATCTCGATCAGCTTCTCGTTCTTGCCGAGCCGCATGATGGAGCCCTTGCCGAAGGCGCGCTCGATCTGGGAGAGAGCGGCGTCCAGCGCCTTGGTCTTGTCCATGGATGAACCTTCGACGAGTCGCAGTGCGGCCTGACTCATGGCGGTAGCTCCCCTGTGCTGGCAAGGCCTGATGGCCGAAACCCCTGTGAAATCGACCGTACATGGTTTGTTCCGGGCGGCAAGTTCTTTTTTTGTTCCGCTGCCACCTGCTGCCATTCCCTGTCAGCAGCCCCCTACTCTGGAACAACTTCAAACGGTCTGCGCAATGGCTTAAAGGATGGCGGCCCACCCCGGCCGGCCCCTCGGCTCCGGCCCTCTCGACGGAACCCGCCTGATGAACGCTCCGCTCGCCGCCGGCTCCTACTCGCTCTTCCCCCTGGCGAAGGACGAGACGCCCTATCGCAAGCTCACCTCCGAGGGCGTCTGGGTCGAGACGGTGCTGGGCCGCGAGGTCGTGGTCGTCGACCGCGAGGCGATCCGCCTGCTGTCGGAGCAGGCCTTCATCGACATCAACCACCTGCTGCGCCCGGGTCACCTCGCCCAGCTTCGCCGCATCCTCGACGACCCCGAGGCGACCTCGAACGACAAGTTCGTCGCCTACGACCTCCTGAAGAACGCCAACATCGCCGCCGGCGGCGTGCTCCCCATGTGCCAGGACACCGGCACCGCCATCATCATGGGCAAGAAGGGGCGCCTGGTCTGGACCGAAGGCGAGGACGAGGCGGCCCTCGGCCAGGGCGTGCTCGACGCCTACGCCAAGAAGAACCTGCGCTATTCGCAGGTGGCCCCCATCTCCATGTTCGAGGAGAGGAACACCCGCAACAATTTGCCCGCCCAGATCGAGATCTATGCGGAGGGCGAGGACGCCTACAAGTTCCTGTTCATGGCCAAGGGCGGCGGCTCGGCCAACAAGAGCTTCCTGTTCCAGGCGCCGCCCTCCATCCTCACCCACGAGCGGATGATCAAGTTCCTCCACGAGAAGATCCTGACGCTCGGCACCGCCGCCTGCCCGCCCTACCACCTCGCCATCGTCATCGGCGGCCTCTCCGCCGAGCACACGATGAAGACGGCCAAGCTCGCCTCCGCCCGCTACCTCGACGGCCTGCCGACGGCGGGCTCGGAGTTCGCCCATGCCTTCCGCGACGTCGGCATGGAGGCCGAGATCCACAAGCTGACCCAGGCCATGGGCGTCGGCGCCCAGTTCGGCGGCAAGTATTTCTGCCACGACGTGCGCGTCATCCGCATGCCGCGCCACGGCGCCTCCCTCCCCATCGCCATCGCCGTCTCCTGCTCGGCGGACCGCCAGGCCCTCGGCAAGATCACCCGCGACGGCGTCTTCCTCGAGGAGCTGGAGCATCATCCCGCCCAGTACCTGCCGGAGATCGACGAGGGGGCGCTCGGCGGCGACGTGGTGAAGATCGACCTGACGCGCCCGATGTCCGAAATCCTCGAAACCCTGTCGCGGCACCCGATCAAGACGCGCGTCTCGCTCACCGGGCCGATGATCGTCGCCCGCGACGCCGCCCACGCCAAGATCCGCGAGCGGCTCGACCGCGGCGAGCCCATGCCGGACTATTTCAGGAACCACCCGGTCTATTACGCCGGCCCGGCCAAGACCCCGGCGGGCTATGCCTCGGGGTCCTTCGGCCCGACCACGGCCGGCCGCATGGACGGCTTCGTCGACCAGTTCCAGGCCGCCGGCGGCTCCATGGTCATGCTCGCCAAGGGTAACCGCTCCCGCGAGGTCCGCGAGGCCTGCGCCAAGCACGGCGGCTTCTACCTCGGCTCCATCGGCGGCCCCGCCGCCCGCCTCGCCCAGGACTGCATCAGGAAGGTCGAGGTGCTCGAATATCCCGAGCTCGGCATGGAGGCGATCTGGAAGATCGAGGTCGAGGACTTCCCCGCCTTCATCGTCGTCGACGACAAGGGCAACGATTTCTTCAAGGAACTCAACCTCGGCTGATCGGTTGTTGCGGCGACAGGTCGCGGACCCGCTGTTTCCATCCGGAAACATCAGGCTTCGCGGCTGAAATCCTCATGAAACGGGCGCGGCTCATTCCTGCCGCCATACCGGAGGGAAATCGCCATGCGCACCTCGCACGTCACCGTCGCCACCGCCCGCGCCGCCAGCGCCGACGCCCATTCGCTCGCCCTGATCGCGTCCTCCCTGGTCGCCGCCACCGCCATCGCCTTCCTCGCCATGGTCGTCACCGCCTGGCCGGCCCGTGCCGCCGGCGTTCCTGCTCCCGTGCAGATGGCGGGCCTCGCGACCATGCCGCAGGCCGCCGAGCCGTGCGGCGAGAAGCTCGCCGCCGCCGAGGCGGAGATCAACCGCAGCCTCGTCGCCGTCGAGCGCCTGCAGGAGGCCGACATGGCCGCCCAGTGCCCGGCCATCCGCGGCCACCTCGTCTCGCTGAACCGCGCCGTCGACACGGTGGAGCGCTGCGTCGCCGGCCCCGAGCGGGCCGAGAAGATCGGCTTCTTCCGCCAGTCCGCCACCGAATGGCGCGGCGTCATCGCTCACGGCTGCCGCTGATCCCGATCCCACGGCCTCCATGTCCAACCGTCGCCGCCTGCCCGCGCTGGTGCTCATCGCACCGGCGCTCTTTTTTGGCGACGCGGCTTCGGCGCAGGGCTCGTGCCGGGCCATAACCGGCGGCCCGCGCGGCGATGCCTGCGCCGCCGAACTCACCCTGACCGAGATCCGCCAGCGCCAGATGACGGAGCGGCTAGCCGCCGTGCGCAGTGCGCCGCGGGCCGAACAGTGTCGTGTGTTCAGGGACCACGTCCGGATGATGGCGGATGCAGCCTGCGTCTTCCATCGCTGCACGACCGGCCATCACCGCGGCGAGAACGTCGCCCACATGCAGGGCTCCATCGCCGACTGGAACGAGATCATCGCCCGCAACTGCCGCTGACGCCGCTCAGGCGCGGAACATGAGGTCCTTCACCGTCTCGCCGACATGGGCGAGTTGGCCGACGGCCTCCTTCAGCCGGGCCCGCTCGTCCCGGCCGAGGATCGCCGGATCGGCCGCGAGGTCGGCGATCTGCTGGCGGAGGATCGCCCCGAGGATGACGGCATGGGCGTCGAGCCAGTGCCCGAGGTCTTCCGCAGCGCCGATGTTCCTGTCCTGCAGCGCCTCGATCCGCTCCCGCGTCGAGCGCAGGCGGATGTCGTGGCGCAGCGCCAGGCAGCGCGCCGCCGCCACCACGGGAAACAGCCCGCCGAGCTTCAGGTCCACCCGTCCGTCCGTCAGCCGGAAGCCGCCGAACAGGGTCAGCGGCGGCCGGTGCGCACCGATCTGCTCGGCCAGCAGCTTCGCGAGCATCGGCGCGTCCCGTGCCGCCGCATAGGCCTCGTCGAACAGGGTGGCGGCGAGGCCCATGTCGCCGTGCACGGCGCGGAAGTCGAAGAAGATGTCGACGGCGAGCAGGTCCTCCGGCCGCGTCCGGCCGACCCATTCGCCGATTCGCCGGCGCCAGTCGGCGATGGAGCCGCGGAAGGCGGGATTGCGGGCCATGACGCCGCCCTTGCACAGGGCGACGCCCGCCGCGTCCAGGATGTCGGCCATGTGCGCCCCGAACCTGGCAAACCAGCGATCGGCAGCCTCGGGGTCGGCCGCGACCTCCGTCACCACCGCATTGTCCTGGTCGGCGGCGAGCAGGCTCTCGCCGCGGCCGACCGAGCCGAGCACCAGCACCGCATAGGCGACCGGGGGCGGCCCCGCGCCCTCCGCCAGCATCATCGCCTCGGCCTCGCGGGCGGCCCGCGCCGTCAGGGCGCCGATCTCGTGGCTGACGACCGCCGCCACCTGGACGGCCGGCACCTCCTCCGCGAGCAGCTGCTCGGCCACCTGGGGCATGCGGGCGAAGGCGGCGGCCATGGCGGGCGCGCCATCCGCCGCCTCGATGGCATCGCCGAGAGCGAGGGCGTCGCTCGCCCGCATCCTCAGGAGGTCGCGCGCCGACAGCGCCCCCACGATCTCGCCAGCGGCGTCGCATACGGCGAGGTGGCGCACCTTCAGCCGGTCCATCCGCCCGATGGCGCGATAGACGAAGTCATCCGCTCCGACATGGGCGAGAGGCCGGGAGGCGATGGCGTCCACCGGCCCGTCCAGTGCCGCAGCGCCCCCCGCCGCCACGGCCCGCATCACGTCGCGCTCGGTGACGATGCCGGCCGCATCGACGCGCAGGTCGCCCGGCGTTGCGACGAACAGCGAGGAGACGCGCCGCTCCGTCATCAGCCGCGCCGCCGCCACCACCGTCATGTTCGGCGGTGCCACGGCGGGCGGATGCCCCATCACGTCGGCCACGCGGTGGCGAAACGGGTAGGAATCGATGCGCGACAACGCCCCCTGCCCTGCCGCGGCCGCCGCGTTCGGCTCCTCCCACCCGGCGCGGGCGAAGCCCTCCAGGGCGTGGCCGAGCCGGCGGCACGCGGCGTCCGCCTCGGCGACGGTCCGCACGCCCCTCTCCTTCAGGAACGGCAGCAGCGCCACGAAGATGGCACCCGCGCTCTCGGCGTCCCCCACTGCGTCGTGGCGGCGGCCGGGGTCGAGCGTCACGCCGGTCCGCCCGGCGAGGATCTCCAGCGTGTAGCCGGCGAGCGTCGGGAAGCAGATCTGCCCGAGCAGCCGCGTGTCGAGCGAGGGCGGTGGCTCCGCGCCGGATGATGGCGAGGTCGAAACCGAGATTGTGTCCGACCAGAAGCCGCCCGGCGCGGAACGCCTCGAAGGCTGCGAAGGCCTGCGCGAAGGACCCAGCGCCGGCCACCGCCGCGCCGTCGATATGGTGGATGGCCGTGGCGGAAGGTGGGATGGGCACGCCCGGGTCGACCAGCCGCTCGAACCGCTCCTCCGGCACCAGACGTCCCCGGCGCAGGGTCACCGCCCCGATCTGGACGATGCGCGCCTTCGCCGGATCGAGCCCGGTCGTCTCCGTGTCGACCACCACGGCGTCGAGAGCGATCAGCGGCTGGACGGACGGAGCCGGCATGACGTCAGCCTAGTACCGCCCGCCCGGCGCCGCCAGTCAGCTCTTCGCCTGTTCCTTGACCGCCTCGATGAGCTGCTTCAGCGAGAAGGGCTTCGGCAGGAAGGCGAAGGCCTGGCCCTCGGGCAGGTCGTTCTTGAAGGCCTCCTCGGCATAGCCGGAAACGAAGATCACCTTGATGCCGGGATTGGTCTTGCGCAGCTCGCCGAGCAGCGTCGGACCGTTCATCTCCGGCATGACCACGTCGCCATGACCTCCAGCGCCTCGACGCCGGAGCCGGCCTCGAGCACCGTGTAGCCGCGCGAGGCGAGGGCCCGCGAGGCGAAGGCGCGCACCGCCTCCTCGTCCTCGACCAGCAGGATGGTGCCGGCGCCGGTATCGTCCCGGGGCGCGGCGACGGGCGCGGCGGGCGCAGCCGGAGGCGGCGGCGGAACCGCCGGTTCGGACGGCTCGGCAGCCTCGCCCGGGCTCTCCGGCGCGCCGGCAACCAGCATGGCGGCGGGTGCAGCCGGCGTCGTCGGGGCCTGTGCCTCGGCGGCGGCGGCCGGCTCCGGGGCCGCCGGCTCGGCGCTCTCCACATGGCGCGGCAGGAACACGCGGAAGACGGTGCCGCGGCCGACCTCGCTGTCGACGAAGACATAGCCGCCGGACTGCTTGACGATGCCGTAGACGGTCGACAGGCCGAGGCCCGTGCCCTTGCCCACCTCCTTGGTGGAAAAGAACGGGTCGAATATCTTCTGCTTGATCTCGTCGGGGATGCCGGTGCCGGTGTCGGTCACCTCGATCATCACCGCATCGCTCTCCGGCATGTCCACCGGGTCGTCCTTGGAGCGGTGGCGGATGATGTCGGCCGCCGCGACATTGGCGGTGCGGATGGTCAGCTTGCCGCCGTCCGGCATGGCGTCCCGGGCGTTGACCGCGAGGTTGAGGATCACCTGTTCGAGCTGGGTGACGTCGGCGCGCACCGGCCAGAGGTCGCGGCCGTGGATCATGTCGAGCCCGACGCGCTCGCCGAGCGAGCGGCGCAGCAGCATGGACAGGTCCGACAGCACGTCGCCGAGCTGGACCACCTGCGGGCGCAGCGTCTGCTTGCGCGAGAAGGCCAGCAGCTGCCGCACCAGGCTCGCGGCGCGGTTGGCGTTCTGCTTGATCTGCATGACGTCGTTGAACGACGGGTCCGCCGGCTTGTGGTCCATCAGCAGCAGGTCGGCATGGCCGATGATGGCCTGCAGCACGTTGTTGAAATCGTGGGCGACGCCGCCGGCGAGCTGGCCCACGGCGTTCATCTTCTGCGACTGGGCGAACTGCTCCTGGAGCTGGCGCAGCTCGGTCGTCTCCACCGCATAGACGATGGCCGCTTCGCCCGGCTGCTCCGGGTCGTCCACCGGGGCGACGAAGAAATGGCAGAAGCGGTTGGCGTTGCCCTGCAGCGCGCCGTCGACGGCGGCGAGGTCGCCCTTGCCGGCGGCCGCCTCACCGATCGCCTGGGTGAGGGCCGGGCGCGAACTCTCCTTGACCAGCGACAGGATGGAGCGCGGCCCCGCCTCGGTGGTCGGGGCGACGTCCGCCAGCATGCGGGCGAAGATCGGATTGGCGCGGCCCACATGGCCCTCGCGGTCGACGGTGGCGATGGCGAGCGGCGAGGAGTTGAAGAAGCGGGCGAAGCGCACCTCGGCGGCCCGGAGGCTATCGCCGCTGTC
Source organism: Rhizobiales bacterium Ga0077556 (assembly GCA_001464235.1). GTDB lineage: Bacteria > Pseudomonadota > Alphaproteobacteria > Rhizobiales > Phreatobacteraceae > Phreatobacter. The sequence goes on along the minus strand of LNFH01000380.1, from coordinate 5,875 downwards.
GCCGGTGCGTGCCCGGTTGATGACGAGGGTGCGGGAGGCGCCGGGCGTGCCGTCGGCGGAGAAGGCGACCTTGTGCAGCAGGCGCACCGGCAGCGCCTCGCCGGAGCGGCGCTTCAGGTCGAGGTCGAAGGTGGCGGTGGTCACCTCGCTCGGCTTGGCGGGGATCGTCCGCAGAAGGGCCGCGGCGTCGGCGGCGAGGATGTCGGCGAGGGCAAGGCCCCCGGGACCGACCTCGGTGAGGTCGTGGTCGAGCCAGCCGGCCAGCGTCGCGTTCATGTAGGCGATCTCGCCGGTCGGCTCCATGGAGAAGAAGCCGGCGGGGGCGTGGTCGAGGAAGTCGATGGCCTTCTGCAGCGTCTCGAAGGCGCTCTCGGCGCTCTGCCGGTCGCGGGTGATGTCCTCCACCGTCCAGACGCTGGCACGGCCGCCGCCGCGGATGCGGGCGGCCCCCTCCCCGGTCATCGGCCGCACCTTGAGGCGCAGCCAGCGGGCATCGTCCGCCTCGGCGCGGCGCACCTCCTCCTGGTGGCGGCGGCCCTCGCGGGCGGCCTGCGACAGGCGGTAGATGGCTTCCGACACCTCCGGGGCGCCGGTGAAGGCCCGCTCCACCGCCCGGACGTCCTCCTCGCCGGCGGCGCCGGTCAGGCCGAGATAGGCCGGGTTGGCGTAGAGCACGCGACCCGAGGGGTCGCTCACCACCACCGCCTCGCTGGCGCTGTCCACCATCGCCTTGGTGAAGTCGTTGCGGTTGTCCTCGCTGGCGAAGCGCAGGATGCCCGAGGCATAGGCGAAGAGCGAGAAGACGCCGCAGACCGCCAGGGTGGCCAGGAGACCGATGACATAGGGATAGGCGTTGTCGCGGCCGATCATCAGGAAGAACAGCGCCGCGCCGACGAGCACGACGGCGACGACCAGCACCATGGCGGTCGAACCGGACTGTTCGGAGCGGTCGACCGACCGCCGCGTCACCGGCACGGCCGGGGAGGCATGGTCGGCGCGAATGTTCTTTTCGGCGAAGGCCATGGCGGGAAGAGCCGTTGGTCAGGGTCAGGCGAGAATCCGACGCCGATTCTCGCAAGCTAGTCGTGCCGCTTCGCCGCCCGGGAGGCAAGGGCACAGGCGCCGCCGGCATGCAATTCCGGGCGCGTGATCCTATCGCATCGTGCCCTTCAGCCGCATGACGTAGCCGATCACCTCGGCGACCGCGCGGAAATGCTCCTCCTGGATCGGCTGGTCGACCTCGACGCTGGCGTGCAGCGCCCGGGCCAGCGGCACGTTCTCGACGATGGGCACGTCGCTGGCCGTGGCGAGCTCGCGGATCTTGAGCGCGATCAGGTCCATGCCCTTGGCGACGCAGACCGGGGCCACCATGCCCGGCTCGTACTTCAGCGCCACGGCGAAGTGGGTCGGGTTGGTGACGACCACGGTGGCGGTGGGGACGTTCGCCATCATCCGCTTGCGCGAGCGCTCGCGGCGCAGCTGCTTGATCTTGCCCTTGATCTCGGGATTGCCGTCCGACTGCTTGAACTCCTCCTTGAGCTCCTGGATCGACATCTTCTGCCGGGTGTACCAGCGCTGGTACTGGTAGACGTAGTCGGCAATCGCGATGATCGCCATGATCGCCACCACCGCGATGAGCACGCTCATGACGATCGAGAACGTGTGCGGCAGCAGCATTTCCACGTCCATGCGGACGATGCTGTCGATGGTGCTGCGCTGCGGCCAGAGCACGGTGAAGATCACGACGCCGACCAGGGTGATCTTGGCGAGGCCCTTGACGAAGTTCACCAGCGCGTCGGGCCCGAAGATGCGCTTGGCGCCGGCCAAGGGCGAGATCTTCGAGAATTTCGGCTTCAGGCTCTCGGCCGAGAAGACCAGCCGGTGCTGGACGAGATTGGCCGCGATGCCGGCGACGAAGAGCCCGAGGAACGGCAGGCCCACCGCCACCACGATGGCCAGGATCAGCGAGATCATCAGCTGCATGCCGCCCGAGCGGTCGACGCTGACGAGGTCGGCGTTGGCGATGAGGTTCTTCAGCGGCACCGCGAGCCCGCCGGCCGACCCCGCCGCCATGGTCGCGACGATCAGGGTCGAGACGAAAAGGAGGAACCACGACACCAGATCCTGGCTCTTGGCGACGTCGCCCTTCTGCAGCGCATCGTCGAGCTTCTTCTGTGTGGGGTCGTGTGTCTTCTGGTCCTTGTCGTCGCCGCCCTCTGCCACCGGCTATCTCCGGTTGACGGCGATCTCGCCCAGGATCGCTTCGAGGCTGCCCATGTAGTGGGACATCATCACCGACAGGACGAGGAGGAGGATGAAGAAGCCGACGCCGATGGTCACCGGCATGGCGATGAAGAAGACCTGCATCTGCGGCATCAGCTTCGACAGCACGCCGAGGCCGATGTTGAACACCAGTGCAAAGACGAGGAAGGGCGCCGAGAGCTGGATGGCGATGACGAAGGAGCGCGCCATCACCATGGTGAGGAACTGCGCCGCATCGCCCGAGGCCGGCAGGATGCCTGGCCGGATGATGGTGAAGCTGTCGGAGATCGCCGCGATGATGAGGTGGTGCAGGTCGGTGGCGAAGACCAGCGCCACACCGATCAGCGACAGGAAGGTGCCGATGACGGCGCCCTGCTGGCCCTGCGTCGGGTCCACCTGCATGGCGAAGCCGATGCCCATGGCCTGGGCGATGACGACGCCCGCCGTCAGCAGCGCCGAGACCGCGATGCGCGCCGCCATGCCGAGGGTGAAGCCGACCGCCATCTCCATGAACAGCACCATGAGGACGCCCCCCGGGCGGGCGAGGTCGATCTCGTAGAGCGGCCGGTGCAGCGGGAAGAGGACGAGGGTGAGGAGGAGCGCGATGCCGAGCCTCACCCGCATGGGAAGCGAGCGCTCGCCGAGCCCGGGCATCAGGGCCATCATCGTTCCGACCCGCGCGAAGACGAGCAGGAAGACGACCATGATCTCCGGGGTGATCGGGACGGTCACGCGGGGCGCCCCTCCTGGAGCTCGGCCGATGCGGCGGGGCAGACGCCGCCGATCAAAGCTGATTCACTCGCCCGAGACCACTTTCGCCATGATGCGCCCCGTGACCCCGTTCATCATGTCGCCCATGAAGGGCAGCGCGATGATGAGGGTGGCGAAGATCGCGAGGATCTTCGGCACGAAGACCAGCGTCTGTTCCTGGATCTGCGTCAGGGCCTGGACCAGCGACACGGCGACGCCGACGACGAGGCCGACCACCATCAGGGGCGCGGAGACCAGGATGATGGTGAGGATGCCGTCGCGGGCGACGTCGAGAACATCTGCTGGGCTCATGGCCTTAATCCTAGATCTGCATGCGCATGATTTCCTCGTAGGACTGCACGACCTTGTCGCGCACGGCCACGAGGGATTCGATGGCGACCTCGGTCTCCGCGACCGCGGTCACCACGTCGATGAGGTCGGCGCGACCCGCGGCCATGGCCTGGCTGCGCTGGTCGGTGGTACGGGCGGTCTGGTCGAGATTCTGCACGGCGCTGCGCAGCATCTCGCCGAACCCGCCACCCTGGCCGGCGGCGCGGGTGGCCCCGGCGGCGGGCGAGAACAGCCGGGCGGCCGTCGCATAGGCATTTGCGGCGATGGACGAGGACGACATCGGGATCAGGCCCTCAGGAGTTCGATCGTGCGCTGGATCATGCGGCGCGTGGAGGTGACGACGTTGAGGTTGGCCTCGTAGCTGCGCTGGGCCTCGCGCATGTCGAGGCTCTCCACCAGCGAGTTGACGTTGGGCACCTTCACGTAGCCGCGCGCGTCGGCCGCCGGATGCTGCGGGTCGAAGCGGGTGCGGAACTCGCCCTGCTGCTGGCGCACCGGACCGAGCTGCACCGTCGTCGCCTGCAGCTCGCGGTCGAAGGTGGTGCGGAACGTCGGGATCTTCCGGCGATAGGGGTCGCCGCCCGGCGTCTCCGCCGTCGAGCTCGAATTGGCGATGTTCTCGGCGGTGATGCGCATGCGCCCGGCCTGGGCGCGCATGCCGCCGGCGGCGATGCGGATGGACTTGAGGAAGTCGGTGGACATGATGCGTCTCAACCCTTCTTGCCGATGGCGGTGCGGATCAGACCGAGGGAGCGCTGGTAGAGGCCGGCGACCGCCTGGTAGTCCATCTGGTTCTGCGCGACCTTGAGCATCTCGTCCTCGAGATTGACGCGGTTGCCGGCCGGCGTGGTGACGAGGCCGGTGTCGCGGCGCACGTCGAAGCGCGTGGTCTGGCTGCCCGAGGTCTGGATGTGGCGCGGGTCGGTGCGCATCGGCCCTGCCCCGATGCTGGCGCCGGCGGAAGCGACCGCCGTGCCGCGCGCCATCGATTCGAAGGTCGGGGCCCTCAGGTCCCGCGCCCGGTAGCCCGGGGTGTCCGCATTGGCGACATTTTCGGCCAGTAGTTTCTGCCTGTCCTGATGCCAGCGCATCCGGTTGCGGAGCATGGAGAAGATCGGCACGTCGCTCGTCGCCATGGAATCCCCCGCGCCCCGTCGATAGGCAAAGGATGCCGGGCACATGGTTAACGACCGGTTAACTGTTAAGGGACTTTCAACCTCTGCCCCGCCGGGTTAACCATCCCGCGAGGTCGAAGTCGGCAAGGCTTGCCGGGTCTGTTAACCTCAACATAGATTTAACGCGCGCTCTCCGGGCGGGCGTGCGCCATGCCATGGGATCGGTCTCGATGAACTTTCTCACCAATCTGCTCGGTCCCAACGCCCCCCTGGCAGCCACCTTCATCGTCGCCTTCGCGGCGGTCCTGGTGCTGATCGGGCTGACCGCGTGGATCTTCCGCCTGATCCGCGGCCGGGGTCTGGGCATCGGCTCCGGCGGTCGCGGCCGCCAGCCGCGTCTGGCCGTCCTCGATTATGCGGACGTCGACCAGCGCCGCAAGCTGGTGCTCATCCGCCGCGACAACGTGGAGCACCTGCTCCTGCTCGGCGGCCCGACCGACGTGGTGGTCGAGACCTCCATCGTCCGCGGCATGCCCGTGCAGGCCTCGTCCCTGCGCGAGGCGGCCCCCGCCCCGACCTATGTCGAGCCGGATCCGCCCATGCCGCAGACCCGTCCCTCGCTGCGCGACGCCGCGCGCCAGGCCGCCGGCGAGCCCGTCCCGGCGCGGCCGATGAACCTCGACATGCCGCCGGCCCGCCCCGAGCCGGCCCCGCTCCGTCCCGAGCCCGTGCGTCCCGAGCCGCAGCGCGCCGAGCCGGCCCGCCCCGCTCCCCCGCCGCCCCAGCCGCGGCCGGAACCCGCCCGTCCCGCCCCCGTGGCGGCGCCTGCCCGGCCTGAGCCGGCGCGCGTCGAGCCCGCCCGCCCCGAACCCGTGCGCGCCGAGCCTGCCCGCCCCGAAGTGCCGCGCATCGCCCCGGTGGTCACGCAGCCGGTCCGGCCCGGCACGCCGGTCGCGCCGCCGCGGCCGACCCCGCCGCCCGCTGCAGCATCGCCTGCCGCCGGTGCCGACGACGTCGCGGCAAGGCTGGAGGCCGCCCTGCGCAAGCCGATCGGGGCAAGCCCCGTCCAGGCAGGCCCGAAGCCCGCCACCCCCGCGGCACCGGTCGCGGCCGCCCCTGCCCGCCCCCAGCCCGGCGCTCCCGCAGCTCCCGCCAAGGCCCTGTCGGCCGACGAGAAGTCGGTGTTCGACAGCCTGGAGGAGGAAATGGCCGCCCTGCTCGGCCGCGGCCCGACCCCGCCGAAGAGCTGAGCCCGGTTACGCCACCCGAATCCGGGTCTCCCAGAAACGCCCGCGCCTGAGACGCCCGGACGATATCGGCCGGTCGGGCGAGCCTCCGGCCGCCTCACCTAAAAATCGACGTGGTAGTCCCCCTCCCCTCGCCCCGCGAGGGGAGGG
>LNFH01000379.1 GCA_001464235.1 Rhizobiales bacterium Ga0077556 | reverse complement strand
GTCTGGACCGTCGTCTGCGCCGAACCCGTCCGCCCGAGGCCGATGCGCGCCGGGGTGAGGGCGGCGAGCTCCTGCCAGATCGCCCGGCTCATGCCGCGAGCCCCGTCATCTGCGCGAGGAGCGGCGCGTTCGCGGCCCGCGGCGTCAGCCGGCCGTCGGGCCCGGTGATGCCCTGGCGGCGGAGCCAGTCCTCGAACTCCGGCGCCCGCTTCAGGCCGAGCACGTCGCGGATGTAGAGCTGGTCGTGGAAGGACGTGGACTGGTAGTTCAGCATCACGTCGTCGGCCCCGGGCACGCCCATGATGTAGGTGACGCCAGCCGCGCCGAGGACGGTGAGCAGCGTGTCCATGTCGTCCTGGTCCGCTTCGGCGTGGTTCGTGTAGCAGACGTCGCAGCCGAGCGGCAGACCCATGAGCTTGCCGCAGAAATGGTCCTCGAGGCCGGCGCGGATGATCTGCTTGCCGTCATAGAGATATTCCGGGCCGATGAAGCCGACCACCGTGTTGACCAGCAGCGGCTGATAGGCCCGCGCCACCGCATAGGCCCTGGCCTCCAGCGTCTGCTGGTCGACGCCGTGATGGGCCTCCGCCGACAGCGCCGAGCCCTGGCCCGTCTCGAAATACATGACGTTGTCGCCGAGGGTGCCACGCTTGAGGGAACGGCCGGCGTCGAGGCCTTCCCTGAGCACGGCGAGGTCGACGCCGAAGGACCGGTTGGCGGCTTCCGTCCCGGCCACCGACTGGAAGACGAGATCGACGGGCGCGCCGCGCTCGATGAGCTGGATCGAGGAGGTCACGTGGGTCAGCACGCAGCCCTGGGTCGGGATGTCGAAGCGGGTGATGATCTCGTCCAGCAGCTTCAGGAGATCTGAGAGCGCCGACAGGCTGTCGGAGGCCGGGTTGATGCCGATGGTGGCGTCGCCCGTGCCGTAGAGCAGGCCGTCGGCGATGGAGGCGGCGATGCCGCGGGCGTCGTCGGTCGGATGGTTCGGCTGCAGGCGCACCGCCATGGTGCCGGGCAGGCCGATCGTGTTGCGGAACCGCGTCACCACCCGGCACTTGCGGGCGACGGCGATGAGGTCCTGGTTGCGCATGACCTTGGAGACGGCGGCCGCCATCTCCGGCGTGATCCCGGGCACCAGGGCCGCGAGGCGCTCGCTGGTCGCCGCATCCGACAGCAGCCAGTCGCGCAAACCCCCGACGGTCAGGTGCGAGACGGGCGCGAAGGCCAGGGCGTCATGGCTGTCGAGGATGAGGCGCGTCACCTCGTCGGTCTCGTAGGGCACCAGCGGCTGGCTGAGGAACAGCTTCAGCGGCTGGTCGGCCAGCGCCATGCGCGCCGCCACCATTTCCTCGGCCGAGGTCGCGGCGATGCCGGCGAGCTGGTCGCCGGAGCGCAGGGGCGTCGCCTTGGCCATGAGGTCGGCGAGGTCGCGGAAGAGATGGGTCCGCTGTCCGATGGTCTGGCGGAAGGTCACGGCTTCGGTCCTCGTGCGTCCGGCCCCGCCGCAGGGTGCCGCGGATCAGAGCGCCGGGTGATCATCGACGAAGGCGACGTGGCTGACCACGCCTTCTCTCCGCCGCCAGTGATGCAGCATGAACTGTGCCGGTTCGCGGACGAAGCGGTAGGGCGCCGCGGGATCGAGGTCGAGGGCGTCGCCGGTGGCCAGCGTGTCGCTGTGGATGACGGAGAGATCGCCCAACGCCGGGAGGGACACCGTCCGCGTCCCTTGCGTGGGGCGGCGGGGCGCCGAGCGTCCCGCTGAACGCACCTCGATCAGCAGGGTCCGGCGCTCCCGGGCAGAGCTGGAGACGCTCCGTCAGGACGTGGCTTTGCGGCTGAGCCCGGCCGCGCAAGCGCCTCGTCGAATCCATCCACGTCCGCCGCCTCGGCACGGCCGAGGACATCGCCCATGCCGTGCTGTTCCTCGCCAGCGACCAGGCGATCTGGATCAGCGGCCAGATCCTGTCGGTGGACGGCGCCCTAATGGATGGTCGCCAGGAATTCCTTGAGCCGCGCACTCGGCTGGTCGCGGAAGAACGTCTCGGGATCGGCCTCGCAGTCGACCTTGCCGTTGTCCATCAGCACCACGCGGTCGGACACCCGCCGGGCAAAAGCCATCTCGTGGGTGACGACGATCATCGTCATGCCGCTCTCGGCGAGGTCGGCGATGACGTTCAGCACCTCGCCGGTCGTCTCGGGATCGAGGGCGCTGGTCGGCTCGTCGAACAGCATCAGATCAGGCTTCATGGCGAGGGCCCGCGCGATGGCGGCCCGCTGCTGCTGTCCGCCGGAAAGCTTCATCGGATAGGCATTCGCCTTTTCGGCGAGGCCCACCCGCCGCAGCAGGCCCATGGCCGTCTCGACCGCCTGGTCCCGGCGCTGGCCGAGCACCAGCATGGGCGCCTCGATGATGTTTTCAAGAACGGTCATGTGCCAGAACAGGTTGAACTGCTGGAAGACCATGCCGATGTTGCGGCGCTGCTCGACGACGCGTCGCTGGGGCAGGGGCACGAGACGCTCCCCCTGGAGGTCGTAGCCGATCAGGTCGTCGCCGACGAAGATGCGCCCGTCCTGATAGGTCTCGAGCTGGTTGATGCAGCGCAGGAACGTGCTCTTGCCCGAGCCGGAGGGCCCGATGATCGACAGGACCTCGCCCTTCGCCACCTGAAGGCTCACGCCCTTCAGGACCTCCAGCGGCCCGAACCATTTGCGCACGTTCTCGGCGCGCACCAGGGTCTCCCGGGGATCGGCCATCACCGGCGCTCCAGGGCGGCGTCGACTCGCGGGCGCAGGTAGAACAACGCCTTCTCGATGAAGCCCGACGGACCGTCGTCGCGCTCGTGGCGGCGCAGGCGCGTCTCGATCATGCCCTGGATGACGTTCCAGATCGTGGTCAGCAGCAGATAGGTGATCGACAGGACGATGAGCAGTTCGAAGGTCTTGAACGTGGTCGCGGACATGCTCTCGGTCAGCTGGAAGATCTCCTGCACGCCGATGACGCTGGCGAGCGACGTGGTCTTCAGGAGATGGTTGAAGTCGTTGCCGAGCGGGGGAACGATGACCCGCGTCGCCTGTGGCAGGATGATCCGGCGCGTCAGCTGGAACGTGCCCATGCCGAGCGACTTGGCGGCCTCGATCTGGCCGCGCTGCACCGCCTGGATGCCGTTGCGCACGATCTCCGCCATGTAGGCGCCCTCGTGGATCGCGAGGCCGATCACGGCCGCCTGGAACGAGGCGGAGAGGGTGAAGCCGAAAACGACGACGTCCGAGAAGCGGAAGAAGCCGGCCGCCGCGAGCCCGGAGAAGAAGAAGACCAGCAGGACGAGCACCGGGATGCCGCGGATCAGCCAGATGTAGAAGCCGCAGACCGCCCGGACGACGAGGAAACGCGACAGCCGGCCGAAGCCGACCACCACGCCGATCACCAGGCCGAGGGCCATGGCCAGGACGGCCATGACGACCGTCCTGCCCAGGGCAATGAGGTAGAGGTCTCCCGGATCCGTCAGGCGGCTCCAGAAGAAGGTCCAGTCGAAACCCATCAGAGTTCCGAGCCCTGCATGTTCCACTTCTCGATCAGGCGCTTGTAGGTGCCGTCGGCGACGATCGAGTCGAAGCTCTGCTTCATGGGGTTGAAGAGCTCGGTATTGCCCTTGCGCAGGCCGATCCCGGTGCCGATCAGGCCGAAGGGTTCGCCGAGGGGCCGGAAGTCGTTGGGGCGAAGGCCGATATAGTAGGAGGCCGCGGTGGTGGTGGTGCCCAGCACCTCGATCTGGCCTGTGGCGAGCTGCTGGAAGGTTTCCGTGGTGGTCGGCAGGACCACGAGGTTGATCTCCGGCTTGCCGGCCGCCTTCAGCTTGGCGTTGGCCTCGTTCACCAGGTTGTGGATGGTGGTGCCGTTCGGCACGGCCATCTTGCGCCCGGAGAGATCCTCCAGCGACGTCGCCTGGAGCGTGCTCGCCTTCGTCGTCACGATCCGCTGGCCGGTGCGCGAGAAGGGGATCATGTCGATGATCTCGAGGCGCTCGGGCCGGATGAACAGCTCCTGCATCAGCGCGTCGCACTGCTGCGCCTGGAGGGCGGGGATGAGGCCGACGAAGCGGAGCTGGACCCAGTTGACCCTGAGGCCCATGCGCGACGCGATCTCGGTGCCGAGCTCGACTTCGAAGCCGGTCGGCCGCTGCTGGTTGTCGTAGAAGGCGCGCGGCGGATTATCGATGGTGGCGCAATAGGTGATCACACCCTTGGCGGCGAGGGCCGCGGGCGGCTGGAAGCGCGCCTGCGCCATCACCGCATTGCCGAGCAGCGGTGAGGCGAGGGCGCCCGTCATCCCCGCGAGGACGGTGCGCCGTCCGATGGCCGTGCCCCGGCCGCCCGGGGTGTGCTGGTTCGAATTCGACATGACGCTTGGATCCCTCTGGTTCTTCGTGGGTGGCGTTTGTTGTCATCCGTTTCGCTCACCAGCGCCGATCCGTGTGAGCGTTCTTGTTTGTTTTAGGCCTCACGTCATGTAGACGCCGCCGGTGACGTTGATGCCCTGTCCGGTCATGAAGCGGGCGCTGTCGGAGGCGAGGAAGGCGACGACGCCGGCGACATCCTCCGGCTCCTCGAGGCGCCCGAGGGGAGTCTGGCCGACATAGTCCTGGATCACGGCCTCGGGGGTCATGCCGCGAAGCTCCGCCTCCCAGGCGACCTCCCGCGACTGCATGCCGGTCTTCACGAAACCGGGGCAGACCGCGTTCACCCGGATGCCTGCGGGGGCGAGCTCGCGCGCGAGCGCCTGCGTCCAACCCAGCACCGCGAATTTCGAGGCGGAGTAATGGGCGAGAAGCGGTGCCCCGACCTTCGCCGCGAGCGAGGCCGTATTGACGATGCAGCCCGATCCCTGCGCCAGAAAGTGGCGCGCGGCGATCTGGTTCGTCAGAAAAATGCCCTTCGTGTTGACGGCGAAGTTGAAGTCCCAGTCCTCGTCGGTCAGATCGACCGCACGGCGCATGGTCGAGACGCCGGCGTTGCCGACGAGGAGATCGCAGCCGCCCGCCATCGCGCAGAAGGCGTCGAAGGCGTCCTGAACCTCGTCGCGGCGGGTGACGTCGATCCGCAGCGCGTGGGCCTTGGGGCCGATGGCCGCCGCGGTAGCGCGCGCGGCCGCCGCGTCGATGTCGGCCACTCCCACCGTCATGCCCTGCGCCGCGAGGGCGCTCGCGATCGCCCGTCCGATGCCGGCGGCGGCGCCGGTGACCAGGGCTTTGCGGCCTTCGAGTTCGGGATAGATCGGCGCAACCGGCATGGGCAAGGGGGTCCTTATCGCCCCACTACATATCAAACAATAACGTTCATCAAGCCCCGAATTTTATGTTTGATAATGTGCGTTCTGCGGCTATGACTGGAGGGGCCATGCGGAGCTACGAATGATCGCGGAACTGGATGATCGGCCGGCGGCCCCGGCCGGGCGGGCGGGTGCCGGCCTCTTCGCGCCGGCGCGTCGGGCCGCCATCCTGGAGGCGCTGGCCTCCCAGGGGACGGTGACCGTGCGCGGCCTGTCGACCCGGCTCGACGTGTCGGAGATGACCATCCGCCGCGACCTCGTCGATCTCGAGGGCGAGGGGCGGCTGCGGCGCGTCCACGGGGGAGCCGTTCCCGCCGCCAGCATGCCGCCGGTGGCGATGGACAGCGAGGAGCCGAGCTTCGCCTCGCGGCTGCGTCGCAACCAGCAGGGCAAGGAGGCGATCGCGGCCACCGCCGCGGAGATCGTCGCACGCTACCGGACCATCGCCCTCGACGTCGGCACGACGACCTACCTGATGGCCTCGCATCTGCGGACGCTCGCCCACGCCAAGATCTTCACCAACAGCCTGCGCATCGCCACCGCGCTGGACGGGGCCGAGCCCGACGTCTACGTGGCCGGCGGCCTCCTGCGCCCCGACGAGATGTCGACCTACGGCCCCGCGGCGGTCGCGCAGTTCGAGGCTTTGTGGTTCGACGTCGCGGTGATCGGCGTCTCGGGGGTCACGCCGGAAGGGCTCTTCGACTATTCGGTCGAGGATGCCGAACTGAAGCGGGTCTATCTGCGCCGCTCCGGTCTGCGCATCGTCCTGTGCGACGCCTCGAAGTTCCAGCGCATGTCGCTGGTGGCCATCGGCGCCCTGTCGCAGGTCAACATTCTCGTCACCGACGCCCCGCCGCCGCCGGCCCTCGCGGCCGTCTTCGCGGCCACGGGCGTCGACGTTCGTATCGCCGAGAGGTCGGCGGGCGCCGCCTGAGCTGCGGCGCCGCGCATTGAAGGAGTGAATCGATGGTCTTCGCGTGCTTCGGCGACAAGAAGAAAGTCGTCATCGCCATGGCCCATATCGGGGCCCTGCCGGGGACCCCGAACTACGATGCGGCCGGCGGCATGGGCAAACTGGTGGAGGGCGTGCTCGCCGATGTCGAGAAGCTGCAGGCGGGCGGCGTCGACGCCATCATGTTCGGCAACGAGAACGACCGCCCCTATGTGTTCAAGGCGCCGCCGGAGGGTATCGCCGCCATGACGGCGGTCGTCGAGGCGGTGAAGCCGAGCCTCACGGTGCCGTTCGGGGTGAACTACCTGTGGGACCCGACCGCCAGCGTGTCGATCGGCGCGGTGACCGGTGCGAGCTTCGTGCGGGAGATCTTCACCGGGCTCTTCGCGTCCGACATGGGCCTGTGGCAGCCCGATTGCGCCGCCGCGGCCCGCCTGAGGCGCAACCTCGGGCGCCCCGACATGAAGATGCTCTTCAACATCAATGCCGAATTCGCCCATTCGCTCGACCAGCGGCCGATCGAGCTGCGCGCCCGCAGCGCCGTGTTCTCCTCCATGGCGGACGCGATCCTGGTCTCCGGCCCGCTCACCGGGCAGCCGGCGGAAGCCTCCCACCTGAAGGCTGTCTGCGAGACGGTGAAGGACGTGCCGGTCTTCGCCAATACCGGGGTCAACATCGACAACGTCCGCGACATCCTCGCGCTCGCCGACGGCGTCGTCATCGGCACCCACTTCAAGGTGGACGGCAACACCTGGAACGCCGTCGACGGCGCGCGGGTGAAGCGCTTCATGGACGTGGTCGCAACCCTGCGCTGAGGCGAGACCCATGGCCTGCGTCCTCGGCCTCGACATCGGCACCACCTCCACCATCGGCATCCTCGTGCGGCTGCCGGGCGAGGTCCTCGGGATCGTCTCGCGCCCGGTGACGCTGCATTCGCCGCATCCCGGCTGGAGCGAGGAGAACCCGGCGGACTGGTGGGACAATGTCTGCGCCATCTCGCAGGAGCTCATCCGGCTGTCCGGCATCGATCCCTCCGAGATCAGGGCGGTGGGAACGACGGGGATGCTTCCCGCCGTCGTGCTCCTCGGGGAGGGCGGCGATGTCCTGCGCCCCAGCATCCAGCAGAGCGACGGGCGCTGCGGGGTCGAGGTCGAGGACCTCCGGCGCGAGGTGGACGAGGCAAGCTTCATCCGGCGGGCCGGCAACGGCGTCAACCAGCAGCTGGTCGCCGCCAAATTGCGCTGGATCGAAAAGCACGAGCCCGAGGTCTTCCGCCGGATCGGCACGGTGTTCGGCTCCTATGACTTCATCAACTTCCGGCTGACGGGCGAGCGCCGGATCGAGCAGAACTGGGCACTGGAGGCGGGATTCGTCGACATCGCGACCCACGAGCTCGCCGACGACCTGATCGGCCTCGCCCATGTGCCGCGCGGCGCCGTTCCGGCCAAGGCGGCCTCGCACGAGGTGATCGGCGCGGTGACGGCGGAGGCGGCGCGGGCGACGGGGCTTACCGCCGGGACGCCGGTTGTGGGCGGGGCCGCCGACATGATCGCCTCGGCCTTCGCCGCTGGCGTCAAGGCACCCGGCGACGTCCTGCTGAAGTTCGGCGGGTCGGTCGACATCCTCGTGGCGACCGATCAGGTGAAGCCGGACCCGCGCCTCTATCTGGACTACCACCTCATTCCCGGCCTGTTCATGCCGAACGGGTGCATGTCCACCGGCGGGTCCGGGCTGAACTGGTTCGCGCGGACCTTCGCCGGCGGCGAGAGGGATGCGGCGGCCGCGGCGGGGCTCACCATCCATCAGCACCTCGACAGGCTGGCGGCGCCAAGACCGGCCGGGGCCGAGGGGGTAACCATCGTTCCCTATTTCCTCGGCGAGAAGACGCCGATCCACGACCCCGACGCGCGCGGGGTGATCGACGGCCTGACGCTGAGCCACGACCTCGGCCATCTCTGGCGCGCGCTGCTCGAATCCTATGCCTATGCGCTCCGGCATCACCTCGAGGTCCTGCGGGACATGGGCCACGAACCGCGGCGCTTCCTCGCCTCCGACGGCGGCGCGCAGAGCGACCTGTGGATGCAGATCGTCGCCGACGTGATCGGCGCTCCCGTCGAGACGTTGGCGGGGCATCCGGGCTCCTGCCTCGGCGCGGCCTGGACGGCTGCCGTCGGTGTCGGGCTCGCCACGGACTGGGCGGGCGTCGACCGCTTCGTCTCGCCGGCCAGGCGCTACGCGCCAGATCCCGCCACCGCCGACGTCTATCGCCGAGGGTATGCCCGCTACCGGTCAATCCATCAGCGCCTGTCGGGGATCGGGCGTTGATCCGCGCCGTCGCCTGGGACATCGACGGGACGCTCGTCGACAGCGAGCCGCGTCACCACCGGGCGCTGCTGGCGGCCTCGCGCGCCCTCGGCGTCGATCTCGCCGATCTTCCCGATGAGGCGTTTCGCGGCATCCACATGCTCGATGTCTGGGAAGCGCTCCGCGACCGCTACCCGCCGTCGGTCGCGCGCGAGGCCTGGCTCGACATGATCAACGCCAGCTATGTCGCCGACCCGGAACCGCTGGCGCCGATGCCGGGTGCGTGGCAGGCGATCACCGACCTCCATGGGCGCGGCCTCGCGCAGATCTGCGTCTCGAATTCGAACAGGGCCGTGGTCGACGCCAACGTGGCCTCGCTCGGCATCGGCCGGTTCCTGGCGGGGAGCATCAGCCTCGACGACGTCGCGGCGGGCAAGCCGGATCCCGAGCCCTATCGACTGGCATGCCGGCAGCTCGGGCTCGATCCGCAATGCGTCGTCGCCATCGAGGACAGCGCGACCGGCGCGATTTCGGCGCGACAGGCGGGCATGTGCGTCATCGGCTTCGGTGAGGGGGTCGCGGCGAGGGACGTCGATGCCCGGTGCCTCGACCTGTCGCAGATCCCGCAGATCATCCTCGGCCTGCCGGTCCTCACGGCCGGTCTCGCGCCGGGGAGCGACGCGCGCTCCGCCTAGTCCGGCTCGCGCTGCGCGGCGACGTTCGCCACCCGCCGGTACTCGCGCGGGGTGAAGCCGATCCTGTTCTTGAAGAAGCGGGAAAAATGGCCCGGCGCGGAGAAGCCGAGATCGAGGGCGATGTCGCCTGCCGCGCGGTCGCTGCTGATCAGTTGCTCGATGGCGTATTCGAGCCGCAGCGTGTCGTTGTAGACACCGGGGGTCATCCCGGTCGAGGCGCTGAACTGCTCGAAGAAGCGCGAGCGGGAGAGGCCCACGCCCTGGGCGAGCCCGTCGAGGTTCTGCAGGGTCTGGGGCGCCGCCCGCATGAGGGCGATCGCCTTGCGGATGCGGTGGTCCACGGCCCGTGCGGCGATCTCGGGCAGGTCGACCGAGGAATTGTCGGCGAGCACGCGTTGCAGCAGGGCGAGGATGCTGGCCTCGAGGTCATCCTCGGCGTTTGGGGAGGCGGCATCCGTCATGGTCGTCGCGATGCGGGCCACCAGGGCGCGGATGGCGGGATCGACCCGCGCCGACTGCCGCGTGAAGGGCCGGCGTCCGACCGTGCCGCCGTCGCGGGCGAGCCAACCGGCTTCCACGTAGAGCGCGAGGATGGTGATCGGCGCCTCGGTCACGTCCCGCCAGTTGGCGTGCGGGACCCAGGGATTGATCAGCACCATCTCGTCGTCGGTGATCGGGCAGCGCGTGCCGTCGACGTCGTAGGCGCCGTCCCGGCCTTCCACCTTGATCAGCGCGTGCACGTGCGGGTGGGCATGGACATGCACAGGCTGGTTCGTCCGGAACAGCGACACGCGGCCGAACAGGCCCTGATGAACGCCGATGACCCCGACCATGGCATCCTCCCCGGCCGTTCTCGTCCGACGGCCTTGGCGAGGATCATCCACGAAATCGGACGGAAAGGTAAGTTGCTGGACGCTGCGGTAAGCGTCAGGGCGCGCCGTTGCCCTAGGGTCGCGGTCGGCATGCGGATCGCGGCCGATCACCTGGGGCGCGTCGGGGATCGCCGGACCCGGCAGAGCAACGAGGCACCGCCATGGAACTGAGGCTCGTCGAGGACGTGATGGCTGCCGGGGCGAGGCTGGAATGGCCGGCCGACGGGGTCCACCGCGTCCTCTATGTCGTTCACGGCGAGATCGACGCCGGTCAGGGGAGGATGGGCGACGACCAGGCGGTCCTCGTCTCGGCGGCCGGGCGGGTGACCGCCGCCGCCTGCGGGGCGACCGTCTGGCGCTACGAGCTGGCGCCCGAGGGATCGCCCGTCGTCGCGCTCGACGGGGCGTCGGGGGCCACGCGGGAGAAGTTGCGAGCGCGCCTCTCCTGGCCGGTCGCGGACGAGGTGCTGATCCGGGCGGACAGCGTCTCGTTTCCCCCGGGAGGCTGCGCCTTCCTGCACACCCACCAGGGACCTGGCATCCGCTGCCTGATCGACGGGGGGATCCGCATCGACGCGACGGGACATTCCGCGAGCTTCGGCCCCGGTGCGGCCTGGTTCGAGAGCGGTCCCGATCCGGTCTTCGCCCAGGCGGCGATGGACAGACCCAGCCGCTTCATCCGCGTCATGGTCCTGCCCGCCGCGCTGCTCGGCCGCAGCTCCATCGCCTACGTCAATGCCGAGGACCGGGAGAAGCCGAAGTCGCAGTCCTACAAGGGCTATGTCGACCAGATCATCCGCACGTGACCGCCGGCCCGGCGGTCCGTCAGCCGCGCCCCGGAGCACGGCGCGCGTCCAAGACGATCCGGCGGTGAGCGGCCCAGCCGCTCATCGCCACAAGGCGGCCAGCAAGGCCGCCCCGACAAACACGACAGGAGGACACCCATGGACATTCGTCGCCGCACCGTGGCCGGCGGGCTCGCCCTTGCCGGCATCTGCCTCGCAGCCTTGCCGTCGCAGGCCCAGGGCACCTATCCGGAGCGCCCCATCCGCGTCGTCGTCCCCTTCGCCGCCGGCAGCGCCTCCGACATCGTCGGGCGTATCGTCCTGGAGAAGATGGCCGACGACCTCGGCCATCGCTTTGTGGTCGAGAACCAGGCTGGCGCCAGCGGCAACCTCGGCACCGCGGCCGTGGCGCGGGCCGCTCCCGACGGCTACACGATCCTCATCTCGGCCTCCGGACCGCTGGCGGTGAACCAGTCGCTGTTCCGGGACATCGGCTACGACCCTCTGAAGGACTTCGAGCCGATCTCCCTCCTCGCCACCCTGCCCAACGTGATCGTCGTCAATGCCGGGCAGCCGCTGCGCTCGGTCGCCGACCTGATCGCAGCCGCGAAGAAGGCGCCCGGCAGCCTGAATTACGGAAGCATCGGCAACGGCAGTTCGCAGCATCTGGCGGGAGCCTATTTCGAGCAGGTGACCGGGACGCGGATGACCCACGTGCCCTATCGCGTGACGGGGCAGCTCGTCACCGACCTCGTCGGCGGGCAGCTGCAGGTCAGCTTCCAGCTCATTCCCAACGTGCTCGGGCAGATCCAGGGCGGCCAGCTGCGCCCGCTGGCGATCACCGCGAACAGGCGGTCCGAGGTGCTTCCCGACGTGCCGACGGTCGCGGAGGTGGGGCTGGGGGGATACGAGGCCTATGGCTGGTTCGCGATGCTGGCGCCGAAAGGCACGCCCCAGCCGATCATCGCCCGCCTCCACGCCGCCTACACGAAGGCGATGGCGGACCCCGCGACCCGGCGGCGGATCGTCGAGGTCGGGGCCGAGCCGGCGACGTCGACGCCGGCGGAACTGAGCGCCTTCATGGGCGCCGAGGCGAAGAAGTGGGGCGACATCATCCGCGCGAACAACATCACCGCCAATTGACGACGAGGGGGTTAAGCCTCGGGCACGCAAGCGCATGCCGGCGGTGCCGGTGAACCGGCCTTTGTCCTAGGCCGGCCAGGCCTGCGCACCGCCGTCGACCCTCAGGACCTGCCCCGACACGAAGGCGCCGAGGGGCCCGGCGAAGACCTCCACCAGCCGCGCCACCTCGTCGACGGTGGCGATCCGGTCGAGGGTGCCCGCCTCTGCCAGCCGCGCGGGATCGACGGGGCGCGTGCCGAGGAAGCGACCCGTGCGCGTGTCGCCGGGGGCGATGCAGTTGACGGTGACGTCGTAGGGGCGGAGCTGGTCGGCGAGACAGCGGGTGTAGTGGGTGACGCCCGCCTTTGCGGTGGCGTAGATCGCGCCGTTGGTGCGGCCCTTGAAGGCGGCGACCGACCCGATGGTGACGATGCGGCCGCTGCGGCGGGTCATCATCCGCTTGGCGACGGCCTGGCAGACGAGGATGGTCGAGATCAGGTTGCGGTCGATCACCGCCCGCAGGTCCTCCGCGCTGATGCCGACCGCGTCGTTCGGGTCGGGCTTGCCGCCGCGGGCGGCGATGTCACCGCCGGCATTGTGGACGAGGATGTCGAGGGGGCCGAGCCGTTCCTCCGCCTCCCCGACGACCCGGGCGATGTCCTCGGGCCGGGTGAGGTCGCCGAGGAGGCGGATCGTGGGCACTACGTGCGTGGCTGCGATGTCCTCCGCCACGGCAGTGAGGGTCGTACCCTCGCCGTATTCCGCCGGCCCGTCCTCCCGCATGCCATGGAGCGCGATGCCGGCCCCGAGGGCGGCGAGGCGTTCGGCGAAGGCGCGTCCGAGGCCGCGGCCCGCTCCGGTCACCAGCGCCGTCTTACCGGCGAGCGGCCGGTCGGTCTCGATGGTCATGGCGGGTCCTTCCGTCGCCGAGTCGTTCGCCGGCGAGGCTGAGGCCGACCGAGACGGCCCGCAAGAGGCGCGGTGCGGCCGGGCCGGCGAGGGTTGCGACGGTTGCGAACGAACCGGAAACATCGTTCATTGCAGCCATGTCCGACGGCATCGATTCGACAGTCCAGCAGGCCGTGGCGGCCGTGGATCACCTCGCCACGCTGAACCCGGCCCAGCGAGCCGCCGTCGAATATGGGGATGGCGGGATCGCAGGCCCGCTGCTGATCATCGCCGGCGCCGGTTCGGGCAAGACCAACACGCTGGCCCACCGCGTGGCCCATCTCATCGTGAAGGGCGCCGATCCGCGCCGCATCCTCCTGATGACCTTCTCGCGGCGGGCCGCCGCCGAGATGAAGAGCCGCGTCGAGAGGATCGCCGTCCGCGTCATGGGCGACAAGGCGGCGGCGCTGATGGAAGGGCTCACCTGGGCGGGCACGTTCCACGCCATGGGGGCCCGCATCCTCAGGGACTACGCCGTCGACATCGGCCTCGATCCCGCCTTCACCATCCATGACCGGGAGGATTCGGCCGATCTGATGAACCTCGTCCGCCACGACCTCGGCTTTTCCGGAACCGACAGCCGGTTTCCGACGAAGGCCACCTGCCTTGCGATCTATTCCCGCGCCGTGAACATGCAGGCGGACATCTCCGACGTCCTCGGCCGGCATTTTCCCTGGTGCGCCGGCTGGGCGGACGAGCTCAGGCAGCTCTTCGCCGCCTATGTGGACGCCAAGCAGGCGCAGAACGTCCTCGACTACGACGACCTGCTGCTCTGGTGGACGCAGATGTGCGGCGAGCCCGCCATCGCGGAGCATCTCGGCTCGCGCTTCGACCATATCCTCGTCGATGAATACCAGGACACCAACCGTCTCCAGGCCTCGATCCTTTTGGCGCTGAAGCCGGAGGGCAGGGGGCTGACGGTGGTCGGCGACGATGCCCAGTCCATCTATTCGTTCCGGGCGGCGGACGTGCGCAACATCCTCGACTTTCCGGCGCATTTTCCCGAGCCGGGGCACGTGGTCACGCTCGACCGCAACTACCGGTCGACGGACACGATCCTCGCCGCCGCCAACCAGGTGATCTCCGAGGCGTCGGAGCGCTTCACCAAGAACCTCTGGACCGAGCGGCGGTCGGGCGAGAAGCCCGAGCTGGTCAGCGTCCGGGACGAGGCCGACCAGGCCCAGTTCGTCGCCTCCCGGGTGCTGGCCGCCCGCGAGGAGGGAATCGCGCTGAAGGCGCAGGCCGTGCTGTTCCGCGCCTCCCACCATTCCGGCCCGCTGGAGGTGGAGCTGACGCGGCGCAACATCCCCTTCGTAAAGTTCGGCGGCCTCAAGTTCCTCGATTCCGCCCACGTCAAGGACGTGCTCGCCGTCCTGCGCTTCGCCGAGAACCCCAAGGACCGCGTGGCGGCCTTCCGGGTCATGCAACTTCTGCCCGGCATCGGCCCCACCGCCGCCTCCAACGCCATGGAGGCCATGAGCCGGGCGCTCGATCCGGTGCTGGGGCTGCAGGTCTATCGCGCCCCGGCGCGCGCCGAGGCCGAGTGGGCTGGCTTCGTCGAGCTGTTCGCCTCGCTCCGGGCCAAGGCGGTCTGGCCCGCCGACCTCGAACGGGTGAGGCTCTGGTACGAACCCCACCTCGAGCGCCGCCACGAGGATGCGATCACGCGTCGGGCGGACCTGCTGCAGCTCGAACAGATCGCCTCGGGATACGCCTCGCGCGAGCGGTTTCTCACCGACCTCACGCTCGACCCGCCGGACGCCACGAGCGACGAGGCCGGGCCGCCGCATCTCGACGAGGATTACCTGATCCTGTCGACCATCCATTCCGCCAAGGGCCAGGAATGGACGAAGGTCTTCGTCCTCAACGGCGTCGACGGCTGCATCCCCTCCGACATGGCGATGGGGACGAAGGAGGAGATCGAGGAGGAGCGGCGACTGCTCTATGTCGCCATGACCCGCGCCAGGGACAGCCTCCACATCGTCACGCCGCAGCGGTTCTTCGTGCACGGCCAGGCGGTGCGCGGCGACCGGCACGTCTATGCCTCGCGCAGCCGCTTCATCACGGCCGCGATGCTCGATCGCTTCAGCCAGGTGTCGTGGCCGCCGCCGGGGGCGGCGTCAGGGGCCCCCCATCGCCCCGGCGTGCAGGTGGACCTGAAGGCGCGGATGCGCGGCATGTGGCGCTGACCGGCGGTGATCGTCAGGCGGTGACCCGTCGCGCCCAATCCCGTGCCGCCTCCGCGACCGTCCGCAGATGGTCGGCGTGGGTGAAGCCAGAGACCGTCTTGCGCGGCTTCAGATCGTGGTCGCCGTCCTCCAGCCAGAGCATCTCGATCCGATCCGACAGGCCGTAGGCGCCGACCTCGGCGGGGGTGCCGAAGGGGTCGCGCGTGCCCTGGGCGACGAGCGCGGGCGTGGAGAGGGCCGCGAGGTGGGCGGTGCGCAGCCTCTCGGGCCGGCCGGGCGGATGGAACGGATAGCCGACGCAGAGGAGGCCCTTGGCGCGCCCGGCCGCGAAGAGCTCGTCCGCGACCATCGAGGCCACCCGACCGCCGAGGGACTTGCCGCCGATGACGAGCGGCCTGCCCGGGGGAGCGGCCGCGACGGCGGCCCGATACTCGTCGAGCAGCGTTTCGGCCCGCGGCGGAGGCTTGCGCCCGCCCGTCCTGCGCGCCGCCATGTAGGCGAACTCGAACCGGACGACCTCGAAGCCGGCGGCGACGAGGGCGGCTGCGAGGGACGTCATGGTGCCCGAATCCATGGCGGCGCCGGCGCCATGGGCGAGCAGGATGGTCGCGAAGGGGTCCGGCCCGCCGTCGATGATCAGATCCATGAAGGCCCTCCCGGCTCGGGGCCGAGATTCGCCCGCCCAGCCGCGAGCTGCAAGCGGCTCACGGGGACCTATAGGGCTCCACGATCTCGGTGCCGATCAGCATGTTGCGCGTCACGACGCCGACGAGGTCCTCGAACGCCCGTCCGTCCGCGTCGGCCGGCGCCTTCGGCAGGACCAGGTACCGCATGTCGGCGTTGGAGTCGTGGACGCGAACCTCGACGTCGGCCGG
>LNFH01000378.1 GCA_001464235.1 Rhizobiales bacterium Ga0077556 | reverse complement strand
GAGACGCGCCACACCACGCGCGACGGCGCCGATTTCACGGTGGCGATGGACGAGGCGCAGGCGCTCTGCCCGAACCTCGAATCGGTCTCGCTGGTGGTCGCCTGGTTGGGCGACGACCTGAGGGCCGGCGCCTGCACCATCCGCCCCGCCGTCGAGCGCCGCGACAAGGAGGTGGCGGGCCTCGTCTGGGAGGCGGCGGGCGAGTCCCGCTCCACCGCCCGGCTCGTCAGCGAGGTGGATGGAAGGCCCGCCTATGGCGGCTCGCCGTCCGATGCGACGGTCATCCGCGCCATTCGCGCCCTGAAGGCGCGCGGACTGAAGGTGACGCTCATCCCCTTCGTGATGATGGACGTCCCGGCCGGCAACGACCTGCCCGACCCCTGGACGGGGGCTGGCGGCCAGCCGCCCCACCCCTGGCGCGGCCGCATCACCTGCACCCCCGCGCCGGGCCGGGCCGGATCGCCCGACGGGAGCGCGGCGGCGGCGGAGGAGGTGACGGACTTCCTCGGCACGGCCGCGGCCTCCGACTTCACGGTGGCCGGTGACGCCGTCGCCTATGCCGGGCCGGACGAGTGGCGCTACCGCCGCTTCGTCCTGCATCTCGCGGCCCTCGCGCAGGCCGCAGGCGGCGTCGATGCCTTCCTCGTCGGCTCCGAGATGGTCGGCCTGACGCGGGTGCGGGGGGCCGCCGGCCATCCCTTCGTCGACGGGCTCGCGGATCTCGTGGGCGAGGTGAGGGCGCTTCTCCCCGAGGCGATCCTCTCCTATGCCGCCGACTGGACCGAATATGGCGGCCAGGCTCGCGGCGCCGACCTCGACTTTCCCCTCGACCCGCTCTGGGCCCATCCGGAGATCGGCGCCGTCGGCATCGACTGGTATGCCCCGCTCGCCGACCGGCGCGACGATACGCCGGGCTCCCCCTATGACCCGGAGGCGCTGGCGGGGGGCTTCGCCGCCGGCGAGGGCTTCGACTGGTACTACGCCTCCGACCTCGACCGCGCCGTTGGCACCCGCACGCCGATCACCGACGGCCTCGGCAAGCCCTGGGTCCACCGCCAGAAGGACCTCGTCGCCTGGTGGTCCGAGGAGCACCGGCCGCGGACCGGCGGCGTCGAGACGGCGGCGACCGCCTGGGTGCCGCGCTCCAAGCCGGTCTGGCTCACCGAACTCGGCTTTCCCGCCGTCGACCGCGGCGCCAACCGCCCCTCGGTCTTCCCCGACCCGAAGTCGAGCGAGAGCGGCCTGCCGCCCTTCTCGAGCGGCGACCGCGACGACCTGATCCAGCGCCGGGCGCTGGAGGCGGTGCTCGGACGGCTCGACCCGGCCTTCGGCGGTACGGTGTCAGCCAACCCCGTCTCGCCTCTCTATGGCGGGCCGATGATCGACCCCGCGCGCATCGCGCTCTGGGCCTTCGACGCCCGGCCCTGGCCCGCCTTTCCGCGCGCCACGGACGTCTGGGCGGACGGCGCCAACTGGGAGACCGGCCACTGGCTCAACGGCCGGCTGGGCGCTGCCCCCGTCGGCGACCTCATGCGGGCGGTGATGGCGGACTACGGAGTGGCCGCGGTCGAGGCCGGAACGGTGGAGGGCGTCCTCGACGGTTTCTCCATCGACCGGCCGATGAGCGCCCGCGACGCGCTGGAGGGCCTCGCCCGCGCCTTCGGCGTCGAGGCGGTGGAGCGCGGCGACGGGCTGACGCTCCTCGGCGGTCCCGCCCCGCCGGTGGCGAGCCTGTCGACCGACGGGCTCGTCGACGAGGAGGAGCGCCATCCGACCTGCCGGCGGAGCTCTCCATCGCCTTCGCCGAGACCGACGCCGACTTCCGCGCCACCGCCGTCACCAGCCGGCGCATCGCCGGCGGCGGGCGCCGCGTCTCCGGCCTGTCGCTCTCCGCCGCCGCCGATCCCGGCGAGATGGCCCTGCGGGGCGAGGCGCTGCTGCACCGGCTCTGGGCCGGCCGCGACAGGGCGGCCTTCGCCCTGCCGCCCTCGGCGCTGCGCCTCGAGCCCGGCGATGCGGTGACGGTCACGGGTGCGGAGGGCCCGGCGGCCTTCCGCCTCACCGCCCTGGAAGGCGGGCTGATGCGTCGCGCCGAGGCCGAGAGCCTCGCCCCGCCGGTCCGGGCGCGCCGCCTCCGGTCCGACCGGCGTGCCTATGACGGGCCGGCCGGCACGGGCAAGCCCGCGGTCGCCATCCTCGCCCTGCCGCCGCTGAGCGAAGCCGAGCCGGTGCCGCTCGCCTGGTGCGCCGCCGCCGCCGACCCCTGGCGCGGACCCTATACGGTCTGGCGCGGCGGCGAGGGGATCGGCGACGAAGCCATCGGCACGCTGGAGCGTCCCTCGTTGATGGGCCGCACCTTGTCCGCCCTCGGCGCCGGGCGGCCCTGGCGCTGGGACCGCAGCGCCTCGCTCATGGTCGAACTCGTCGCCGGCGCGCTCGCCGGCCAGCCGGAGACGGCGGTGCTCGGCGGCGCCAATGCCTTGGCGCTCGCCCATCCCGACGGCGGCTGGGAGGTGCTGCAGTTCCGCGACGCGGTCCTGGTGGCGGCCCGCACCTATGCGCTGTCGCGCCTCATCCGTGGCCAGCGCGGCACGGAACATCTCACCGGCCCGGTGCCGCCGGGGGCGGTCGTCGTCGTGCTCGACGGGCCGCTGGTTCCGCTGGGCAGCGGGCTCGACCTCCTGGGCCGACCGTTCCGCTACCGGATCGGCTCGTCCGTGCTGCTCGCCGCCGATCCCGCGGTTGCGGAGGTGGAGGCCACCGCCGACCTGACGGCGCTCACCCCCTTCGCGCCGGTCCATGCCCGGGCGCGGCGCGAGGCGGAGGGGATCCGCATCGCATGGATCCGCCGCACCCGCCTCGGCGGCGACGGCTGGGACGTGGCGGAGGTCGGCCTCGGCGAGGCGGCCGAGCGCTATCGCCTCACCATCCGTGCGGCCGACGGCGCGCCGCTACGCATCGTCGAGACCGCCGCGCCGGCCCATCTCTACCCCGCCGCCGAGGAGGTCGCGGATTTCGGCGCGCCCCAGGCGGCGCTGCACCTCTCCATCGCCCAGGTCTCGGCGGTCGCCGGTCCGGGCCATGCCCTCGACGCCGTGCTCGTCCTCTGACGGCCGGCCGCCATCCCGTCACATCAGCCCTGGAGACCGACCATGTCCGACCTCTCGACCCTCAAGCCGATCCTCGCCAGCCGCACCGTCTGGTCCAGCCTCGTCGGCCTCTCCTGCCTCGTCGCCTCGGTGTTCGGCGTCGAGACCCAGCTCATCGACCAGGGCGCGCTCACCGAGGCGCTGCTCCAGGCCGCGACGGGCGTCAGCTTCGCCGGCGCCATCGTCTTCCGCGTCCTCGCCAGCACGAAGCTGACCCGGTAACCCCGTTCACGCCGATCTGAACGGCCATTCATCCGGGGTTCAGCCCGGCCCACTAGCGTGACGCCTTCATTCCGGCCACGATCCCCCATGACCCTCGCCCGCACCTCCGCGCTCGCTCTTGCCCTGGCGGTCTGCGCCGGGCCGGCGCTCGCGCAGATGACGTGCCTGTCGCCGGCCGAGCGGCGGGCCGCCATCGCCGACGGCCAGGCCATCCCGCTGGCGCAGGCGCAGCGGGGGCTGAGGCCGGAGCACCGCGGCGAGGTCATCAATGCGCGGCTCTGCCGGGCCGGCAACCAGCTCGTCTACCTGCTGACAGTGGTCGCCCGGCATGGCAAGGTCATGCGCGTGCGCATCGACGCGACGAGCGGCCAGATCGTCCAGGTGCGCTAGTCTTTCCGCCAGACCTCAGGAGACCTTCCCTTGCGCCTGCTCGTCGTCGAGGACGATCCGGATCTCAACCGGCAGATCACCACCGCTTTGACCGATGCCGGCTATGTCGTCGACAAGGCCTTCGACGGCGAGGAGGGCTACTATCTCGGCGACAGCGAGCCCTACGACGCCGTGGTCCTCGACATCGGCCTGCCCAAGATGGACGGCATCTCCGTGCTCGAGCAATGGCGCCGCTCCGGCCGCACCATGCCGGTGCTGATTCTCACCGCCCGCGACCGCTGGTCCGACAAGGTGCAGGGCTTCGACGCCGGCGCCGACGACTATGTCGCCAAGCCTTTCCACATGGAGGAGGTTCTGGCCCGGTTGCGCGCCCTTCTGCGCCGCGTCGCCGGCCAGGCCACCAACGACTTCAACTGCGGCCCGGTGCGCCTCGACGCCCGCGCCGGCCGCGTCACCGTGGACGGCAATCCGGTCAAGCTGACCTCCCACGAATACCGCCTGCTCGCCTACCTCATGCACCAGCAGGGCAAGGTGGTCTCCCGCACGGAGCTGGTCGAGCACATCTACGACCAGGATTTCGACCGCGATTCCAACACCATCGAGGTCTTCATCGGCCGCCTGCGCAAGAAGCTCGGCGTCGAGGTCATCCAGACGGTGAGGGGCCTCGGCTACATCCTCCAGCCGCCGACGCAGCCCGCCGCGAGCCCCTGACGTGGCCGCCGCGCCCCGCGCGCCGTCGCTGGCGCGGCGCCTGTTCCTGCTCGCCCTCACCTTCGCGGTCGTGCTGCTGACGGTCACCGGCATCGTGCTGGCGGCGGTCAACCGCACCGCCGTGGAGCGCGGCTTCGACCGCCGCATCCAGGTCTATGTGAAGCTCCTCATCGCCGACATCGCCGGCGCGGTGGACGATCCCACCATCGTCGTCGGCGCCAATCTCGGCGAGCCGCTGTTCGAGCTGCCGCAGTCCGGCTGGTACTGGCAGATCGTGCGCACCGATGCCGGCCGCAACGAGGTGCGCGCCTCGCGCTCGCTCTTCGACGGCCGCCTCGCGACCCTCGGCCCGGAGGCCGCGGCCGACGGGCCGACGCGCTCGCGCGAGGGCTATATCGAGGCACCGAACGGGGTGCGACTGCGCGCCGTCGAACGCATCGTCGAGCTCGGCGAGGACGGCGACTTCACCATCGTCGTCGCCGGCCCCGCCGACGACATCCTCTCGACCGTCCGCGGCTTCAACCTGATCCTGGTGGCGACGCTCCTGATGCTCGCCGTCGGCATGGGCGTCTCGGCGCTCCTGCAGGTGCGGGTCGGCCTCGCGCCGCTGCAGCGCCTCGTCGGCGGGCTCACCGCCATCCGCGCCGGCGAGCAGGAGCATCTGGAGGGCGATTTCCCCGTCGAGATCGGGCCGCTGGCCCGCGAGGTGAACGCCCTGATCGACTCGAACCGCGAGATCGTCGAGCGCTCGCGCACCCATGTCGGCAATCTCGCCCATGCGTTGAAGACGCCGCTTTCCGTCATCCAGAACGAGGCGGCGGGCCGCGACGACGCCCTCGCGCTCAAGGTCGCCGAACAGACGCGGGTGATGCGCGACCAGGTCAACCACCACCTCGACCGGGCACGCGCGGCGGCGCGGGCGCGGGTCGCCACCACGGTGGTGCCGGTGGCGGAGGTCGTCGGCAGCCTCGCCCGCACCCTCCAGAAGGTCCACCGCGACCGCGACCTCGACGTCACCGCGGCGGTGCCGCAGGAGGTCATGTTCCGCGGCGAGCGCAACGACCTCGAGGAGATGGTCGGCAACCTCGTCGACAACGCCTGCAAGTGGGCCGCCGGCCGCGTCGTCGTCTCCGCCGAGCGCGAGCAGAGCCCGACCTCCGCCGACCGCGCCTTCTTCTGCGTCACCGTGGACGACGACGGGCCCGGCCTGACGCCCGCGGAGCGCGAGGCGGTCGGCCTGCGCGGCCGCCGCCTCGACGAGACCAAGCCGGGCTCCGGCCTCGGCCTGTCCATCGTCGCCGAACTCGCCGGCCTCTACGAGGGGAGCCTGCGCCTCGACGCCGCCCCCCTCGGCGGCTTGCGGGCGGTGCTGCGCCTGCCGGCGGTGTGAGGGGGGTCGAGCTTCGACCCCTGGATTCCCTTCCCCTCACTGCGCTGGACCGGGATGACGGACTGAGCGGGTAGGTTGGGGGGGGCGGCCGTCCAGGGCCCATGCTCGTCGCCGCGGGCGTTCGCTGGGCCGCCGCGGGTTCCGCCGCCCCTTCACCTCTCCCCGGCGGGGAGAGGTCAGCCGAAGGCCGGGAGAGGGGGTGGAGATCCTTCGGCTTGCCGCTCTCCCCCTCACCCGCCTCGCTGCGCTCGTCGACCTCTCCCCGCCGGGGAGAGGTGAGGGGGTGCCTTGCAACGCGGTCCGCGCCTTCGTGCCCTTGCCCTCGCGTCGGAGTTTCAGTCCGTCACCTCCGGCGAGGCCGCAGGCCGAGGGAAGGGGGTCCAGGCGCCGACATGCACCACCGTCTGAGCTGCAGACGTCGTGTAGGGATGGGTTTTGCCCTGTAACTCCTGGATCCCCTTCCCCTCGCTGCGCTCGGCCGGGGATGACGGGCGGCAGATGGGGCAGGCCGCCGCGGGTTCCGCCTCCTTCACCTCTCCCCGGCGGGGAGAGGTTGGCGCGGAGCGCCGGGAGAGGGGGTAGAGACCCCTCGGCTTGCCGCTCTCCCCCTCTCCC
>LNFH01000377.1 GCA_001464235.1 Rhizobiales bacterium Ga0077556 | reverse complement strand
ATCACGCGGCATCACGCCTCTGCGATTGGGGCAAGTCAACGCTTCCGTCGGGTCCGCCGCACATATAGACAGCCGTGAATGAACGACGTGCGGCGGCGGCCGCGAACGGGGCGAAATCGGAATGCCTGACGTCACCCTCACCGCGGCCCTGCTCGCGGGGCTCGTGAGCTTCCTGTCGCCCTGCGTGCTGCCGCTGGTGCCGCCCTACCTCGTCTATCTCACCGGCGCGACGCTGGACGACCTCGCCGAGGCGGAGGCGAACCCGGCCCTGGTCCGCCGCGCCGTGCTGCTCGCCCTCGTCTTCGTCGCCGGCTTCTCCACGGTCTTCGTCGCCATGGGCGCCTCGGCCTCGCTCATCGGCCACTACGTGCGCATCTATTCCGGCACCCTGTCGATGGTGGCGGGCGTGCTGATCATCGTCATGGGCCTGCATTTCCTCGGCCTGTTCCGCATTCCTCTGCTCTACCGCCAGGCGAAGATCGACATGGCCCCGCCCAGGGCCGGCCCGACCGGGGCCTATCTCATGGGCCTCGCCTTCGCCTTCGGCTGGACGCCCTGCATCGGCCCGGTGCTGGCGGCGATCCTGGCGGTGGCGGCCTCGGAGATGACCCTGCACAAGGGGGCCCTGCTGCTGGCGGTCTATTCGCTCGGCCTCGGCATCCCCTTCGTCCTCGCCGCCTTCGCCATCAAGCCCTTCCTACGGTTTGCCGCCTCCATCCGCGGCCGGCTGCGGGTGGTCGAGATGGTGATGGGCGGGCTTCTGGTGCTCACCGGGCTCGCCTTCCTCACCGGGCAGATGTCGACGGTGGCCTTCTGGCTGCTCGAGACCTTTCCTGCCCTTGGGGCTATTGGCTGAACGGTATTCTGGTCAGTCTTTATTTACGCTACGTCACTCGCGCAGGCCTTGTGCCATCAAGACACGGCAATTTTTACAGAAATTTTAGGACAAACCCACCGCAATGGGCGCAAGCGAGGCAGGAGTCTTCGCGAACCAGCCAGGATGGTGGGAAACATGTCTTCGATGGAGAGGCCGCAACGGCCATCCGCCCGCAACATGATCCGCCGCGCCGTGCGGCGTTTGCATGCCGACCGGGCTGCAGGCGTTTCCGCGATGTTCGCCGTGGCCCTCGTGCCCCTGATGGGCATGGTCGGCGGCGCAGTCGATTACACCCGGGCCTCGGGCCAGCAGGCGCGCCTGCAGAACGCGCTGGACGTGGCGACGCTCGCCGCGACACGCTCCGTGACCGCCAACTCGACCGAGGCGCAGATCACCCAGCTCGTGATGAAGCATCTTGCGGGCAACATCGACTTCGCGAGCCAGGTCAGCGTCACCGTCACGCTCAACGTCGCGGCACGGTCGGTGCAGTCGCGGGCGACCTATGCCTATCAGCCCTATCTCCTGCCGGTGGTCGGCATTTCCACCATTCCGATCGGGGCGGCGTCGTCCTCGCAGCTCGGCCGCGCCTTCCTCGAGGTGGCCCTCGTCCTCGACAATTCCGGCTCCATGGCAGGGTCGCGCATCACCACGCTGCGAACGGCCTCGGCGGACCTCGCCCGCAAGGTCCTCGACATGGCCTACATGGCCGGCGACACCAAGGTCGCCGTCGTCCCCTTCGCCTCCATGGTCAACGTGGGCGCGACGAATTCCGACGCGAGCTGGATCGACAGCCAGGGCCAGTCGCCCATCCACAATGAGAATTTCGCGACCCCGGCCAAACGGCTGCAGCTGTATTCGCAGATGCACGGCGTCAGCTGGGGCGGCTGCGTCGAGGCGCGGCCCTCGCCGCACGACGTGACGGACACGCCGCCGACCTCCGGCAACGCCGCGACGCTCTTCGTGCCGAGCTTCGCGCCCGACGAGCCCGACGAGGGCGTCTGGTCCGGCTTCTACAACAGCTACATATCCGACGGCACCTGCCAGTCGGGGCTCGGCACCGGCGCGCTCGCCCGCCAGCAGCGCGTCTGCAAGTACAACGGCGCGACGCCCGACCAGTCGCTCGCCAACGGCACGCGGCGCGGGCCGAACCAGCTGTGCGATTCCAATCCGATCATCCCGCTGACCCACAGTCAGACGACGCTGGCGACGGCCCTCGCGGGGATGCCGGCCTATGGCGGCACCAACCTGCACGAGGCGGTGATGTGGGGCTGGCGGACGCTGTCGCCAGATCCGCCGTTCACGGAGGGGCGCGCCTACACCGACACGCAGAACCGCAAGATCATGGTGATGATGACCGACGGCGCGAACGACGCGATCGGCCTGCCGACGATGAACGGCTCGTTCTATTCGGCCTACGGCTTCTCGGCGGCGGGCCGGCTCGGCACCACCTCGAGCAACAAGGCCGACATCGTCGCCAAGATGAACGAGAAGACGCTGACCGCCTGCGCCAACGCCAAGGCGGCGGGCATCCAGATCTACACGGTGGCCTTCTATGTCACCGACGCCAACGCCCGCAGCATCCTGCAGCAGTGCGCCTCGACCCCGGCCATGGCGCTGGTCGCCGATTCCGACCAGGCGCTGACCAACGCCTTCGACGAGATCGGCAACCACATCAGCCGCCTGCGCCTGACGAACTGACGGCCCCGGCGCACGCCGAAAAGAAAAGCCCGCCCGAAGCGATCCGGGCGGGCTTCCTCTTTCGCGCTCCGTCGGGAGCGAGGATCAGTTGGTGGTCGGGTTCTCGAAGTAGGAGACCTTGCCGTCCGGGCCGGCGCGCCAGGTGTACATGACGTAGTCGGCGCGGGTGATGTCACCCTTCTTGTCGTAGGAGATGTCGC
This sequence comes from Rhizobiales bacterium Ga0077556, assembly GCA_001464235.1. Classification (GTDB taxonomy): domain Bacteria; phylum Pseudomonadota; class Alphaproteobacteria; order Rhizobiales; family Phreatobacteraceae; genus Phreatobacter. The sequence continues at coordinate 7,078 of LNFH01000377.1, read as the reverse complement.
CGATCACCGTCTTGAAGACATGGCCGGTGCGCATGAACTCGGCGATCTTCTTGGGGTCGACCGAGTTGGTGGCGACCGCCGCCTGCTGGAAGATCTGCACGGCGGCGTAGCTGTAGAGCGTGTAGGCCTGCGGCTCGAAGCGACGGGCGGTGCGGAACTTCTCGACGACCGCACGGGCCTCGGGACGGTTGCGCGGGTCCGGCGGGAAGGTCATGAGCGTGCCGACGGCGCCGGGGCCGGCGATGGCGGCGAACTCGTTGTCGGCGATGCCGTCACCCGACATGAGCGGGGCGCTGACGCCCTGGTCGCGCATCTGGCGGACGATCAGGCCGCCCTCGGTGTGCAGGCCGCCCCAGTAGACGACGTCGACATTGGCCGCCTTGAGCTTGGAGATGAGCGCCGAGAAGTCCTTCTCGCCGGTGTTGACGCCTTCGTAGATGACCTCCTTGAGGCCGGCGGCGTTCATCGCCTTCTGCGTCTCGTCGGCGAGGCCTTTGCCGTAGGTCGTCTTGTCGTGGACGATGGCGACGCGCTTGCCGGCGAACTGACGGGCGAGATAGGCGCCGGCGACGGCGCCCTGCTGGTCGTCGCGGCCGCAGGTGCGGAAGACGTTCCAGAGGCCGCGCTCGGTGTAGCGCGGGTTGGTCGAGGCCGGGGTGATGGCGACGATGCCGTTCTCGGCATAGACCTCGGAGGAGGGGATCGAGACGCCCGAGTTGAAGTGGCCGACGACGAACTTGACGCCGTCGCCGACGAACTTGTTGGCGACGCTCACGCCCTGGCGGGGATCGGAGACGTCGTCACCGACCGAGAGCTGGATGCGCTGGCCGAGAATGCCGCCGGCAGCGTTGATGTCTTCCACCGCCTGTTCGACACCCTGGCGCAGCTGCGCGCCGAAGGAGGCGTTCGGGCCGGTGATCGGACCGGCGACACCGAGACGGATCTGCGCCTGGGCGGGAACCGCCAGTGCGAGACCGAGGCCGAGCGTCAGCCCGGCGAGGAGTTTGGTCTTCATGTCTCATCCTTCCCTGGAGGGGTCACGAGGGGCACGAACCTTCGCGGGGGACGGCGAAGCCGCCCTTGGGAAGGGATCGAACACCCTTTCGTGCGACTTGTCAGCCCGTCCGGACGCGCCCGATGCGTCATCGGGGTTTTTCCGGAGGGGAGGACAGCGGGACCGGCCGTTCAGCCCAGGTGAGGGGGCCGGTGCGTTGGTAGAGCCACCAGTACTGGTGGACCATCTGGTCGGCGCGCGTGGCGCGCCAGGACACGAGGCCGATGGCGGTGACGATGACGGTGTCGACGATGTAGTAGCGCAGCGACAAAAGCGTGCCCTCGAACAGCGCGAAGTGGGCGAAGCGCACGGCGAGGCCGAGGATGAGCAGGTAGGCGACCGTCTCAGGGATGCCGCGCCAGGTCTGCGCGCAGGCGCGGCCCGTCATCACGGCGAGCCAGCCGCCGAGGACCAGCGTGACCAGCAGGAACAGCCAGATGGACGGCTCCTCGTAGAGAATGCCCTGCATCAGTGCCGCCCTCCCTCGAGATAGGCGGCGCGGACCTCCTCGCGGGCGAGCAGCTCCTTGCCCGTGCCCTGCATGGTGACGGCGCCGTTGACCAGCACGTAGCCGCGATGGGCGAGCTTCAGCGCGTGATAGGCGTTCTGCTCGACCAGGAAGACGGTGAGGCCCTCCTGCCGGTTCAGTTCGCGGATGGCGTTGAAGATGCCGGCGACGATGAGCGGGGCGAGGCCGAGGGAGGGCTCGTCGAGCAGCAGCAGCTTCGGCCGGCTCATCAGGGCGCGGGCGATGGCGAGCATCTGCTGTTCGCCGCCGGAGAGCGTGCCGCCGCGCTGCTCGCGCCGCTCCTTCAGGCGGGGGAAGAGGGCGAAGACCTTGTCGAGGTCGTCGGCGAAATGGGCGGGATCGGTGAGCGTCGCCCCCATCTGGAGGTTCTCGTAGACCGACATGCGCGGGAAGATGCGCCGGCCCTCGGGCGACTGGGCGATGCCCATGCGCATGATCTGGTGGGTCGGCAGCCGCGTGATGTCCTGGCCGTCGTAGACGATGGAGCCGCGGCGGGCCTGGGGACTGCCGCAGATGGTCATCATCAGCGTCGACTTGCCGGCGCCGTTGGCGCCGATCAGCGTGACGATCTCGCCCTTGGCGACGTCGATGTCGATGCCCTTGAGGGCCTGGATGGCGCCGTAGAAGGTCTCGACGCCGCGGGCGGTCAGCAGCGCCGTCACAGCCCCACCTCCGCCTCGACCTTCTCGACCTCGGAATCGTCGACGCCGAGATAGGCGGCGATGACCTTGGGGTCCTCGCGCACGGCCGCCGGCGCGCCGTCCGAGATCTTGATGCCGTAGTCGAGGACGACGACGTGGTCGGAAATCTCCATGACGACGCTCATGTCGTGCTCGATGAGCAGGAGCGAGGTGCCGTGCTCCTTGCGGATGAAGCGCAGCAGGTCGTTGAGCACCAGGCTCTCGCGCGGGTTGAGGCCGGCCGCCGGCTCGTCGAGGCAGAGGAGCTCGGGCTCGGTGCACATGGCGCGGGCGATCTCGAGGGCGCGCTGCGGTCCGTAGGAGAGGTCGCCGGCGGGATCGTCGGCGCGGTCGGTGAGGCCGCACTTGTCGAGCCAGTAGGCCGCCTTCTCGATGGCCTGGCGCTCGGCGCGGCCATAGGAGGGCAGGCCGAGGATGCCGCCGATCGACCAGCCGGAGGCGCTCATCAGCGGGTTGTGCTGGGCCACCAGCAGGTTCTCCAGCACGGTCATGCCGGAGAAGAGGCGGATGTTCTGGAAGGTGCGCGCGACCTTCGCAACCTGGGCGATGCGGAAGTCGGGCAGGCGTTCCAGGAGATGGGTGCGCCCGTCGGCGTGGCGCATGGTGATGCGCCCCTGGCTCGGCTTATAGAAGCCGGTGATGCAGTTGAAGACCGTGGTCTTGCCGGCGCCGTTGGGCCCGATGACGGCGGTGATCTCGCCGCGGCGCGCCTCGAAGGAGAGGTCGTTGACGGCGATGAGGCCGCCGAAGCGCATGGTCAGATGTTCGACGGACAGGATGGCCTCGCTCACCCGTGACCCTCCTTCACGTGGGCGGAGGACACGGCCCGGCGGCTCTTCAGGAAGGCGGTGGGCATGCGCGTGGAAACGAAGCCGCGCGGCTTCCACACCATGATGGCGACCATGGCGAGGCCGAAGATGAGCATGCGGTACTGGGCCGGGTCGAAGTCGTTGCCGAAGATGGCCTTCAGCCAGTCGAGCTCGCGCAGGAGTTCGGTGCCGCCGATCATGGCGACGGCGGCGATGGCGGTTCCGATGAGCGAGCCCATGCCGCCGAGGACGACGATGGCGAGGATCACCGCCGATTCCATGAAGGTGAAGCTCTCCGGCGAGATGAAGCCCTGGCGCGCGGCGAAGAAGGAGCCGGCGAAGCCGCCGAACATGGCGCCGATGGCGAAGGCGGTGAGCTTGGTGTTGACCGTGTTGATGCCGAGGGAGCGGCAGGCGATCTCGTCCTCGCGCAGGGCCTCCCAGGCGCGGCCTACGGGCAGCTTGCGCAGGCGGTTCGACACCCAGGCGGTGAGGAGGGCGAGGCAGACGATGACGTAGTAGAGGAAGATGGTGCGGTGGACGGGCGAGAACTCGAAGCCGAACCGCGCCGCGAAGCCCGAATCCGAGGCGTTGAAGGGAATGCCGAAGAAGGAGGGCCGGGGGATCGTCGAGATGCCCTCGTAGCCGTTGGAGAAGGCGGTCCAGTTGATCAGGACGAGGCGGATGATCTCGCCGAAGGCCAGCGTCACGATGGCGAGATAGTCTCCGCGCAATCGCAAGACCGGGAAGCCGAGCAGCACCCCCCAGAAGGCGGCGAGGATGCCGGCGATGGGCAGGCAGATCCAGAAGGCCCAGACGCCGAGGCCGGGGAAGGTCGCCGGGATCACCTTGGTGGCGATGAGGGCATAGGCATAGGCACCGACCGCGTAGAAGGCGACGTAGCCGAGGTCGAGCAGGCCGGCGAGGCCGACGACGATGTTCAGGCCCCAGGCCAGCATCACGTAGATGAGGATCTGGATGCCGAAATTGTCGATCCATTTCAGCGCACCGGAGCCCCCGGTGAGCGACAGGATCATCATCGGATAGACGAAGAGGGCGACGAGGGCCGCCGGCGGCAGGCCGTTGCGGATCACGACCCGGACGGTGGGCGGGACCAGGCCCCAGAGGAGGTGCGACCCGATGGCGGCCGTCGTCTCGGGCTGGACCCGGGACCGCCACAGGGAGAGCAGGAAGCGGCCGGCCCAGACCAGCAGCACGACGACGGCGAGCAGGTCCCAGCGCGGCTCGACGATGAGCCGGTTCTGCATGTCCTGCGTCGTCTTGAAGGCGAGCAGGGGGCCGAAGACGCCGACCGCGATGATGGCGGCGAAGAGCGCGTCCTTCATGGCGCGGGCCACGGGGGAGGGGGCGGCCGGTGCGGTGTCCAGGGGCATGGCCACGGCGTCAGACCTTCTCGACGTCGGGACGGCCGAGGATGCCCTGAGGCATGAAGATCAGCACGATCGCGAGGATGGAGAAGGCGGCGACGTCCTTGTACTCGACCGAGAAATAGGCCGACCAGAACACCTCGATGAGGCCGATCAGGAGGCCGCCGAGCACGGCGCCGGGCAGCGAGCCGATGCCGCCGAGCACCGCGGCGGTGAAGGCCTTCACCCCCGGCGTGAAGCCGTCGGAGAAGTTCACCACGCCGTAATAGACGAGGTAGAGCGTGCCGGCGACGGCGGCGAGCGCCGCGCCCATGACGAAGGTGATGGAGATGGTGCGGTCGACGTCGACGCCGAGGAGCGCCGCCATCTTGCGGTCCTGCTCGCAGGCGCGCTGGGCCCGCCCGAGCGGCGTCTTGGCGACCACCCACCAGAACACGGCGAGGAGCGCCGCCGTGACCACGACGATGAGGATCTGCTTGTAGGACAGCGTGACCTGGTAGCCGCCGGCGGCGGAGAGCACGAAGACGTTGTTGAGGATGGGGTCGATGGCCTTGTTGCGCGGGCCCTGGGCGACCTGGACGAAGTTGGACAGGACGATCGACATGCCGATGGCGGAGATCAGCGGGGCGAGGCGGAAGGACCCGCGCAGCGGCCGGTAGGCGACCCGCTCGATGGTCCAGCTGACCAGCGAGGTGAAGACCATGGCGACGATCAGCACGATCATCAGGGCGATGAGGATGGACCCGACGCCGAGCCAGGTGGTGAGGATCATCAGCGCGATGAGCGCGATGAAGGTCGAGACCATGAAGACGTCGCCATGGGAGAAGTTCACCATGCCGATGATGCCGAACACCATCGTGTAGCCGATGGCGATGAGACCGTAGATCGATCCGAGCGTGACGCCATTGATCAGCTGCTGGAAGAAGACTTCCATGCCGTCACCTTCCCATGTTCCCCTCCGGCGCGGGATAGCGCCGTGACGGTCTGCGGCGCCGGCCACCTCTGCGGGCGGTCCATGCGGCGAAGCCGACGGCCTATCGGTAGCAAGCGTCCGGAGAAGTCACAATGGCGGCGTGGGCTTTATTCACACGCCGGCTCTCAACCTTAATCACCGAGAATTCACCGCCGGAGGTTGGCTCCGGAGCCGGGTCGGGCCTATACCTCTCGGGACACAGAGGATTGTGCATGGATGGCGGAGCCAGCCGCTCGATGATTCCGGGAGTGCGCGCGGCCTCCCCGCAGGCCTATCGCGACGGCATGGCGCACGTCGCCGGTCATGTCCACGTGATCACCACCGCAGGTCCCATCGCCGTCGCTTCCGTCTCGGACGAACCGCCGACCCTCCTGGTCTGCCTCAACCGCAAGTCGGTCAACGGCGCCCTGATCGCCAGCAACGGCGTCTTCGCCGTCAACGCCCTGCCGGCCGGCGCCGAGGGCCTGGCGGAGACCTTCGCAGGCCGCCGCGGCCATGCGGGGGCCGAGCGCTTTTCCGAGGGCACCTGGGCGCCCCTCGCCACCGGTGCGCCGACGCTGGAAACGGCTCTCGTCACCTTCGACTGCCGTCTCGTGGAAATGCGCGCCATGGCGACGCACCACATCCTCATCGGTCAGGTGGAGGCGGTGAGAATCGGTCCCGCGGGGCCGGCACTGGCCTATTTCGACAGGGCGTACCGGCCGATCCCGCGCTGAGGGGGGAAGCGGGGCGAGCTCTGCCGCGCTATCCTGCGGGCGCAGGTCATTCCGGGAGATCGCCATGAGCGTCGCGGATCCGTCGTCGCCCTTCAGCAGCATCAAGGCCATCGACTACACCGTCATCCTCGTGCGCGACATGGATGCGATGCGCGACTTCTACGGCCGAATCATGGGCTTCGCCGTCGACCGGGTACTCGCGCCGAACTGGATCGAATACCGGGTAGGCGGCAACATCCTGACCCTTGCCAGACCATCGCGCGTGGCCGGCGACAAGCCGACGCCGCCGGGCAGTGCCTCGTTGCAACTCGCCTTCAAGGTCTCGGTTGCGGATGTCGACCGCTGCGCCGCCGAACTCGTGCGGAACGGCATCACGCTGGTCGAGCCGCCGACCGACCAGAGCTTCGGACACCGGACGCTGTTCTTCCGCGATCCCGACGGGAACCTGGTTGAGATCTATGCGGATATCGAGCGCCCGGTGGTGGCCTGAGCTTCAGGTCTTGATGCCGAGCTCGGCGAAGACCTCCTTCGCCTCCTTCATCGCCGTGTTGGCGGCGGGGACGCCGGCATAGACGGCGATCTGCAGGATCACCTCCTTGATGTCGTCGGTGGTGACGCCGTTGGAGAAGGAGGCGCGGCAGTGCAGGCGGAACTCCTCCCAGCGGCCGAGCGAGGCGCAGATGGCGAGCACCAGGAAGCTGCGCGTCTTGCGCTCGAGGCCGGGGCGGGTCCAGATCTCGCCCCAGGCGTAGCGGGTGATGAAGTCCTGGAACTCGCCGGAAAAGCCGTCGCGGCCTGCGAGCGAGCGGTCGACATGGGCATCGCCCAGCACGGCGCGGCGCACCGCGAGGCCTTTTTCGAAGCGGTCTTTTTCGTCCATGGCGATGATCCTTCAGCGGCTGGTCCGG
>LNFH01000376.1 GCA_001464235.1 Rhizobiales bacterium Ga0077556 | reverse complement strand
CGGGACAAGCCCGGCCATGACGGTGAGGCGGCGCGTCGCGCAGCCCTTTACGGCCGCAGGAATGCCATCACCGTGTCGGTGAAGGCCTGTTCCTGCTCGATGTTGGACAGGTGCGCCGCGTCGAGCTCGACATAGCGGGCGCCCGGGATGGCGGCGGCGATCTCGCGGCCCTTCTCCGGCGGGGTCGAGCCGTCATGGGTGCCGGAGATCACCAGCGTCGGCAGGCGGATCGAGCGGATCGATTCGCGCTGGTCCATGTCGCGGATGGCGGCCGAGCAGGCGGCGTAGCCCTCGGGCGGCGTCGTCTCCAGCATGGCGACGATGCGGGCGACCGCCTTCGGGTCGGCCTGCTGGAAGCGCTTGGTGAACCAGCGGTCGACGATGGTCGGGATGAGCGGCTTCAGGCCGTCGCGCTTCACGGTGGCGATGCGCTGGTTCCACATGTCGGGGGTCGGCATCCCGGCGCCGGTGTTGCACAGCACGAGGCGGCCGAAGCGGCCGGCATGGTGCGTGCCGGCCCACATGCCGCTCATGCCGCCCATGGAGAGGCCGCACCAGTCGGCCTTCGCGATGCCGAGATGGTCGAGGAGCTCGACGGCGTCGAGGGTGAGGCGGGCGAAGCTCGTCGGACCGACGCGCAATTCACTCTCGCCATGGCCGCGCTTGTCGTAGCGCACGACGCGGAAGGCGTCGGTGAAGGCCGCCATCTGCGGCTGCCACATCTCCAGGCGCGTGCCGAGCGAATTGGACAGGATGAGCGCCGGCTTGTCGCCGCCGGTATCCTCGTAGCGCAGCGACAGGCCGTCGGAGGTGGTGAAGCGGGGCATGGAGGCTCTCCTGCGGCAAGGGTGGCGCGAGAGACTAGGGGAGCCTCGTGACATTGCAACGGGGCAGGGGGGGATGGGCGCGATGCGGGGCGGGCCTGCACCCTGGTAAGGTTCCAGCTTGACGCTCCGTTGAGAACGGGTCCAAACTGCAATTCCCGCCGAAAACAGGCCGTTTGCGGTGCGGGAGCCGGCGGCGAAGACAAAAACAATCCCGTAGGCGCCTGTTTTGATCGAATGTGAGGAGGAACGCTCATGCCGACGGTGACCCTGACGGTCAACGGACGACCGGTGACGGCCGACGTCGATGCGCGCACGCTGCTGGTGCAGATGCTGCGCGAAAACCTGCACCTGACGGGCACCCATATCGGCTGCGACACCTCGCAGTGCGGCGCCTGCGTCGTCCATGTGGACGGCAAGGCGGTGAAGTCCTGCACGACCTTCGCGGTGCAGTGCCAGGGCGCCGATGTCGTGACCATCGAGGGCCTCGCCAAGGACGGTAAGCTGCACCCGATGCAGGAGGCCTTCCGCGAGCATCACGGCCTGCAGTGCGGCTTCTGCACCCCGGGCATGATCATGGCCGCCGTCGACATCGTGAACCGCAAGGGCGCGGTGGACGAGGCGACGATCCGCGAGGAGCTCGAGGGCAACATCTGCCGCTGCACGGGCTACCACAACATCGTCAAGGCGGTTGAGGCCGGCGCCCAGGCGATGACCGGTTCGGCCCCCGCGCGCCAGGCGGCGGAGTAAGCGGCGCCAACAGCCGCATCCGCAGCCTTTTCCCTTCCATCCGACGTCCTGAGGGAGGATCGTCCATGACAGTCACCGCGATCGGTGCCGCCGTCCGGCGCAAGGAAGACCACCGCTTCATCACCGGCAAGGGCCAGTATACCGACGACATCAACCGCCCCGGCCAGGCGCACGCCTATTTCCTGCGCTCGCCGCACGCCCATGCGACGCTCAAGGGCATCGACATCTCGCGGGCGAAGACGATGCCCGGCGTCGTCGCGATCTACACCGGCGAGGACGTCGCCGCCGACAAGGTCGGCGGCCTCATCTGCGGCTGGATGATCCATTCCAAGGACGGCACGCCGATGCGCGCCGGCCCGCACCCGATCCTCGCCCAGGGCAAGGTCCGCTACGTTGGCGACCACGTGGCCGTGGTGATCGCCGACACGCTCTCCCAGGCCAAGGATGCGGCCGAGGCCATCGTCGTCGACTACGGCGTGCTGCCGGCGAACGCCGACACGTCCAAGGCGCAGGGCGGCCCGGAGGTCCATTCCGAGGCGCCGAACAACACGGTCTATGACTGGCACATCGGCGACAAGGCGGCGACGGAGGCGGCCTTCAAGGCGGCCAAGCACGTCACCACCCTCGAGATCGTCAACAACCGCCTCGTGCCCAACGCCATGGAGCCGCGGGCGGCGGTCGGCGAATACGATTCCGGCAACGACGCCCTGACGCTCTACACGACGAGCCAGAATCCGCACGTGGCGCGGCTCGTGCTCTCCGCCTTCGTCGGCATCGCGCCGGAGCACAAGCTCCGGGTCATCGCGCCGGACGTCGGCGGCGGCTTCGGCTCGAAGATCTTCATCTACGCCGAGGAGACGGTCTGCGTCTGGGCGGCGCGCAAGTGCGGCCGTCCCGTGAAGTGGACCGCCGACCGGACCGAGGAGTTCCTCTGCGTGGCGCATGGCCGCGACCACGTCACGCGGGCGCAGCTCGCCACCGACGCGGAGGGCCGGATCACCGGCCTCAGGGTCAAGACCATCGCCAACATGGGCGCGTACCTGTCGACCTTCGCCTCGTCGGTGCCGACCTATCTCTACGCCACGCTGCTGTCGGGCCAATACGCCATCCCGAACATCTATGCCGAGGTGGACGCGGTCTACACCAACACCGCTCCCGTCGACGCCTATCGCGGCGCGGGCCGGCCCGAGGCGACCTTCGTCGTCGAGCGGCTGGTGGAAGCGGCGGCGCGCGAGATCGGCATGGATCCGGCGGCGTTCCGCCGGCGCAACTTCGTCACGAAGTTCCCGCACCAGACGCCGGTCATCATGATGTACGACTGCGGCGACTACAAAGCCTCGCTGGTGAAGGCCATGGAGATGGCCGACGTGAAGGGCTTCGGCAAGCGCCGCCGCGAGGCGGCCAAGCGCGGCAAGCTGCGCGGCCTCGGCTATTCCACCTATATCGAGGCCTGCGGCATCGCCCCGTCCCAGGCGGTCGGGTCCCTCGGCGCCGGCGTCGGCCTGTGGGAATCGGCGGAGGTCAGGGTCAATCCGGTCGGCACGGTCGAGGTCCTCACCGGCTCGCACAGCCACGGCCAGGG
>LNFH01000375.1 GCA_001464235.1 Rhizobiales bacterium Ga0077556 | reverse complement strand
GACCGCGCCGTCGCGCGCCTCGCGCCGCAATGCGACGGCCTCATCGTCAACGCCAACGGCGATCCCGCCCGCTTCGCCGGCCTCGGCCTGCCGGTGGTAGCGGATACGGTGGAGGGCTTCGCGGGCCCGCTCGCCGGCATTCTGGCGGCGCTCGAATGGATGGCGGCGCACCGGCCGCAGACGACCTGGCTGCTGTCGATCCCGACCGATTCGCCCTTCCTGCCCGCCGACCTCGTCCCCCGGCTGCATCAGGCGCGCGAGGCCGCGGGGACGCCGATCGCCTGCGCCCGCTCCGGCGACCAAACCCATCCGGTCGTCGGCCTCTGGCCGGTCTCGCTGGCGGCGGACCTGCGCCATGCCCTGGTGGTGGAGGACCTGCGCAAGATCGACCGCTGGACGGCGCGCCACGGCATCGCCGAGGCCGTCTGGCCGACGGCGCCCTACGATCCCTTCTTCAACGCCAACAGCCCCGAGGACCTCGCCGAGGCGGAAACGATCCTCGCCCGCTTTCCAGGCGCCTAAAGCCTCAGCGCAGCAGGGCGTAGGAGAGGAAGGCGACGGTGTCGCCCGGAGCAACGCGCTCGACCGGCTCGGGAAGCTCGACGAGGCCGTCTGTCTCGGTGAGCGAGGTGATGACGCCGGCGCCGTCGCGCGGGTGCTTCATCGCCTCGATGGCCCCGTCGGCGCCGCGCCTGAGCGCCACCCGCACATATTCGCGCCGTCCCGCCTTCTTTTTGTAGGGGAAGGCGCAGCGCACGGGCAGCGCCAGCGGCCGCTCTGGCGTGGCCCCGGCGAGCACCGTGAGGAACGGCCGGACGACGTGGGCGAAGGTGACGAAGACGGCGACGGGATTGCCGGGCAGACCGATGAAGGCCGCGGCCTCGCCGTCCCGGCCCGAGGGGATCACGCCCATGGCGACGGGTCGGCCCGGCTTGATGGCGAGCCGCCAGAAGGTGAGGCTGCCGACCTGTTCCACCGCCGCCTTCACATGGTCCTCCTCGCCGGTGGACACGCCGCCGGAGGTGAGGATGAGGTCGTGGCGGGCCGCCGCATCGCGGAGGGCGGCGGAGATCGCCGCGCGGTCGTCGGGGAGGATGCCGAGATCGGTGACCGCCGCGCCGAGCCGGCGCAGCAGGGCCTGCATCATGAAGCGGTTGGAATCGTAGAGCTGGGCGGGTCCGAGCGGCGCACCGGGCGAGACGATCTCGTTGCCGGTGGAGAAGACGGCGACGCGGACGCGGCGGCGGACGACGAGGCCGGTCACGCCGAGGGCTGCTGCGAGGGCGATGGTCTCGGGCGACATGAGGCGGCCGGCGGACAGCGCGAGGCTGCCGGCCGGCAGGTCTTCGCCCGCCGGGCGGCAGTTGGCGCCGAGGGAGAGGCCCGGCGGCAGGATCACCGCGCCGCCGTCGAGGCGCACGTCCTCCTGCATGAAGACGGTGTCGCAGCCCTCGGGCATGGGCGCGCCGGTGAAGATGCGCACGGCCTCGGCGGCGCGGGCGGCGGCGGCCTCGGCGCCCGCCGGCACGCGCTGGCCGACGGCGAGGCGCGTCTCCCGGCCCGGCGTCAGGTCGGCGAACCGCACCGCATAGCCGTCCACCGCCGAGTTGAAGAAGGGCGGCAGGCTGACGGGGGCGGCGAGATCGGCGGCGAGGACGCGGCCGTCCGCCTCGAGCAGAGTGACCGTCTCGGTCTCGGTGACGGGGCGCAGGCCCTCGCCGACGCGGGCGAGCGCGTCCTCGACGGAGAGGAGCTGGCCGCCGAAGGCGAACTGGTCGGAGGAAAGCTGGGCCATGGGGTCAGGAGGCTGGCGCGCGAGTGCGATCGGCGGCGAAGCGCGCAGCCGCGCGACCACGTCGGCGAAGGGTTCGGCGGCGGCGAGCAGCAGGTCGGCGGCATCCCCCGCGTCGTCCAGCCCGACGCGCGGACCGCTCCAGCCCGGCGGCTCGGCGTCGCAGATCAGGCCGCCGACATGGGAGACGTCGGGGAAGAGCCAGGGCTTGCCGTTGGCGGCCCGATGGATCTCGACCTTGGGATGGGCCTCGCGCTTGAAGCCCTCGACGATGACCAGATCGACGGGCGAGAGCCGCGCCAGCAGGTCGGCGAGGCGCGGCTCCTCCTCGTCGCGCAGCTCGTGCATCAGCGCCCAGCGGCGGCCGGAAGCGACCAGCACCTCGCTGGCACCGGCCTCGCGATGGGCGTGGGAATCCTTGCCCGGCTGGTCGATGTCGAAGGCGTGGTGGGCGTGCTTGACGGTGGAGACGGAAAGCCCCCGCCGGGTGAGGACGGGGATGACGCGCGCGAGCAGGGTCGTCTTGCCCGCCCCGCTCCAGCCGGCCAGTCCCACCACCTTCATCGCGCCTGCGCCTCCGTTCAGCATTCGCCGGGACACTAGGGCGGCGACGGCAGTGCCGCCAGCCCCTGAAACGACGACGCCCGGCCTTTCGGCCGGGCGCGCCAGACTTTGATGGGTCTTGGGCTTACTCGGCCGGCTGGCCGGCGGCGTGGGGATGCACGGC
>LNFH01000374.1 GCA_001464235.1 Rhizobiales bacterium Ga0077556 | reverse complement strand
GCAGCACGACGGGGTCGCTGAGCAGCATCTCGCCGGCGATCCAGCCGAGCAGGGCGGCGCCGGCCCAGACGAAGATCGGGTAGCGCTCGATGATGCCGAGGATCAGCGTCGAGCCGAAGATGATCAGCGGGATGGTGAGGGCGAGGCCGAAGATGAACAGCCAGACGTTGCCGTGCGAGGCGGCGGCGATGGCGATGACGTTGTCGAGGCTCATGACCGCGTCGGCGATGGCCACCGTGCGGACCGCCTTCCACAGGTTGTCGCTCTCCTCGATGCCGCCGTGGTCACCGCCTTCCTCACCGACGATCAGCTTCGTGGCGATCCAGAAGAGCAGGAGGCCGCCGACCAGCTTCAGGAAGGGCACGGCCAGCAGATAGGTGATGATCAGGGCGAAGATGATGCGCAGGCCGACCGCCGCGCCGGCGCCGAGCAGGATGCCCCATTTGCGCTGCTTCTCGGGAAGGCCGCGGCAGGCGAGCGCGATCACCACCGCGTTGTCGCCGGAGAGCAGAAGGTCGATCCAGATGATCTGGAGAAGGCCGATCCAGAATTGATTGTCCATGCCGCTTCCGTCCGATGCGGCCGCCGCAGGGCAGCCGGGGGGTGGTGCGACATATTACGTAATTGTGCCGATGTCAGCAGGCTTCTTCGAACTTTTTCCGGCCGTCCTCAGACGGCGGCCGCGGTGCGGGTCCTCCTGATCCAGTAGGCGATGGCGATGACGAAGGCGGCGCCCACGACCTCGGCCGGCAATTCGAAGCGATGCACGGCCTCGCCGCCGATCAGGCCGCGGATGAAGGGGTCGTTGAGCATCATGTCGCCGGCGAGCCAGCCGAGCAGCCCGGCGCCTGCCCAGACGAGGATCGGCAGGCGTTCCAGCAGCTTCATGATCAGCGAGGCGCCGGCGACGATCAGCGGGATGGAGACGACGAGACCGATCACCAGCATGGCCTTGCTGTCGCGCGCCACGGCGGCGATGGCGAGCACGTTGTCGAGGCTCATCACGGCGTCGGCGATGGCGACGGTCTTCACCGCGTGGAACAGCTTGTCGGAGGACTGGACGTGGCCCTCGCCGTCGCCCTCGTCGGTGACCAGCTTCACCGCGATCCAGAAGAGCAGGACGCCACCCGCGAGGCGGAGGAAGGGCATGTCGAGGAGCGCTGCGACGAAGAGGGTGAAGATCACCCGCAGGGCGATGGCGACGCCGGCGCCGAGCACCATGCCGATCAGGCGCTGGCGGTCGGGAAGGCCGCGGCAGGCGAGCGCGATGACCACGGCGTTGTCGCCGGAGAGAATGATGTTGATCCAGATGACCTGAAGCAGGCCGATCCAGGTCAGAGTCGAGAAGTCCATTGCCGCGCCCCAGGTTTCGGGCGCGAAGCTAGGCTTTGGAGCGCGGGATGGACATACGCAGTTTTCGGTAGGAAAAGGCCATTGCTGGCGCCGGGGGCGGCGAAAACTACGTACGGGAAAGGCTATACGTACGTGGTTTCAATGATGGCGGTCTTCCCTCACCCGCTCCCGCCGGTAGGGAGCGGGTGAGGGACCGTTCATGATCGGAGGGGGGAGAGGGCGATGCCGCCCCGCCTCCCATGGCTGTCCGTCACGCCAGCGCGTCGGCGACCGCCTTGCCGCAAGCGACGGTGTCGGCGGTGCCGCCGAGGTCGCGGGTGCGGTATTCCGGCGTCGCCAGAACCTCCTCGATGGCGCGGACGATGGCGGCCGCCGCCTCCGGCTCGCCGAGATGGTCGAGCATCATCGCCGCCGACCAGATCTGGCCGATGGGATTGGCGATGCCCTTGCCCGCGATGTCGGGGGCCGAGCCGTGGACCGGCTCGAAGAGCGAGGGGAACTTGCGGTCCGGGTTGATGTTGCCCGACGGCGCGATGCCGATGGTGCCGGTGCAGGCGGGACCGAGGTCGGAGAGGATGTCGCCGAAAAGGTTGGAGGCGACGACGACGTCGAAGCGGTCCGGGTTCAGCACGAAATGGGCGGTCAGGATGTCGATGTGGTACTGGTCCACGGCGACGTCCGGGTAGGACTTCTTCATCTCGGCGACGCGCTCGTCCCAGTAGGGCATCGAGATCGAGATGCCGTTGGACTTGGTGGCGCTGGTGAGCTTGCGGCGTGGGCGCTTCATCGCGAGCTCAAAGGCGTATTTCAGGATGCGGTCGACGCCGACCCGCGTCATCACCGTCTCCTGCAGGACGATCTCGCGGTCGGTGCCGGGGAACATGCGGCCGCCGACCGAGGAATACTCGCCCTCGGTGTTCTCGCGCACCACGAAGAAGTCGATGTCGCCGGGCTTGCGGTTGGCGAGCGGCGAGGGGACGCCCGGCATCAGCTTGACCGGGCGCAGGTTGACGTACTGGTCGAACTCGCGGCGCATCAGCAGCAGCGAGCCCCAGAGCGAGACGTGGTCGGCGATCTTGTCGGGCATGCCGACGGCGCCGAAGAAGATGGCGTCGGAGCCGCCGATCTTCGCCTTCCAGTCCTCCGGCATCATGCGGCCGTGCTTCTCGTAGTAGTTCCAGGACGAGAAGTCGTGGTGGTCGAGGTCGACCGAGAAGCGGTACTTGGCCGCGGCGCGCTCCAGCACGCGCAGGCCCTCCGGCATCACCTCGGTGCCGATGCCGTCGCCGGGGATGACGGCGAGCTTGTAGGTGTTCGAACGGGCCATGGGGGGTCTCCAGCTCCTTTGGGCGCTATCGAACGCGCCGCATTGCTCACGTCATGCCCGGCCTCGTGCCGGGCATCCACGACTTTTTTCAGCGCGTCGGGACGAGCCCGGGCATGACGCGGAGACCAAGGCCTCCGTCGATCAGGCGGCATAGATCGGCCGGGAGGCTGGTGCCAGAGCCCGTCCCGCCGACCTGCTATTCGTTGTCCGCCTTGATGGCCGCGATCACCGCGTCCGTCACCTGCCGGGTCGTCGCCTTGCCGCCGAGGTCCGGCGTGTGCAGGGCCTGGTCGGCGGTGACGCGCTCGATGGCGCGCATCAGCCGGGCGCCGGCCTGACGCTCGCCGAGATGGTCGAGCATCATCGATGCCGACCAGAAGGTGCCGACCGGATTGGCGACGCCCTTGCCCATGATGTCGAAGGCCGAGCCGTGGATGGGCTCGAACATGGAAGGGAACTCGCGCTCCGGGTTGAGGTTGGCGGTGGGCGCGATGCCGAGCGAGCCGGCGAGGGCCGCGGCGAGGTCCGAGAGGATGTCGGCGTGCAGGTTGGTCGCCACCACCGTGTCGATCGTCTCGGGCTTCAGCGTCATGCGCATGGTCATGGCGTCGACGATGGCCTTGTCCCAGGTCACGTCCGGGAATTCCTTCGCTACCTCCACCGCGATCTCGTCCCACATGACCATGGCGTAGCGCTGGGCATTCGACTTGGTGACGACGGTGAGGAGCTTCCGCGGCCGGGACTGCGCCAGCCTGAAGGCGAAGCGCATGATGCGGGTGACGCCGGCGCGGGTCATCATCGACACGTCGGTGGCCGCCTCGATCGGCAGGCCCTGATGGACGCGGCCGCCGACGCCGGCATATTCGCCCTCGGAATTCTCGCGGACGATGACCCAGTCGAGCTCCGGCCCGGTGACGTGGCGCAGCGGCGATGTGATGCCCGGCAGGATGCGGGTGGGGCGCACGTTGGCGTACTGGTCGAAGGGCTGGCAGATGGCGAGCCGGAGGCCCCAGAGCGTGATGTGGTCGGGGATGTCCGGATGGCCTGCCGAGCCGAAGAGGATGGCGTCGTGGCGGCGGATCTGCTCGCGGCCGTCCTCCGGCATCATGCGGCCGTGACGCTTGTAGTAGTCGCCGCCCCAGTCGAAATGATCGAAGGCCATGGCGAAACCGCCGTCGCGGGCGGCGAGCGCCTCGAGCACCTCGACGCCGGCCGAGACGACCTCCGTCCCGATGCCGTCGCCGGGGATGGCGGCGATGCGATAGGTCTTCATGGGCAGCCCCTCCTGTCTCATCGCCCAATGCTCCGCCGCAAGCCCGCTGTCAACATTCCATTGCACCTTCCATGGAAGATGTTATGGATGGCCGGGTGAGCGAGGGCGCGATGACGGCAGCAGGCGGAGCCATGGCGGAGAGGAGGCCCTCGCGGGTCGACGACGCCTATGCCGCCGTCAAGGCGGCGATCCGCGACGGCACCTTCGCGCCGGGCTACCAGGCCTCGGCGCAGGAGATCGCGCTGCGCCTCGGCGTCAGCCGCACCCCCGTCCACGAGGCGGTGCTGAAGCTGCAGGAGGAAGGCCTCGTCCGCATCGTGCCGAAGCGCGGCATCGTCATCTGCGCCCTGGCCCCGGACGACGTGCGCGAGATCTACGACGTGATGATCGCCATCGAGGGCCGCGCCGCCGAGCTCGCCGCAGCGCGTCCGGCCACCGAGCGCGCCGGGATCGTGGCGCGGCTCAGCGCGCACAATGACCGCATGGCGGAAGCGCTCGCCCGCGGCGACATGCGCGCCTGGGGCGAGGCCGACGACCTCTTCCATCGCGACCTCGTCGACAGCGCCGGCAACGGCCGGATCAGCCGCATCGCCCGCACGGTGGGCGACCAGATGCACCGCGCGCGGATGCTCACGCTGCACCTGCGCGGCAATCTCGGCGCCTCCGCCGGCGAGCACGACGCCGTCATCGCCGCCATCGGCAACGGCGACGGGCCCGCGGCCGATGCCGCGGCGCGCCGCCATCGCCAGCGCACGCAAGCCGAGCTCCTGCCGCTGCTGGCGGCCTGGGGCCTGAAACATCTCTGAAACCGCGGGGACAGCCGGGCCAACCGGCGTCCCGTCACAGGAGGAACGACCATGAATCGCCTGACTCGACGCGTGATCCTCGGCCTCGCCGCCGTCGCCGGCCTCGCCGCCACCTCCACGTCGCACGCGCAGACCTATCCCGACCGACCCCTCACCCTGATCGTGCCTTTTGCGGCCGGCGGTCCGACCGACATCATCGCCCGCATCATGGCGGAGCACATGAGCCGCACGCTCGGCCAGTCCATCGTGGTGGAGAACGCCGCGGGCGCCGGAGGCACCACCGGCTCCACCCGCGTCGCCCGGGCGACGCCCGACGGCTACACCATCATGATGGGCAATCTCGGCACCCATTCGGCCTCGGTCGGCCTCTATCCGCGCCTCGCCTACGATCCGCGCACCGACTTCGAGCCGGTCATCAACGCGGCGGGAACGCCGATGCTGATCTCGGCGCACAAGGATTTCCCGGCCAACACGCTGCAGGAGATGATCGCGCTGATCCGCGCCAATCCCGGCCGCTTCAACTACGGCCATGGCGGCGTCGGCTCGACCTCGCACCTGACCTGCGTGTTCTTCCATCATCTCGTCGGCGCGCCGGTGCAGCACGTGCCGTTCCGCGGCTCGGGCCCGGCCATGGCGGCGCTGCTCGGCAAGCAGCTCGACTATGTCTGCGACCAGACGGTCGGCATCGTGCCGCAGCTCGCCAACCTCAAGACCTTCGTGGTGGCGACGCCGTCGCGTTTGCCGACGGCGCCCGACGTGCCGACCAGCGCCGAGGCCGGCCTGCCCGCCTTCCAGGCGGTCGGCTGGAACGCCATCTTCGCGCCGAAGGGCACCCCGCGGGAGATCGTCGACCGGCTGAATGCCGCCGGCCGCGCCGCCCTCGCCGACGAGAGCGTGCGCAAGCGGCTGCTCGAGCTCGGCTGCGAGATCCCCGATGCGGCCGGCCAGACCCCCGAGGCCCTGCGCGCCCACGTGGCGGCGGAAGTCGACAAGTGGACGCCGGTGATCAAGGCGGCGGGCGTCACCGCGAACTGAGGCCGGCGTTCACCCCCTCGTGATGGCGTGACCCGGACGGGCCGTAACGCCGTCACGGCCCCCTGCGTATCCCCGTCTGAACACAACGGGGAGCGCGGTGATGGCACCGGTACGCCTGATGATCGGCTTCGCCCTGGCGGCGACGAGCCTCCTGAGCAACCCCGTGGCGGCGCAGACGGCGCCGTCCCGGCCCATCACCCTGATCGTGCCCTTCGCGGCCGGCGGCCCGACCGACGTCATCGGCCGCATCGTCGCCGACAGCATGAGCCGCACGCTCGGCGTCGCGGTGGTCGTCGAGAACGTCGCCGGCAATTCGGGGGTCACGGGCGTCACGCGGGCGGCACGGGCCACCCCCGACGGCACCACCCTCGTCGTCGGGAACATGGGCACCCATGCCGCGGCGGTGTCGCTGCAGGCGAACCTGCCCTATGACCCGCTCCGCGATTTCGCCCCCGTCGGCCTGATCGCCTCCACGCCCATGCTGCTGCTGGCGAGCCCCAGGGTGCCTGCCCGCGATCTTCCCGCCTTCATCGCCCATGTGAAGGCCAACGCGAACCGGCTGAATTTCGGCACGGCCGGTGTCGGCACCACCTCGCATCTCGCCTGCGCGATGTTCAATGCGCTGATCGGCGTGGAGGTCACCCACATTCCCTATCGCGGCACCGCGCCGGTGTTGAACGCGCTGATCTCCGGCGAGATCGACTATGGCTGCGACCAGACCGCGGGCGCCCTGCCGCAGGTCCTCGCCGGCACCGTCAGGGGGCTCGCCATCGCCACCCGCACGCGAACGCCGGCCGCACCGGACCTGCCGACTTCGGTCGAAGGCGGGCTGCCGGATTTCCAGGCGACGGCCTGGAACGCCCTGTTCGCGCCGCGCGGCACCTCGCCCGAGGTGGTGGCGAGGCTCGCCGCGGCGCTGCAGACGGCGCTGGCCGATCCCGCCGTCAGCGCCCGCCTGACGCAACTCGGCGCCGAATTGCCCGCGCCCGCCGACCGGGAGCCGGCGGCCCTGACCGCCCTGGTGCGCAGCGAGATCGACAAGTGGGGCGGCATCATCCGGGAGGCCGGCATCGCTCCCGCGCCCTGATCTCAGGTGAAGAAGGCCTCGAACTCCTCCGCCACCGCGTCGGGAAGCTCCTCGGCCAGGTAGTGCCCGCCGGGCAGGGCGCGGCCGGACACATCCGCGGCGCGCCGACGCCAGAGGGCAAGCGCGTCGAAGCAGCTTTCGATCACGCCCTTCTGGCCCCAGAGGACCCTCAGCGGGCATGCGAGCTTGCGGTCCCCGTCGGCATCGTCGTGGGCGATGTCGATGGCGGCGGCGGCGCGGTAGTCCTCGCAGCTCGCATGGATCACCGCGGGGTCGCGGAAACAGCGGAGATATTCGGCCAGGGCCTCGGGCGAGAAGGGTGACAGGCCCGCCGAGCCCGAACCGCACTTCTTCAGCCAGTAGGCGTCCGGATCGGCGCCGATCATGCGCTCGGGGAAGGGCGCGGGGGTGATCAGGAAGAACCAGTGCCAGTAGGCCCTGGCGAAGGCGTCGGTCGTGCCCGCATACATCTCGCGGGTCGGCGCGATGTCGAGCACGGCGAGCTTCTTGACCCGGTCTGCATGGTCGGCGGCGAGGCGATGGGCGACGCGGCCGCCGCGGTCGTGGCCGGCGAGGAAGAAGCGCTCGTGACCGAGGGCGGTCATCACCTCCGCCATGTCCAGCGCCATGGCGCGCTTGGAATAGGGGGCGTGGTCGGAGGTGGTCGCGGGCTTGCCGCTGTCGCCGTAGCCGCGCAGGTCGGCGACGACCACGGTGAAGCGCTCCGCGAGACGCGGGGCGATCTTGTGCCAGAGCACATGGGTCTGCGGATAGCCGTGGAGCAGCAGCAGGGCAGGGCCCGACCCGCCGGTGCGCAGTCGGATGGTCGTGCCGGAGGTTGCGACGTCCAGCATCCTGAAGCCGGGAAAGAGACGGTCCGTCACCACATGCTCGATCATCGGTCCTCCCCGGCACCACACCCGGATGCCGTCTCCTTGCCGCGAAGCGTCGCAGCACTAGCTCCTTACTATCCAAGCCCGGGGGAATTGGGTATGGCGTGGAGCAACCGGGCAGCACAGGACCCGGATGCGGAATTTCCAGAGTTCAGGAGGACCTTCATGAATCGTCGACACATCATCGCCGCAACCGCAGCCGCCGTCATGGCAGGCGTCGTTCCGGCCGCCGCGCAGACCTATCCCACCCGCCCGATCACCATGATCATCCCCTTCGCCGCCGGCGGCCCGACCGACGTGGTCGCCCGCATCGTCGCGGAGGCCATGTCGAAGAACCTCGGCCAGAGCGTGGTGATCGAGAACGTCGCCGGCGCCGGCGGCACGACGGGCGCGACCCGTCTCACCCAGCAGCAGCCCGACGGCTACTCGATCATGATCGGCCATACCGGCACCCATGCCGCCTCCGTCGCGCTCTACCCGAACCTGCGCTACAACCCGGTCACGGATTTCGCCCAGATCGGCCTCGTCAACACCAACGCCATCCTGATCACCGCCAAGAAGGCGCTGCCGGCGAACAACCTCTCCGAGTTCGTCGCTTGGCTGAAGGCCAACGAGCGCACCGCCAACAACGCTCATGCCGGCATCGGCTCGGTCAGCCACACGACCTGCCTGCTGCTCCATGCGATCATCGGCGTGAAGCCGCAGTCCGTGCCCTATCGCGGCACCGGCCCGGCCATGAACGATCTCGTCGCCGGCCAGGTGGACTACCTCTGCGACCAGGTGGTCAACGTCGCCCCGCAGGTGCGCGCCGGCACCATCAAGGCCTTCGCCGTCGCGCAGGCCGCGCGCAACGCCGCCCTGCCGGACGTGCCCACGACGGCCGAGGCCGGCCTGCCCGCCTACCAGGTGGTGGTGTGGAACGCCATGCTGGCGCCGAAGGGCACGCCGGATGCGATCGTCACCCGCCTCAACCAGGCTCTCGTGGCCGCGCTGAACGACGACGGCGTCAAGGCCCGCCTCGCCGAGCTGGGCGCCGACCTGCCCACCGGCAACCTCGCCACCCCCGCCGGCCTGCGTGCCTTCCTCGAGGCCGAGATCGCCAAGTGGACGCCGGTCATCAAGGCGGCGGGCGTCACCGCCAGCAACTGATGCGGTGAGAGGGGCGGCGGCGCCGCCCCGTTCCGCGCCGAAACCGACAGACCCCGCCACCCCTCAGGGTTGGCGGGGTCTTTCGTTTGTCGGCGTCGGGAGAGCCCGCCGGCCGGCTCAGCGCGAGCCCGGCAGGCGGCCGTCGAAGCGGCGCGACCACTCCGCGAGAATGCGGTCGCGGTTCTGCGCCATCCAGGAGAAGTCGTTGCGCAGCATGCGCTCCTCGGCATGGGGCGGGTAGTTGGGCGGCCGGTTCGTCACGTCGCGATGGGCGACAACCGCATAGAACTGCGCATAGAGCTCGTTGGCCCGGCGGCTCGCCGCCCAGTCGGCGATGCGGCGGGCGGCCTCGGCCTGGTCCTTGGGCCGGTCGCGGACCAGCGCGAAGGCCTCCATTTCCCAGCCGGCCCCGTCCTCGGGCACGATGACCTCGATGGGCGCGCCCATGCTCTTCTCGCGGGCGCCGCGCATGTCGAAGGACAGGCCAAGCACCCGTTCGCCGCGCGCCGCCTGGACGCAGGGCGCGCTTCCCGAATGGGTGTAGAGCGCGACGCTCTCGTGCAACTGCTCCATGAAGGCCCAGGCGGCCTCCTCGCCCATGATCTGGATCCAGCCGGCGACGAGCAGGTAGCCGGTGCCGGAGGAGGCGGGGTGCGGCATGACGATGCGCTGGCGCAGCGTCGGGTGGAGGAGTTCGCGCCAGCGGGTGGGGGCGGGGGCACCGACCTTGCGCGCCTCGTCCCGGTTGAAGCAGATCGCCGAGACATAGGCGTCCATGCCGGTCCAGCGGTGGCGGGCCGAGGAATCGCGGAAGGCCGGCTTGATCTCCTCGGCGTTGCGCGGCTTGTAGGGCTCGAGCATGTCGGCGGAGGCGAAGAGCAGGAGGCTGGTCGCCGCGAGGCCGAAGATCATGTCGGCCCGCGGGTTCGCCCGCTCGGCCAGCACGCGGGCGGTGATGACGCCGGTGGAATCGCGCACCCACCTGACCTCGATGTCCGGCAAGTCCTTCTCGATCGCCTCCTTGAAGGCCGCGAGCTGGTCGGTCTCGACCGAGGTGTAGAGGGTGACCTGCGTGCGCGCCTGCGCCCGCACCTCTCCGCCGCCCAGCGTGAGCAACGCGAGGGCGAGGCCGATCCCCGCACGAACCCAGGTCGTCGTCATCTCTGATCCCCCTCATGCCGGCCCGCGACCCATCCCCGGGGCCGCGACGCCGGAGAGTATCATTGTACAAGGATCGCCCGGAAATCGTTGACGTTGGTGTGTGACGGTCCTGTGACAACGAGGCCGTCGAGAGCGGCGAAAAATCCGAATCCGTCGTGGCGATCGAGATAGGCGCGCGGCGAGAGGCCCTGCGCCTCGGCCGCGGCGAGGATGTCCGGCGTCACCAGCGCCCCGGCATTGGCCTCGATGCCGTCGATGCCGTCGGTGTCGAGGGCGATGGCGTGGATGCGGTTCCGCAGCGTCGGCGGCAGCGGCTGGATGGCGGCGGCGAAGGCGAGGGCGAATTCCGAATTGCGGCCGCCGCGGCCGATGGCGCGGTCCTTCGGCAGGGTCACGGTGGTCTCGCCGCCCGACAGGATGAGGAGCGGCGGCGCCGTCGGCAGGCCATGTTCGAGCACCGAGCGGGCGAGGGCGGCATGGACCTGCGCGACGTCGCGCGCCTCGCCCTCGATGGTGTCGCCGAGAATGAGGGTCGGCAGGCCCGCCGCCTCGGCGATGCGGGCGGCGGCGCGCAGGCTCTCCACGGGCCGGGCGATGAGGCGGACATCGACGCCCCGGGCGAAGGCCGGGTGGTCCGGCTTGACGCTCTCGCAGGCCGGGCTTTCGAGATGCGCCATGACCGCCGGGGGCAGGTCCATGCGATAGCGGGCGACGATGGCGAGGGCCTCCTCCCGCGTCGTCGGGTCGGGCACGGTGGGTCCCGAGGCGATGACGGCGGGGTCGTCGCCCGGCACGTCGGAAATGGCGATGGTGACGAGGCGGGCGGGATGGGCCGCGGCCGCGAGCCGGCCGCCGGCGATGGCCGAGACGTGTTTCCTGACGCAGTTCATGGCGGTGATGTCGGCGCCCGAGGCGAGGAGGGCAGCGTTCACCGCCTTGAGGTCGTCGAGGGGCAGGTCGCCGCCGGGCAGGGCGAGAAGGGCCGAGCCGCCGCCGGAGATGAGGGCGACGACGAGGTCGTCGGCGGTGAGGCCATCGAGCCTCGCGAGGATGGCGCGGGTGGCGTCGAGCCCGGCCGCGTCGGGGACGGGGTGGGAGGCCTCCATGACCGTGATGCGCGTGCAGGGCACGCCATGGCCGTAGCGGGTGACGACCGTGCCCTCGAGCGGCGCCGGCCAGATCTTCTCGAAGGCCTGGGCCATGCTGGCCGCCGCCTTGCCGGCGCCGACGACGACGGTGCGGCCGGCGGGCACGTCGGGCAGATGATCGGCCATGCGGTCGGGCAGGGCGGCGGCGATGGCGGCGCGGCCGAGCGAGAGGAGAAAGGCGCGGGGGTCTGCGGCGTAGGTCATGGGGAATGATTAGCGGGTGGAAGAGTTTTCGTCATGCCCTGCCACGGCAGGGTTCAGGATGGCCCCACCCTTACCCTCCCCGCGCTGCGCGCAGGGAGGGGACTATGACCGCCGCGACCTGCCTTCGACAGTTGCGCCAGGCACGGCGTGTGGAGCCGCGGCCAACTGCGCCAGGCAAGCTCTGCAATCGGCCGCGACCTCGCCATTCCCCTCCCCCCGCTTGCGGAGG
>LNFH01000373.1 GCA_001464235.1 Rhizobiales bacterium Ga0077556 | reverse complement strand
GGGGGGGGGAGGGGATCCACGGGCCTCGCGCTGAGACCCGCTGCCGGTGCGGGCCTTTCGAAATCGACAGCCGACGGCTGGAAGGGCGCACCCCCCTCCCACCCCCGTTTCGCCGGATTGCCGCCCTCGCGCACCTCCCCTAAGACCTCAGGGCCATCGGAGACCGCCATGCTGTTCGAACTCACCGAGGAAGAGCTTCTCATCCGCGACACCGCGCGGAAGATGGCGCAAGAGATCGCCGCGCCGCTCGCCGCCGTCCTCGATCGCGGCGAGGGCCGCGCGCAGTTCCTCGCCAACCTCAAGGCCTTCGCCGAGGCCGGCTTCATGGCGGTGAACGTGAAGGGCGAATTCGGCGGCACGGAAGCCGGCACGGCAGCCTTTGCCCTCGCCATCGAGGAACTCGGCTATGCCTGCGCGGCGAC
>LNFH01000372.1 GCA_001464235.1 Rhizobiales bacterium Ga0077556 | reverse complement strand
CCCAGGCGCTGCGGGCCGTTGGCGAGCAGGCCGAGGCCGATCCAGTGGCCGAGGGTGGGGCTGAAGGCGGTCGAGGTCATGTAACCCTGGTCGTTCTCCGCCGTGGCGGCGGCGCCGAGGGGAAGGAAATGGGCGCCGGCGCGCAGCCGCACGCCCGCCACCGTCGGCTTCAGGCCGACGAGGGTCGGGCGCGCGGGATCGTTCAGCGCCTCGCGCTCCGCCATGAGGCGGCCGACATAGTCCTTCTTCTTCGACATCATGCGGCCGAGACCGAGGTCGCGGGCGACGGTCTGGCCGTTGAGCTCGGCGCCGGCGACATGGCCCTTCTCGACCCGCATGACGGCGAGCGCCTCCGTGCCGTAGGGCGTGACGCCGAGGTCGCGACCGGCCTCCATCAGGGCGCGGACGAGGGCGTCGCCATAGCCGGCGGGCACGGCGATCTCGTAGGCGAGCTCGCCCGAGAAGGAGAGGCGGAAGAGCCGCGCCGTCGTCGGGCCGAGGGGCAAGCTGCGGCAGGCGAGATAGGGGAAGGCCGCGTTCGACAGGTCGGTGCCCGCCCCGAAGAGCCGCTGCAGCAGGTCGCGGGAGCGGGGGCCGGCGACGGCGAACTGGGCCCATTGCTCGGTGACCGACACCATCTGCACGTCGAGCTCGGGCCACAGCACCTGGTGGCAGAAGGCGAGGTGCTGCATGACCTTGCCGGCATTCACCGTCGTGGTGGAGAGGACCCATTCGTCCTCGCGGAGCCGCGCCGTGGTGCCGTCGTCCATGACGAAGCCGTCCTCGCGCAGCATGAGGCCGTAGCGCGCCTTGCCGACGGGAAGCGTCGAGAAGGTGTTGCAATAGACCCGGTCGAGGAAGGTCCCGACGTCGGGGCCGGCGAGCGCGATCTTGCCGAGGGTGGAGACGTCGCAGATGCCGACGCCCGAGCGCACGGCCTGGACCTCCCGGGTGACGCTCTGAAGCCAGTCGGTCTCGCCCGGGCGCGGGAACCACTGGGCGCGCAGCCATTGGCCCGTCTCGACGAAGACGGCGCCCTGCTCCTTCGCCCAGCCGTGGGAGGCGGTGAGGCGGGTCGGCTTGAAATGGGTGCCGGTGTGGAGGCCGGCGAAGGCGCCGATGGCGACGGGGCCGTGGGGCGGCCGGGCGCGGGTCGAGCCGGTCTCGGGAATGCTGCGGCCGGTGAGGCTGGCGAGGATGGCGAGGCCGTTGACGCTGGAGGTGCGGCCCTGGTCGGTGGCCATGCCGAGCGTCGTGTAGCGCTTCAGGTGCTCGACCGAGACGAAGCCCTCGCGCACGGACTGGGCGACGTCCTTGTCGGTGACGTCGTTCTGCAGGTCGACGAAGGCCTTGCCGCGGCCGCCCTCGACGTGGAACAGCGGCGAGACGGCGAAGGTCTCGTCGCCGGCACGCCATGTCGGCTGATCGATCGTCGCGCGGCCGACGGCCCGGGCCGCCTCGGCGCCGCGACGGGCGCCGTCGGCGAGGGCCTCGGCGAGCGTGAAGCGGCCGGCGGCAGCACCGGCGACGGAGACGTTAGCCGGCATATCATCCATGACGAAGGCGGCGATGTCGTCGGCCCAGCGCGGCTTGTGGCCGAGATGGGTGGCGATGGCGACGTCGGGATTGAAGCCGCCGGAGACGGCGAGCCCGTCCACGGCGATGCGGCGGCGGCCATGGTCGCCGATCACCTCGATGCCGGTGAGGGCCTGGCCGCCCACCGCATCGAGGACACGGGCGCCGAGATAGACGGGCGCGTCGCCGGCCAGCGCCCGCACCGTCGGCGCCACCTCGCGGCGTGCGTCGATCACCGCCGCGACCGGGGCTCCGGCGCCGGCGAAGGCGGCGGCCGTGCGCCAGCCGTCGTCGGTGGTGGTGAAGACCGCGACCTGCCGGCCGGGAAGCGCGGCGAAGCGCCGGACATAGGTGCGCATGGCCGAGGCGAGCATGACGCCCGGCCGGTCGTTGCCCCCGAAGACGATCGGGCGTTCGAGGGCGCCGGCGGCGAGGACCGTGCGGGCGGGGACGATCGTCCAGAGGCGCTGGCGCGGCATGCCGGCGGGGGCGACCGCGAGGTGGTCGGTCAGGCGCTCGACCGCGCCGATCTCGCCGTCATAGAGACCGAAGGCGGCGGTGCGGGTGAGGATGCGCACGTTGGGCAGCGCGGCAAGCTCGGCCTCTGCCTCGCGGACCCAGACGGGGCCCGGCATGCCGTCGATCTCGAGATCGTCGCTCAGGAGCCGGCCGCCGAGCGCGAAGTCCTGCTCGAGCAGTATGACGCGCGCGCCGGCGCGGCCGGCGGTGAGGGCGGCGGCGAGGCCGGCAGGGCCCGCGCCGACCACCAGCAGGTCGCAGAAGGCATAGGCCTTGTCATAGGTGTCCGGGTCGGGCGCGCCGGAGAGGCGGCCGAGGCCCGCCGCGCGGCGGATGGCGGGCTCGTAAAGCTTCTCCCAGAGGGCCGCCGGCCACATGAAGGTCTTGTAGTAGAAACCGGCGGCGAGCAGGGGCGAGGCCAGCTGGCCCAGCGCCTGGATGTCGAAGCGCAGCGAGGGCCAGCGGTTCTGGCTGGCGACGTCGAGACCCGGATGGAGCTCGATGGTGGTGGCACGGGTGTTGGGCTCGCGATAGGCGCCGCGGCCCTTCTCGACCAGGGCGTTCGGCTCCTCCGGGCCGGCGGAGACGATGCCGCGGGGGCGATGGTACTTGAAGGAGCGGCCGACCAGGCGGATGCCGTTGGCGACCAGCGCCGAGGCCAGCGTGTCGCCGGCAAGGCCGGTGAGCGGGCGGCCGTCGAAGGTGAAGCCGATGGGCGTCTCGCGGTCGACGAGGCCCCCCGAGGCGAGGCGGTTGACGCTCATGCGGAGGCTCCGGCGGCGAGGCGGGCGCCCGAGACGGCGTGGTCGCGCGTGTCGCGGGAGACGACCAGCCAGGAGCGGCAGCCCTGGGCGTGGTACCAGAGCTCGTCCATCGGACCTGCCGGGTTGTCGCGCAGATAGACGTAGGTCGCCATGGCTTCGGCATCGCCGTCGGCCGGCCGGCGCGGGGCGGCGTCACCGAGATAGGCGAACTCGGAACTGTCGCGCGGGCCGCAATAGGGGCAGGGAATGCGCATCGGTCCTCAGTGCAGGTTCGGTTGGGCGCCCTGGCCCTTCTCGTCGACGACCCGGCCCGCCGCGAAGCGGCCGAGGGTGAGGGCGGTCGCGGCGGGGTGGGGTTCGTCGCGGGCGATGAGATGGGCGAAGACGGCTCCGGATCCCGGCGTCGCCTTGAAGCCGCCATAGCACCAGCCGGCGTTGAGGTAGAGGCCGTCGAGGGGCGTCCGGTCGATGATCGGCGAGCCGTCCATCGACATGTCCATGATGCCGCCCCAGCTGCGCAGCATCCGCGCCCGGCCGATGGCGGGCATCAGGGCCATGCCGCCCTCGCAGACGTCCTCGACGACGGGGAGGTTGCCGCGCTGGGCGTAGGAATTGTAGCCGTCGATGTCGCCGCCGAAGACGAGGCCGCCCTTGTCGGACTGGCTGATGTAGAAATGGCCGGCGCCGAAGGTGATGACGCCGGGGATGATCGGCTTCAGCCCCTCGGAGACGAAGGCCTGCAGCACGTGGCTCTCGATGGGCAGGCGCAGCCCCGCCATGGCCGCCACCTGCGAGGAGCTGCCGGCCACCGCCAGGGCGACCTTGGGCGCGCGGATGGTCCCGCGGGTGGTCTCGACGCCGGTGATGCGGCCGCCCTCGCGCAGGAAGCCGGTGACGGCGCAGTTCTGGACGATGTCGACCCCGCGGTCGCTGGCCGCGCGCGCATAGCCCCAGGCCACCGCGTCGTGGCGCACCGTGCCGCCGCGGCGCTGCAGCAGGCCGCCCTGGATGGGAAAGCGCGCCTGGTCGAAGTTGAGGAAGGGGTAGAGGCGGCGCACGCCCTCCCGGTCGAGGAGTTCGGCGTCGATGCCGTGCAGGCGCATGGCGTTGCCGCGGCGGGCATAGGCGTCGCGCTGGCCGTCGGAATGGTAGAGGTTCAGGACGCCGCGCTGGCTGACCATGGCGTTGTAGTTGATGTCCTGCTCGAGCCCCTCCCACAGCTGCATGGACAGCTCGTAGAGCGGGATGTTGCCGGGCAGCAGGTAGTTGGAGCGGACGATGGTGGTGTTGCGGCCGACATTGCCGCCGCCGATCCAGCCGCGCTCCAGCACGGCGACGTTGGCGATGCCGTGGGTGCGGGCGAGGTAGTAGGCCGTCGCCAGTCCGTGGCCGCCGCCGCCGACCACGATCACGTCGTAGCGGGGCTGCGGCGCGGCGTCGCGCCAGGCCGGCTTCCAGCCGGTATTGCCGGCGAGGGCCTGGCCGAGCAGCGAAAAGACGGAATAGCGCATGGGCGAAAGGCGTCCGAGAGGCGATGGAGCGGTATTGTCGCCGCTTGCGTGCGCTCGCGCCAGTCGTGCCGGCGCGCATCCGTCACCCATCGCCGGGCAAGAGCCATGCAGCGCGGGCAGGGCGTGGCGATTGACA
Organism: Rhizobiales bacterium Ga0077556; assembly: GCA_001464235.1. Classification (GTDB taxonomy): domain Bacteria; phylum Pseudomonadota; class Alphaproteobacteria; order Rhizobiales; family Phreatobacteraceae; genus Phreatobacter. The sequence continues at coordinate 31,466 of LNFH01000372.1, read as the reverse complement.
GGCCGGCTGTCCCATCCCCAAGATTGGACAATACTGCCGTATTTTCTGGCGATACGCCTTGCGGATCTTCCACCGCCTCTGGCCAGCCGACGGAGACATGCCATGCCCGACGCCGCCCTGCATCCGTCCGAGGGTCTCTCCGCGCCCGTCATCGACGTCGACCCCTATTCGGACGCGGCGCTGGACGCGCCCGGCGCCATGCACGCCGCCGTCCGGGCCGCCGGCCCCGTCGTCTTCCTGTCGCGCAACGGCGTCCACGCCATGGGCCGGCACCGGGACATCATGCCGGTGCTGAAGGACTGGGAGACCTTTTCCTCGACCGGCGGCTCGGGCCTCGCCGACATCCGCAAGCCCGGAGCCTGGCGCGCGCCGAGCCCCATCGTCGAGGTGGACCCGCCGCAGCATACCCATGTGCGGACCGTTCTGCAGCGCATCCTCTCCCCCGCCGTCATCCGCCAGTGGCGCGAGGATTTCGAGAAGGAGGCGGAGCGGCTGGTGGCCGAACTCGTCGAGAAGGGCGCCTTCTGCGGCGTCCACGACCTCGCGGAGACCTATGTCTCCACCACCTTCCCGGAGGCGCTCGGCCTCGCCAATTCGCCCGAGCGCCGCGATAACCTCTTCCTCCTCGGCGCGCTCAACTTCGATGGCCAGGGGCCGAAGAACGCCCGCTTCGAGGAGACCCAGCGCAAGGCCGATGCCATCTGGGACTGGTACCTGGACAGCATGAAGCGCGAGGCCATGGTGCCCGGCGGCTTCGGCGAGAAGATCTTCCAGGCCGCCGACCGCGGCGAGATCGACCAGGAGACGGCGCCGCTGCTGGTGCGCTCCTTCCTGCGCGGCGGCCTCGACACCACGTCGAGCATGATCTCGGCGGCGCTCTGGTATCTCGCGATGGACCCGTCGCAATGGGCGCTGCTGCGGGAGGATCCTTCGCGCATCCGCCCCGCCCTCGACGAGGCGATGCGGCTGGAGACGCCGATCCAGAACGTCTGCCGCCAGACCACGCGCGAGGTGGTGATCGACGGCGTGACGGTGCCGAACGATTCGAAGATCCTCGTCATGCTGGGCGCGGCCAACCGCGACCCCGACCAGTGGGAGCGGCCGGACGCCTTCGACGTGACGCGCCAGACCATGGGCCACCTCGCCCTCGGCACGGGCGTCCACATGTGCATCGGCCAGATGATCGCCAGGCTCGAGGGCGAGGCGGTGCTGAAGGCCATGGTCGCCCAGGTCAAGACCCTGGCGCTGGCGGGCTCGCCGACCCGCACCCTCAACAACAACCTGCGCAGCCTGAAGACGCTGCCGCTCGTCGTGACCGCGGCCTGACATGCCGCGCGTCACCTTCCTCGATCCGCGCGGACGGCCTGCCACCATCGACGCCGCGGCCGGCGTCAGCCTCATGCTGGCGGCGGTGCGGGCCCAGGTGCCGGGCGTCCTCGGCGAGTGCGGCGGCTCGCTCGCCTGCGCCACCTGCCACGTCTATGTCGACCCGGCCTTCGCCGCGGGACTCCCGCCGGTGAGCCCGGCCGAGGACGAGATGCTCGACGCGACGGCCAGCGAGCGGCGGGCGACGTCGCGGCTGTCCTGCCAGATTGTCCTTACTGACGCGCTGGATGGGCTCGTGGTAACGGTGCCGGACGCGCAGATCTGACGCCGCCGGGGCGTCAGCCCAGACCCCGTGTGAATGCCATGACCCAGTCCCTCGCACCCCAAGCCGACGTCGTGATCCTCGGGGCAGGGCAGGCGGGCCTGCAGGCGGCGTTGTCGCTGCGCGAGGAAGGCTTTGCCGGCACCATCCAGATGATCGGCGACGAGGCGGTCCTGCCCTACCAGCGCCCGCCGCTGTCGAAAGGCTTCCTGCTGGGCGCCGTGACGGAGGACGCCCTGGTGCTCCGGCCGCAGGCGATGCTCGACAAGACCGACATCCGCCTCGCGGCAGGCGTCGCGGCGACACGCATCGAGCGCGCCGCCCGCCGCGTCCATCTCGCCGATGGCCGCTCCTGCGGCTACGAGCATCTGGTGATCGCCACGGGCTCGCGCGTCAGGTCGTGGACAGGCCAAGGTGGCGAACTGGCCGGTGTCGCGACCCTGCGCACCCTCGCCGACGCCCGGGCGCTCGGTGCCCTGCTCGAGGCGGCGGGCGACGTGGTGGTGATCGGCGCCGGGTTCATCGGGCTCGAATTCGCCGCCGTTGCCGCCAAGCGCGGCAAGCAGGTCCATGTGGTCGAGGCGGCCGACAGGGTCATGGCGCGGGCGGTGACGCCGGCCATCTCCGCCTTCTTCCGCGAACGGCACGAGATCGCCGGCGTGCAGTTCCGCTTCGGCGCGGCGGTGGAGGGCATCGTCGGCCCGGCCGGGCGCGTGACCGGCGTTGCGCTGGCCGGCGGCGAGACGCTGCCCGCCGACCTCGTGCTCGTCGGCATCGGCGGCATCGCCAATGCGGAGATCGCGGCCGAGGCCGGGCTCGCGGTCGACAACGGCATCGTCGTCGATGCGCTCCTGCAGACGGCCGATCCCGCCGTCTCGGCCATCGGCGACTGCTGCAACCATCCCAATCCCTTCGCCGGCGGCCGCATGCGGCTGGAATCGGTGCAGAACGCCATCGACCAGGGCCGCGTCGTCGCGGCGCGGATCGCCGGCAAGCCGCAGCCCTATCACGCGGTGCCGTGGTTCTGGTCCGACCAGGGCGACCTCAAACTGCAGATGGCCGGGCTGACCACGGGCTTCGATGCCCAGGTGGCCATCGGTGACCGCGATGCGGCCCGCTTTTCCCTCATCGCCTTCCGGGCGGGCCAGCTCATCGGCGTGGAATCGGTGAACCGTCCGGGCGACAACATGCTGGCGCGGCGCATCCTCGCCCTGCCCGCCCCACCGACCTACGGCGAGGCCGAGGCCGCCGGCTTCGATCTCAAGGCGCTGGCAGCGGGGGTGAAGGTGCAGGCTTGAGGTGCACCCAAGTATTGGGCGCCGATACGCTCGTGTTGCAATTTACCGGTGCTGCGGTCATAGCAGTCGCGGACGTGAACCATGCATCCCCCGCGGGGCCCGGCGACAGCCGCGGCGCGGCGAGGACGGATCGCACCAAGGGGGGAGGGCCGTCGAGGCCCGTCCGGCGACGACGATGACCAAGACAGCCGGCGTGACCGCCGTCGACGAGCGCCTGTTCCTGCAATCGGTCGCCCGTGCCCTCGACGTGCTCGAGGCCTTCGCCCAGAGCCCGCGGCCGAAATCGCTCGGCGAGATCGCGGCGGCGACGGGCATCAACAAGAGCGCGGCCCAGCGGATCGGTCAGACGCTTCTGGCGCGCGGCTATCTGGAGCGGGCCGACAGCGGCGGGCTCATGCTCGGGCGCCGCCTGCTCGACCGGTCCTTCGACTACCTGCGCTCCAACCCGCTGATCGAGCGGGCGACGCCGGTGCTGATGGAACTGCGCAAGCTCGCCGGCGAGCGCGTCGACCTCAGCCTCTTCGACGACACCTCGACGATCTACGCCATCCGCCTGCAGAGCAAGCGCGAAACCTTCTACGCGACCCTCCCGGGGCGGCGGATCCCGACCTTCCTGTCCTCGGGCGGGCGCGCCTGCATGGCGCAGATGGCGGATGCGGCGGTGGACGATCTCCTCGCCCGCTCCGACCGCCGGCCGCTGACGCCGAAGTCGCGCACCGGCCTGCCGGAGATCTGGGAGAAGGTGCGCGAGGCGCGGACCGAGGGCTATTCCTGGGCGGCGGAAGAGGCGCTGATCGGCGAGGTGGTGCTGGCAGCGGCCGTGCTCGACGGCGACCGGCGGCCCATCGGCGCCGTCCACGTGGCGGGCTCGCTCAGCGAGTGGGCCATCCCGGATTTCCGCCGGCGCTTCTCGCCGCTGGCCATCGAGGCCGCGCGTGCCCTGAGCACCTGACGGGCGACCGTCGCACGCCTGCCGGCGCTGCCGCAGGAACGGCCGTCCTGCGTTTCAAACAGGCCACCCATGCCGACAATTTGCGCGCTTCGGCCCTTCGGCGGGGTTTGACAGCGCGCGAACATACGTATCACATTATCAATATAACCGTATTGTTTGTCGATACGGTTTCGCTAGGAGGTTTCACCATGACGCAGTTCTCCCGCCGTCACATGCTGGCCGTCATGGGCGCGAGCGTCGCCGCTCCGTCCGTCCTGCGCGCCCAGTCCTCGGATCCGATCAGGCTTGGTGGCATGCTCCCGCTCTCCGGCCCCGCCAGCATCGAGGGGCGCCAGATCCTCTCCGGCGTCCAGTTCGCGATCGAGGAGGCCAACGCCAAGGGCGGCGTGCTCGGCCGCCGGATCGAACTCGTCATGGAAGACGACGAGAGCAACTCGACGAAGGGCGTCACCGCCGTGCGCCGCCTGATCGAGCGTGAGAAGTCGCCCTTCATCGTCGGCACCTATGCCTCGGCCGTGGCGATCGCCGCCTCGAAGATCGCCGCCGAATACAAGGTCGCGATGCTCTCGGGCGGATCGACCGCCGCCGGCGCCACCGACCAGAACACCCCTGGCGATCCCTGGTTCTTCCGCTCCTGGCCGGACAGCAACGCCCAGGGCGACGACACCGCCCGCGCCATCGTCGAGAAGTTCAAGAAGACCCGTGTCGCCATCATCCACGACAACACCAATTACGGCGTGACGCTCGCCGCCCAGGTGACGCGCGTGGTGAGCGGCGTCGGCGGCACCATCCTCTCCACCGACAGCTACAACGCCGGCGAGCAGGACTTCTCCTCCATGCTCACCAAGCTGCGCTCGCTGCGCCCCGAGGCGGTCTATATCGGCGGCTGGGCGGGCGACGGCGCCAACATCGTCCGCCAGGCGGTCGAGGCGGGCATCCGCACCCAGTTCGTCGGCTCCGGCTCGATGAACTCGGACGACTTCATCCGCCTCGCCGGCCCGGCCTCGGAAGGCTTCGCCGTCGCCAGCCTCTACGAGCCCTCGACGCCGAACCCGGTGGGCAAGGCCTTCGGCGAGCGGTTCCGCGCCCGGCACAACCTCGACGCCAACACGCTCTCCGCCCTCGGCTTCGAATCCATGACCATCGGCATCGAGGCGCTGCGGCGCGTCGGCAAGCCTGACGGCCTGGAGATCCAGAAGATGCTCAAGGGCGGCATGAAGGACTTCCAGCTGGTGCAGGGCCCCGCCGGCACCACGGCCGCCTTCAACGCCAAGGGCAGCGTCGACTTCCCCAACTTCATCGCCGTGGTGAAGGACGGCAAGCGGCGCCTCGACGTCTGACGCCGGGTGTCGTGATCGCGATGGATCTCTTCCTGCAATACATGGCCAACGGCGTCGTCATCGGCAGCACATACGTGCTCGTCGCCGTCGGCCTGACGCTGATCTTCGGCATCCTCGGCGTGGTGAACTTCGCCCATGGCGAGTTCTACATGATCGGCGGCTATGCCGGGATCGTCGCCATCACGGTGCTCAAGCTTCCCGTCCTGCCCGCCATCGCCTTCGTCCTTCTGGTGGCGGCGGTGGTGGGCATCGCCGCCGAGGCGATCCTGCACAAGCCCATGAAGAACCACGACGCCACGAGCTCGATCATCTCCTCGTTCGGGCTCGCGGTGGCGCTGCAGAACGCGGCGCTGGTGGTGATGGGTCCGCAGCCGCAGCGGCTCAACCTCGACGTCTCGAAGATCCCGGTGCTGTCGTCGCTGCCGACCGACTTCGGCCCGGTCTTCCTGCCGCAGCAGCGGCTCTTGATCCCGATCGCGACGGTGCTGCTCATCGCCATCCTCTACGTCGTGCTGCGCTACACCTGGACCGGCCGCGGCCTGCGCGCCATGGCCCAGCACGCCACCGTGGCGCGCCTCTGCGGCGTCCGGGTGGAGCGGGTGGCGATCGTCACCTTCATCACCGGGGCGGCGCTGGCGGGAACCGCCGGCATGCTGATGTCCTCGGTCTTCTTCGTCTATCCCATCGTCGGCAACATGATCGCGCTGAAGGCCTTCACGGTGGTCATCCTCGGCGGCATGGGCAATGTCGCTGGTGCGGCGGTCGCCGGCCTCCTCCTCGGCATCACGGAATCCCTCACCTCCGCCTACATCTCCAACGCGATGCGCGACGTGGTCGGCTTCGTCTTCGTCATCCTCGTGCTGCTGTTCCGCCCGCAGGGCCTGTTCGGCAAGGCAGTGGAGCGGTCATGAGGGTCTATCTCATCGCGCTCCTCGCCTTCGCGGGGCTCGCCGTCGCGCCCTTCGGCATCGGCGGTTACGAGACCAACGTGCTGATGATGGTGCTGTTCTTCGTCATCCTGGCGGTGGGCCTCGACCTCGTCACCGGCTATTGCGGCCAGTTCTCCTTCGCCACCGGCGCCTTCTACGGCATCGGGGCCTATACCGCGGCGATCATGACCCGCGACTTCAACACGACGATCTGGGTCCACCTGCCGGCGGGCGCCATCGTCGCCGGCCTGTTCGGCCTCCTGCTCGGCATTCCCGCCCTGAGGCTGAAGGGCCATTTCCTCGCCATCGTCACCATCGCCTTCCAGACCATCGTCTATCTCGTCATCTCGCAGTGGACCTCGTTCACCGGCGGGCAGGTCGGCCTGCCCATGCCCAATGCCGGCCCGGTGACGGTGTTCGGCGTGACGCTGTTCGAGTTCGGCTCGCTGCGCTCCTATTACTGGCTGACCCTGGCCATGACGGCGCTGACCCTTCTCATCTCGTGGCGCCTGGTGAACTCGCGCCTCGGCCGCGAATGGGTGGCGATCCGCGATGACGAGACCCTGGCGAGCGCGGTCGGCCTCGACACCACCCGTGGCAAGCTCACCGCCTTCGTCGCCTATGCGGCGCTGGCCGGCGTCGCCGGCGTGCTGACCGCCCATTCCCTGCGCGGCGTGACGCCCGACGACTACACGATCTGGATCTCGGCCACCGTGGTGGCGATGATGGTGGTCGGCGGCCGCGGCACCTTCATCGGGCCGATCCTCGGCGCGGTGTTCCTCGCCATCCTGCCCGAGCTCCTCGGCAAGTTCGCCGAGTACAAGATGCTGATCTACGGCGTGCTGCTGGTGCTCGTCGTCACGCTGATGCCGGAAGGCGTCGTCGGGCGCCTGCGCGCGAGGGCGGCGCGATGACCGCCCCCATCCTGGAAGCCCGCGGCATCACCAAGCGGTTCGGCGGCGTCGTCGCCGTCAACGACGCCAGCCTCACGGTGGGCAAGGGCCAGATCGTCGGGCTGATCGGCCCGAACGGCTCGGGCAAGTCGACCATGGTCAACCTGGTGTCCGGCGAGCTGATGCCGAACGAGGGGACCTTCCTCTTCAACGGCACCGACATCACCAGCCTTCCCTCCCACCGGCGGGCGCGGCTCGGCATGGCGCGCTCGTTCCAGCTGCTGCGCCTGTTCCATTCGCTGAGCGTCGAGGACAACCTGCTGCTCGCCAACCACATGCGGATGAAGGCCAGCATCGCCGCATCCATCTTCGGCCGCAGTTCGGCGCGGGAGGAGGAGCAGAGGGCGCGGGCCCGCGCGCGCGAGCTTCTCGCCTGGTTCGACCTCCAGGATTTCGCGGACCGGCCCGTCTCGGCGCTCTCCATCGGCCAGCAGCGCATGGTCGAGATCGCCCGCGGCATGATGAGCGAGCCGAGCCTCTTCGTGCTCGACGAGCCCGCCGCCGGCCTGTCGCCGCCCAACGTCGACAAGCTCATCCAGCTGGTGCGCCGGCTGCGCGACGAGTTCGGCGTGTCGATCCTCCTCGTCGAGCACGTCATGCGCGTCGTGCGCGACCTCTGCGACCACGTCGTCGTGCTGGATTCGGGCGTGAAGATCGCCGAGGGCGCGCCGGACGCCGTGGTGAAGGATCCCGTCGTGATCGAGGCCTATATCGGAACCGGGTGGAAGCGCCGTGCTCAAGGTTGACAGCATCGTCGCCGGCTACGGCCGCACCCGCATCCTGCACGGGGTGAGCCTCGAGGTGCCGAAGGGCGGCCTCGTCGCCCTGCTCGGCGGCAACGGCACGGGCAAGTCGACCACGCTCAAGGCCATCGTCGGCCTCGTCGCCGTGCAGGAGGGCCAGGTCGTTCTCGACGGCAAGGTGATCAACGACGTTCCGGCCGAACAGCGCGCGTCGCTCGGCCTCTCCCTCGTGCCGCAGGGCAAGGAGGTCTTCGCCGGCATGAGCGTCGAGGAAAACCTCCTCATGGGCGCCTATCACCGCCGCCGCGACCGGCAGGGCATCGCCTCCGACCTCGAGGGCGTCTACCAGCGGTTTCCGCGCCTCAAGGAGCGCCGCAAGGTCAATGCCGGCATGCTCTCCGGCGGCGAGCGGCAGATGCTCTCCATCGGCCGCTCGCTGATGGCGCGCCCCTCGGTGCTGCTGCTCGACGAGCCCTCCGCGGCGCTCGCCCCGCGCATTGTCGAGGAGATCGCCGAGGCGATCCTCGGCCTCAGGGACCTCGGCCTGACCCTGCTGCTCGTCGAGCAGAACGTCGGCATGGCCCTCGACATCGCCGACCACATCTACGTCATCCGCGGCGGGCGCATCGCCTACGAGCGCGAGGTGGGCGACGGCATCGCCATGGAAGAGCTCCAGGAGTTCTATCTCGGCGGGCAGGAGCACTGACGAATCGGCCGCTCTCCCGCGGCCCGGTCCATGCGAGGGTTGTGACATGAGCGAGCCGAGGGCAGCACGTTTCGAGGGCCGGGTGGCGGCGGTGACGGGAGCGGCCGGCGCGCTCGGGCGGGCGAGCGCGGTGGCCCTCGCGCGCGAAGGCGCGAAGCTCGCCCTGTTCGACCGCGACCCTGCGGGCCTTCAGGAAACCGCCGCGCTCTGCCCCGGCGCCGTCACCGTCACGGGCGATGCGCGCTCGGCGGCCGACGTGCAGCGCTTCGCCGACACGGCGAAGGGCGCCTTCGGGCCCGTCGAGCTGCTGGTCGCCGCCGCCGGGATCATCGGCCCCTCCAAGATGGCCGTCGACGTGACCGAGGATGAGTTCGACCTCGTCTTCGACATCAACGTGAAGGGATCCTGGCTCGCGGCACGGGCCTTCATCCCGCAGATGCGGGAGCGCGGCGGCGGCTCCGTCGTGCTGTTCTCGTCCACCGCCGGCCTGCAGGGCTCGCCGGTCTATTCGGTCTATTCGGCCTCCAAGGGCGCGGTGACGCTGCTGACCAAGAGCCTCGCCCTCAACCACGCCACCGAGAACATCCGCGTCAACTGCGTCTGCCCCGGCACGATCGACAGCCCCATGCACCGTCAGGGCATGGCGGCCATCGCCGATCCCGTCCTGCGCGCCGAGCGCGAGGCGTTCCAGAAGTCGAAGCACCCGATGAACCGCTTCGGCCAGCCGGAGGAGGTGGCGGCGGGCGTGCTCTATCTCCTCAGCGACGACGCCTCCTACACGACCGGCCATGCGCTTCCCGTCGATGGAGGCCGTCTTGCCTGATCCGACACGCTTCGCGGGCAAGGTCGCCATCGTCTCGGGCGCCGCCCGCGGCATCGGCGAGGGCATTGCCGAGCGCTTCGCCGCCGAGGGCGCGAAGGTTGTCCTGGTCGACGTCATCCCGGAGGTGGCCGAGACCGCCGCCCGCCTCGGCCAGACCGCGCTCATCAAGAGCGTCACCGACCGCGACGCCGGCGAGGTCATGGCGAAGGCGGCCCTCGATGCCTTCGGCCGCATCGACATCCTCGTCAACAATGCCGGCATCGGCGGCTCGAAGCGGCTGATGGAGAGCGACGACGCCCTCATCGACCGCTTCCTCGACACGAACCTTGCCGCCGTGCTGCGCGTCACGCGGGCCGTCGTGCCGCACCTGCCGCGGCCGGGCGGGCGCATCGTCAACATCTCCTCGATCTTCGGCATCACCGGCTATCCCGGCACCACGGCCTATGCGGTGGCGAAGGCCGGCGTCGCCCAGTTCACCCGCCAGCTCGCCGGCGAGCTCGCGCCCGAGGGCATCCTGATCAACGCGGTGGCGCCCGGCCTCATCGCGACGCCGATGACCACGGGCCACCGGCAGAACGCCCTCTACACCCGCCTCATCGTCGAGGGCACGCCGGTGGAGCGGATGGGAACCCCGGCCGACATCGCGGGGCCGGTGGCCTTCCTCTGCTCCGAGGATGCCGCCTTCGTCACGGGCGCCGTCCTGCCGGTGGACGGCGGCTTCCTCGCGGCCCGGCACGGCAAGATCTAGAACCTGATCCAAGGGAGACGAGACGATGCACGACATGAGCGTCAAATGGCCGAACGGCGCCCGCTGCGCCGTGATGCTGACCTTCGACTTCGACGCCGAGACCCTGTGGACCTCGCGCGATCCGGAGAACGTCCGCCGCCCCGGCGTGCTGAGCCAGGGCCGCTACGGCGCCAAGGTGGGCGTGCCGAAGATTCTCGACACGCTGCGCGACGAGGGGATCAAGTCGACCTTCTTCGTGCCCGGCTGGACCGCGGAGAACCACACCGACCGCGTCGAGATGATCCTCAAGGACGGCCACGAGGTCGCCCACCACTCCTATTCCCACAAGTGGGTGAGCGACGATCCCCAGGCGGAAGTCGAGGAGATGGAGAAGGGGCTCGAGGCGCTGAAGCGCACCGTCGGCGTGGTGCCGAAGGGCTACCGCTCGCCGGCCGGCGAAGTCTCGGAAGGGCTGTTCAAGCTCCTGAAGCAGCACAACTTCCTCTACGATTCCTCGCTGATGGACGACATCAACCCCTACCGGCACATCATGCCGGACGGCTCCAAGGGCGTCATCGAGTTGCCCTGGCACTGGTCGCTGGACGACGCGCCCTTCGCCCTGTTCTCGGTGAAGACGCCGCGGCCGATCTTCACCAACGAGCACATGCTGAGCGTCTACAAGGAGGAGTTCCGCGAGATCTACAAGTGGGGCGGCCTGTTCGACATGATCTTCCACCCGCAGGTGGGGGGACGTCCGAGCCGCATCGCGCTGATCCGCGAGCTCATCGCCTTCATCCGCACCTTCCCCGGCGTGTGGTTCGCGACCGGCGCCGAGGTGGCGGAAGCCTGGTCGAAGGCCCACGAGACGGAGTGAGCGGGAGCGCCGTTATCACGGGGGCGGGCCGGCATTGCTGGCCTGCCTTTCGCCTGCGTTGACAGCCCTGCGGGCCCTCCCTAACCGTGGCGCCCAAGCGGAAAGGCGCCGGCCAACGGCGCCTGAATGGGGCGGGGAGGGAGCCCGGACGGCGGCGGCGCGCCAAGCGCCGGCGCCCCGACCCTCGCTCGCCCCCAACAAGCGGCCGGGAGCCGCGGGTGGAGAGGCGTGATGAGCGACAATGAGATGACGGGCGGCGAAGCCCTGGCGCGGATGATCCTCGCCTTCGACGGCGGCCCGATGTTCGGCATGGGCGGCTTCCAGCTCCTGCCCTTCTACGACGCCGCCCGCCGCCTCGGCCTCAAGCACCACCTCATCAACGACGAGCGCGCCGGCGTCTTCGCCGCCGACGCCTATGCCAAGGTCACGGGCCGCGTCGGCCTGGTCGACGCCACCCTCGGACCCGGCGCCACCAACCTCGTCACCGGCCTCGTCGAGGCGCTGAACGCCGGCACCCCGATGGTCGCCATCGTCGGCGACACGCACCGCGACCATTCCTGGAAGAACATGACCCAGGAGAGCCGCCAGCTCGACATCCTGAGGCCCTGCGCCAAGGAGGTGATCCGGGTGGAGGCCATCCACCGCATCCCCGAGCTGATGCGCCGCGCCTTCGCGGTGGCCACCACCGGCCGGCCGGGTCCGGTCATCGTCGACGTGCCGGAGGACATCTGCCACGGCACCCACGGCTTCACCGACGACGACTTCCGCGTCGATCCCGCCCATGGCGGCGCGCCGGCGCTGCGCTGCCGCCCGGACGGGGCGTCGCTGGCGAAGGCCGCAGCCCTTCTCGCCGAAGCCAGCCGGCCGATCGTGCTCGCCGGCGGCGGCGTGCACCTCTCGGGTGCCGCCGAGACGCTGCAGCGCTTCGCCGAGACCTTCTCCATCCCCGTCGCCCACACCATGACGGGCAAGGGCGCCATCGCCTGCACCAGCCCGCTCTCGGCGGGCCTGTTCGGCCGCTACGACCGCATCGCCAACACGCTGATCGAGGAGAGCGACCTCATCCTCGTCGTCGGCTGCAAGCTCGGCGAGATCGCCACCAAGCGCTTCACGGTGCCGCCGAAGGGCAAGCGCATCATCCACCTCGACATCGTCGCCGAGGAGTTCGGCCGCACCGTGCAGCCGGAGGTGACGCTGTGGGGCGACGCGAAGCTCGGCATCGAGGACCTCGCGAGCGCCCTCGCGCCGAAGGCCGAGGCGATCCGCGCGCGGCTCTCGGCCTATGCCGCCGACGTGCCGCAGCGCATGGCGACGTGGCGCGCCGACGTGAACGAGAAGCTCACCTCGGACGAGGTGCCGGTGAGCATGGGTCGCCTGCTGACCGAGATCAACCAGGTGCTGCCGGCCGACGGCTATCTCGTCGCCGACGGCGGCTTCGCCGCGCACTGGGGCGGGCTCCTCTTCGACAGCAAGAAGCCCGGCCGCTCCTTCGTGCCGGACCGCGGCTTCGCCTCCATCGGCTACGGCCTTCCCGGCGCGATGGGCGTCGCCATGGGCGCGCCGGGCAAGAAGGTCATCGGCCTTACCGGCGACGGCGGCTTCAACATGATGCTCGGCGAGATCGAGACGGCCCGCCGCATGGGCCTCGACCTCACCATCATCGTCGTCAACAACGCCGCCTCCGGCTATGTGAAGGCGCTCCAGCACCTGGTCTATGGACCTGGCGCCTACCACGCCTCGGACCTCGCCGAGACCAACTACGCCGATGCGGCGAAGGCGCTGGGATGCCACGGCATCCGCGTCGAGCATCCCTCGACGCTGCGCGCGGCGCTCGAGGAAGCCTTCGCCACCAAGGGCCCCTCGGTGATCGACGTGGTGGTCACCCGCGATCCCGCCAAGATGCTGCCGGGCGTCGACAACCGCGCCGCCGCCAAGCTGAAGAAGGGCGACCGGCCCGCCTGACGCGGCGCAGCATTGCGGGTTGCCTTCCTCCGGCGGACATGGCCTTAAAGGTCCTGCGACCGCTGGAGGACCCCCCGTGAGCATCGGCCTGATCGCACTCCTCGACGACATCGCCGCCCTCGCCAAGGTGGCGGCGGTGACGCTGGACGACGTCGCCGCCCAGGCGACCAAGGCTGCCACGAAGGCGGCCGGCATCGTCATCGACGACGCGGCCGTGACGCCGCGCTACGCGGTCGGCTTCGCCGCCGCGCGCGAACTCCCCATCGTCGGCAAGATCGCGTGGGGGTCGCTGAAGAACAAGATCCTGTTCCTGCTGCCGGGGGCGCTGCTGCTGAGCGCGCTCGCCCCCTGGGCGATCACCCCGCTCCTGATGATCGGCGGCCTCTACCTCTGCTACGAGGGCTTCGAGAAGGTGCTGGAGATGGTGGTGCCGCACGGCGAGAAGGCCGCGGCGCCCGACCCCCTCGCGGCGTCCCCGGCCGATGCCGCGGCGCTGGAGAGCCAGCGCGTCGCCGGCGCCATTCGCACCGACTTCATCCTCTCGGCGGAGATCATGGCCATCGCGCTGTCGACGATCACCTCGCCGAGCCTGTGGACCCAGGCGCTGATCCTGGCGGTGGTCGGCCTCGGCATCACCGTGCTGGTCTATGGCGCCGTCGCCCTCATCGTGAAGGCCGACGACGTCGGCCTGGCGCTCGCCCAGAGCAGCCGGCCGGTCACCGGGCTGGGGCATGTGATGCGTGGCCGGCCGACCGAACTGGAGCCGCGCGGCCCCTCCGCCCTCGACCGTGCGGTGAGCCGGCTGACCCAGCCCGTGGGACGCGGGCTCGTCTTCGGCATGCCCTATTTCCTCAAGACGCTCAGCCTCGTCGGCACGCTCGCCATGCTCTGGGTCGGCGGCGGCATCATCGTCCACGGCCTCGCGGGCTATGGCCTCGCCGGCATCGAGCACGCGATCCACGGCGTCGCCGTCGCCGTGGCGGCCGTGGTGCCCGCCGTGAAGGCGGCGGTGGAGTGGCTGGTCACGGCGGTGGCCTCAGGCCTCCTCGGCCTGGCGCTCGGCGGCGTCGTCTTCCTCGTCATGCACTATGTCGTCGAGCCGCTCATGCACAGGCGGGGCGCGACCGGAGCGCATTGACGCGGCGCTGCGCAAGTACGCGGCAGTATCCGGCGGCGCCTGACGCCGAATTGGGCGGTATCTTCGTCCGGTATACAATCGGGACGGGCTTTCGTCTGGCCCGCTCCTTGCTGCGTGGTCCGCGACAGCTGCGGAGCACGCGATGCGGCAGGCGACCATTCCGGCGGAGCCCAGCCCGGTGACGATCGATCTCGATCGCACCGCCCTCGTCGTCATCGACATGCAGCGCGACTTTCTCGAGCCCGGCGGCTTCGGTGCGGCGCTCGGCAACGACGTCTCCAAGCTCGCCCGCGCCGTGGGCCCGATCGCCGCGCTCCTCGCCTTCGCGCGGGCGAACGGGCTCCTCGTCATTCATACCCGCGAGGGCCACCGGCCGGACCTCGCCGACGCCCCGCCGCTGAAGGTGGAGCGGGGGGACCCGGCCCTGCGCATCGGCGCCTGCGGCCCCATGGGTCGCATCCTCGTGCGCGGCGAGCCCGGCCACGACATCATCCCGGCGCTGGCGCCGGCTCCGGGCGAACCGGTGGTCGACAAGCCCGGCAAGGGCGCCTTCTACGAGACGGACCTCGCGCTGATCCTCGGCAACCGGCGCATCGAGACGCTGATCGTCTGCGGGGTGACCACCGAGGTCTGCGTCCACACCACGGTGCGCGAGGCCAACGACCGCGGCTTCCGCTGCCTCGTGCCGGGGGACGCCTGCGCCTCCTATTTCGACGAGTTCCATGCGGTGGGGCTGAGGATGATCGCCGCCCAGGGCGGGATCTTCGGCTTCGTCACCACGACGGGAGACATCACCGCAGCGCTTTGACGACCTGACCATCGAGGGGAGACGAGCATGGCCATGACCGAGACCGCCGCTTCGCGCGGCCAGCCGGCGCTGTGGACGCCGGGCGACTGGAACGCCTTCTTCGGCTTCGGCACCAACATCCTCGTCAACATGCTGGTGCTCACCGGCCTTCTGCGCTTCGTGCTGAAGATGCCGGACAGCCTGGTCTTCGGCCGCATCCTGCCCGCCCTCGGGCTGATGATGGCGCTCTCGACGATGTACTACGCCTATCTCGCCTGGAAGCTCGCCAAGGAGACCGGGCGCTCGGACGTCTGCGCGCTGCCCTCGGGGGTCAGCGTGCCGCACATGTTCATCGTCACCTTCGTGATCATGCTGCCGATCTCGATCTCCACCGGCGATCCCATCAAGGGCTGGGAGGCGGGGCTCGCCTGGGTGTTCATCCAGTCGATCATCCTGATGGCCGGCGGCTTCATCGCCCCCTACATCCGCAAGGTGACGCCGCGGGCGGCGCTGCTCGGCACGCTCGCCGGCGTCTCCATCGCCTTCATCTCCATGCGCCCGGCGATGGAGATGTACATGACGCCGGTGATCGGCCTCACCTGCTTTGCCATCATCATGCTGTCCTGGTTCGGCGGCTTCCGCTATCCGCGCGGCATCCCCGCGGGCCTCGTCGCCATCGCGGCGGGCATGCTCATCGCCTGGGCCTCCGTCGCCATCGGCATGCCGATCGGCGGCGTCGGCCTCGACAAGCTCGGACAGGCCTTCTCGAGCTTCGGCTTCTCGCTCCCGATCCCGGCCATCGGGCACACGTTCTCGGGGTTCCAGTTCCTCGGCATCATCCTGGTCACCGCCATTCCCTTCGGCATCTACGACCTCGTCGAGGCCATGGACAACGTGGAGAGCGCGGAGGCGGCCGGCGACCATTATCCGACGACGCGGGTGCTCACCGCCGACGGCGTCGTCTCGATGATCGGCTGCCTGATGGGCAACCCCTTCATCAACGCGGTCTATATCGGCCATCCCGGCTGGAAGGCCATGGGCGGGCGCATCGGCTATTCCGCCCTCACCGGGGTCATGGTGCTGGTGCTCGCCTGGTTCGGCATCATCGCGCTTCTGACCGCGCTGATCCCCGTCGTCGCCATCGCGCCGATCCTCCTCTACATCGGCATGCTGATCGGCGCGCAGGCCTTCCAGACGACGCCGTCGAGCCACGCGCCGGCAGTCGTCCTGGCGCTGACGCCCCATCTCGCCGCCTGGGCCAAGGTGCTGGTGGACGGGGCGCTCGGGGCCGCCGGCACCAATGCCGCGGCGGTCGGCCTCGACAAGATGGCGCAGGTCGGCGTGCTCTATCATGGTCTCGAGATCATGGGCGGCGGCGCCATCATCACCGGCCTCGTGCTCGGCGCCATCGCCGTCTTCGTCATCGAGAAGAAGTTCATGGAGGCGGCGATGTTCGCCGGCGCCGGAGCCCTGCTCACCTTCTTCGGCTTCATGCACGGCGAGGCCGTGGGCTTCGCACGCTCGCCCGGCGTCGCCTTCGCCTATCTCATGGTGGCCGGGCTGCTCTATGCGGCCTCGCGGAAGGAGGCGGCGGCCGACCGTCCGGCCATGACCGCACAACCGGCGGAATAGGGCCGGAACCCGCGGCGGGCCTCGACCCGCCGTGGAACCTGCCGGGGTGCCGCCCGTTGACCTCACAGACGATCCATCCGTGAGGAGAGACGACATGACCCATATCGACCCCCGCGACCCCAACCGGCCGATCGCCGATCCGGTCGCCCCGATGGCCGGCGGCACGGATCCCCGGCAGCCGATCGATCCCCGCCCCGCGTCGCGCACCGGCTGGGGCCTGCTCGGCGGGCTCGCGGCCGCGCTCGTCCTGGTCTTCGTGATCATGACGATGTTCGGCGGCGCGTCGGACCGCACCGCCACCACGCCGACGACGGAGCGTCCCCCGATCGCCGAGGGCACGCCCGCCGGCGGTCCGGCGGCCGACCCGACCGCGACCGGCTCGGTGCCGCGTCCGCAGCCGTCCACGCCGCCTGCGATGCAGCCGGCTCCGGCCCAGCCCGCCCCTGCCGCGCCGGCGACGCCGAACCAGAACTAAGGCTGCGCGCCTGACACGAGAGAGGCCGCTCCCCGATGGGGGCGGCCTTTTCGCATGGGGCTGGTCAGTCGTTGAAGTTGACGACCGCCTGCTCGGACCGCTCGTCGGCGTAATAGGGATAGACCGAGTAGTCGCGGATGAAGTGCAGCGAGATGTAGAAGGAGATGCGGTTGTCGTCGCCGCTGTTGGTGATCCCGCGGTGGATGGTGCCGCGGCCCATGTAGAGTACCGACATGGGCTTGGCGACGATCTGGTGGACCTGGAAATGGTCGACGCTGCGGGCGAGAGCCTCCACGTCCACGGCGTCGACGTTCGAGGCGACCTTCTCCAGCGCATCCTCCGGCGTGGTCTCGGGAAGGGTGATGAACTGGGTGGCGTTGCGGTCGGTGAACTGGGTCAGCGGGATCCAGATCGCGGCGGCGTCGGTGGTGTAGTCGACGTGCCAGACCTGCGGCTTCGAGCCCACCGGGTTCACCACGAAGCCGTAGCCATCCATGATGGCGCCCTTCTCGGCGAACTGGCCGGCAGCGGTCTCGCACCAGGCGTGAAGCTCGGCGGCGAGCGCCTTGTCGGAGAGCTCCATGGCGTCGCCCTCCTCGTCCTCCTGCCAGACGTTCATCCAGCAGATTTCCCTAGCGGCGATCTGCTCGTCCCACTTGGGACCCATGGTGCGCTTCAGGTCCTCATAGGCGCGGGTCAGCAAGGGACGTGCCTCCTGCGGCACGGTCCCCACATAGCGGAACCCCATCAGTTCGGGCTTCAGCTTCACATAGTCGCGATCGTCCATTGTCTGCTCCGGCCGGTCATTCGAAAAAAAATCGGTGCCACCCCAGGGACAGGCCAGCACCCTGCGCATGAACCTACGCTGAAGCGCAATTGTTGCAGCGTTTCGACAGCCGCTCTCCGCACCTGTGACGCGGCGGGCGGGGAACGGGGGGCCGGGCGGCGCGTTGCCCCACCGACCCCCTCACCCCGGAGAACCGCCATGCCGACGCCGGCCGAATTGACCCAGGCCTTCTGGACCCACCTGCGCTCCGAAATGACGGTGATGGCCGGGCTCGCGGACGAAGACGGCCACATGCGTCCGCTGACCGCCCAGCTCGACGGCGACGCCGACCACGGGCCGATCTGGTTCTTCACGGCGAAGGATACGGACATGGCCAAGGCGCTGGGCGCCGAGTCGAAAAAGGGCTCGATCACCCTCACGTCGAAGTCGCACGACCTCTTCGCCTGCGTCCACGGCACCTTCGTGGTCGACAACGACCGCGCCGTCATCGACCGGCTGTGGAACCGCTTCGTCGCCGCCTGGTACGAGGAGGGCAAGGACGACCCGAAGCTCGCCCTGCTGCGCTTCGAGCCCGCGAAGGCGGAGATCTGGGAGAACGCCACCAGCCTCTGGGCGGGCTTCAAGCTGATGATCGGCGCCGACCCCAAGGAAGACTACGAGGACAAGGTGGCGAAGGTCGCCATGCGCTAGGAACGCCGCAAGGACTGAAGGGGCGCTGCGGTCACCGCGGCGCCCTTTTGCGCGTCGTCAGAAGACCACCACCGAACGGATCGACTTGCCCTCGTGCATCAGGTCGAAGGCGGTGTTGATCTCGTCGAGGGGCATGGTGTGGGTGATCAGGCTGTCGATGTCGATCTTGCCGTCCATGTACCAGTCGACGATCTTCGGCACGTCGGTGCGGCCACGAGCGCCACCGAAAGCCGAGCCCTTCCAGACGCGGCCGGTGACCAGCTGGAACGGCCGGGTCGAAATCTCGGTCCCCGAGGGGGCGACGCCGATGATGATGCTCTCGCCCCAGCCGCGGTGGCAGCATTCCAGCGCCTGACGCATGGTGTGGACGTTGCCGATGCACTCGAAGGAGAAGTCGGCGCCGCCGCCGGTCAGGTCGACGATGGCCTGGACGACCTTGTCGCGGCCGACCTCGTCCGGGTTGACGAAATGGGTCATGCCGAACTTCTTCGCCATCTCGACCTTGGCGGGGTTGAGGTCGACGCCGATGATCTTGTCGGCGCCGACCATGCGGGCGCCCTGGATGACGTTGAGGCCGATGCCGCCGAGGCCGAAGACGACGACGTTGGCGCCCGGCCAGACTTTGGCGGTGTAGATCACCGCGCCGATGCCGGTGGTGACGCCGCAGCCGATGTAGCAGATCTTGTCGAAGGGGGCGTCCTCGCGCACCTTCGCCACCGCGATCTCCGGCAGCACGGTGAAGTTCGAGAAGGTCGAGCAGCCCATGTAGTGGAACACCTCGTTCCGCCCGCGGCCGCCCACCGGCTCGCAGGAGAAGCGCGAGGTGGCATCCGGCATCAGGCCCTGGCCCTGGGTGCCGCGGATGGCGGTGCACAGGTTCGAGCGCTGCGACAGGCAGGTTTTGCAGGCGCGGCATTCCGGCGTGTAGAGCGGGATGACGTGGTCGCCGACCTTCACCGAGGTCACGCCGGCGCCGACCTCGCGCACGATGCCCGCGCCCTCGTGACCGAGGATCGCCGGGAACTTGCCCTCCGAATCGAGGCCCGACAGCGTGTAGGCGTCGGTGTGGCACACGCCCGTCGCCATGATCTCCACCAGCACCTCGCCCGCCTTCGGGCCCCCGATGTCGATGGTCTCGATGGTCAGGGGCTTGTTGGCTTCCCAGGCGACGGCGGCACGCGATTTCATGAACGGCTCCGGACGATCGGTCGCGGCGCGCGGCCGCTGGTGTGATGGCGCGGGACTGAACCATGCAGCGGCGCCGACCGCAACGTCCGGACCTCGAAGTTGACACTGTCAACCTCGTTTGGTAGACACTGTCAACATCCCGAGATCGAGATCCCCCATGTGCATCTCCGACCAGCCGGCATCGCCGCTACCGCGCGGCCGTCTCGCCCAATACGGTCCCTGGGCCGTGGTCACCGGTGCCTCCGACGGCATCGGCCGCGCCTTCGCGCTGGAGCTCGCGGCCGCCGGCTTCGGCGTGGTTCTTGCCGCGCGGGGCAAGGACAGGCTCGATGCCCTCGCCGCACGAATCGCGGCGGAAGGGGGCTTCGCTCCGGTGGTCGTGGCCGGCGACCTCGCCACCGACGAGGGCGTCGCCGCGCTGTGCACGGCGACCGAATCTCTCGATGTCGGACTGGTGGTCTGCGCCGCCGGGTTCGGTACCTCGGGGCCCTTCCTGGATGCGGAGGAAGCCAACGAGCGCGACATGCTCCGGCTCAACTGCGAAAGCCGGATGCTGACCACGCACAGGTTCGGCCGACGTCTCGCCGCCCGCGGCAAGGGCGGTCTCGTCCTGATGAGCTCGCTGGTGGCGTTCCAGGGCGTTCCGCGCACCGCCCACTATGCCGCCACCAAGGCCTATGTGCAGACCCTCGCCGAGGGATTGGCACGCGAACTCGCGCCTCTGGGGGTCGACGTCGTCGCCTCGGCCCCGGGCCCGGTGGCGAGCGGCTTTGCGGCGCGCGCCGCCATGACCATGGGCCGCGCCGAGAAGCCGGAGGTCGTCGCGCGCCAGACCCTCGCGGCCCTCGGTCGGAAAACCACCGTGCGGCCGGGCCTTCTCGCCAAGGTGCTGGAGGGCTCGTTGTCCCTGTTGCCGCGCGCCGGCCGCGTGCGGATCATGGAACAGGTGATGCGGGGCATGACGGGGAAGGGACATGGCGAAGAGAGCGGCCGGCGCGCCTGACCTGCGCGAGGCGTGCCTGCGCGAGGCCCTGGCGGTGATCGAACGCTCCGGCGTCGAGGCCCTCAGCCTGCGCGAGGTCGCCCGCGGCCTCGGCGTCTCGCACCAGGCGCCCTACAAGCATTTCCCCAGCCGCGACCATCTCCTGGCCGAGGTCGTGCGGCGGATCTACGACGGATTTGCCCGTCATCTCGATGATCGGCCCCGCCACGACGATCCGTATGAGGATCTCGGCAGTAGCGTATGCGCGTGCCCATCCCCTGCAGTACCGGCTGATGTTCGCAACCCCGCTGCCCGACCCCGAGGCCCATCCCGCCATGATGGCGAGCGCACGCCACGCTTTCGCGATCCTCAACGAGGCTATCGACCGCGTTCATGGACGGCCCGACGCCGCAAGCCCGGCCGGCCGCGCCGTGCCGCTGGACGCGCTCTACGTCTGGGCTACCGTCCATGGCCTCGCCGGCATGATGCAGTCCAGCGCCATGCAGACGCTGGCCCTGCCGGCCTCCGTCCATGCCGCGGTGCAGCCCCATGCGATGGGCCGGCTCCATGCGGCGATGACCGCGCCGCTGCCCAAGGACGAACAACCATGATGGATGCACGCCCGGGAACCGCCGAACTGGTCCTGTGGACCGGCGCCCTCGTCATGGCCCTGATGCTGGCCCTCGCCGCCGTCCTCTGGACGATCGACAAGCGCCTGATCGGCGAGGTCAGCGTCTGGGCGAAGCCGATGAAGTTCGCCGTGTCCCTCGCCGTGCACATGGCGACGCTGGCCCTCGTCGTCGGCCTCCTCGGAGCGGGGTGGCGGACGGGCAGCCTGCTCGCCCTCGTGGCAGCGGCCTGTGCCCTGGCCTCGCTCGGCGAGATGATCTGGATCATCGTGCAGGCGGCCCGTCAGCAGGCCTCGCACTTCAACCTCGCGACGCCCTTCACCCGCGCCATGTACACGGCCATGGCGGCGGGAGCGGTGGTCATCACGCTCAGCGCCGCGGCGGTCGGCGTGGCGGCCTTCCTCGACAGGGAGGCGGAGATCGGGCCGGCCCTGCGAATGGCGGTCCTCCTCGGATTCGTCGGCGGTGCGGTCCTCACCCTCATCACTGCCTTCACCATCGGTAGTCGGCTCAGCCCTCATGTGGGCACCCATCCGCCGGGTGGCGCGCGGATGGCGCTGACCGGCTGGTCCTTCGTGGTGGGAGACCTGCGCATCGCCCATTTTCTCGCCACGCACATGATCCAGGCGATCCCGCTCGTCGGGCTCATCGCCGCGCGCAGCCTGCCGCCGCCCGCCGCCATGGCCGCGGTCTGGATCGCCGCGGTCGGCTGGACGGGCCTCGTCTGGCTCGCCTACCAGCAGGCGCTCGCCGGCCGGCCCCTGCCGCGCCTGCTCTGACGCGTCGGGCCTTCCGCCGGCGTGCCGGCCTGATAGGGTTGAGCGCAACGCCCGATGCCGCGCCTGCGGTCCACGACCGGGCGACCGGAGGATCCCATGAAGGCGCTCGTCATCCACGCTCCGCACGATCTCAGGCTCGAGGAGCGCGAGGTCGCGCCGCTCGGGCCGGGCGAGGTCGCGGTCAGGATCGGGGCGGGCGGCATCTGCGGCTCCGACCTGCACTATTTCCACAACGGCGGGTTCGGCGCGGTGCGCCTCAAGGAGCCGATGATCCTCGGCCACGAGATCGCCGGCACGGTGGAGCGCGTCGGCGCGGACGTCGGGTCGGTGAAGCCCGGCGACCGTGTCGCGGTGAGCCCGTCGAGGCCCTGCGGCGCCTGTCGCTACTGCCTGGAGGGCATGGCCAACCACTGCCTGAACATGCGCTTCTACGGGTCGGCCATGCCCTTCCCGCACATCCAGGGCGCCTTCCGGGAGGTGCTCGTCTGCGACGCGGTCCAGGCCCACAAGGTGGCGGACGGGGTGAGCCTCGGGGAGGCCGCCTTCTGCGAGCCGCTGGCGGTCTGTCTCCACGGGGCGCGGCGGGCGGGACCGCTCCTCGGCAAGCGCGTGCTCGTCACCGGCTGCGGGCCTATCGGCGCGCTCTGCATCCTCGCGGCCCGGGCGGCAGGGGCGGCGGAGGTGGTGGCGACCGACGTCGCCGACGCGACGCTGGCGGTGGTCAGGGGGATGGGGATCGCGACGACGCTCAACACCGCGGCGGACCCCGAGGCGCTGAAACCCTACGAGGCGGACAAGGGCAGCTTCGACGTGCTGTTCGAGGCGTCCGGCAACATGAAGGCGCTGACGGGGGCCCTCGCGGCGCTCAGGCCGGGCGCCGTCATCGTCCAGGTCGGCACGGGCGGCGACTTCACCCTGCCGATCTCGGTGCTGGTGGCGAAGGAGCTGGAGCTGCGCGGCACGTTCCGCTTCCACCATGAGTTCGCGACCGCCGTGGCGATGATCGGCGAGCGGCGCATCGACGTGCGCCCGCTGCTCACCGCCACGCTGCCGATGGAGCAGGCGGTGGAGGCCTTCCACCTCGCCTCCGACCGGTCGAAGGCGATGAAGGTGCAGATCGCGTTTGGGTCTTAGCGAAAGCGATAAGTATCGCGCAGGATCTCGAATAGTTGGCGTGCTGAATCCTCGGTTAGCTGAAGTGTTTGACTTAGCTTTCCAGGAATCTCGCGCTCGTTCGAACCCATCGTGTCGATTTGTACGATTGGAGTTCGGCTAGGGTCGCCAAAGGTTTTAACTTTGGCGACCACGCTGGTGGGATGAAGACGACCTTCGCCAGGAACTTTTTCGAACCTCGTGACGATCGCCATTGCCGTGCCTCAGGACGGGTTGACCGTCGCGTCGATGACGTTCGAGAGCTTGTCGGCGATCTGCGCGATGTCGTCCTCGGTGACGATGAAGGGCGGGGTCACCACCAGGCAGTCGCCGGAGGTGCGGACCATCATGCCCTCGTCATGGAAGGCCTTGTCCATGGCCACGAAGGCGCGCTTGCCCGGCGCATCCTTCCAGCCCTCGAAGTCGACGGCGGCGGTGAGGCCGACCTGGCGGATGTCGAGAACGCCGGGCTTGCCCTTCAGCTTGGAGAAGATGGCATCGGCCCAGACCGGCTCCAGCGCCTTGGAGCGCTCGAACAGGCCCTCGTCGCGGTAGAGGTCGAGGGTGGCGAGGCCGGCGGCGCAGGCCAGCGGATGGGCCGAGTAGGTGTAGCCGTGGAACAGCTCCACCACGTGCTCCGGGCCGGTCATGAAGGCGTCGTGGACGTGCTTGCGGGCGACGACGCCGCCCATGGGCGCGGCGGCGTTGGTGACGCCCTTGGCGAAGGTCATGAGATCGGGGATGACGCCGTAGCGCTCGGAGGCGAAGGGCGCGCCGAGGCGGCCGAAACCGGTGATGACCTCGTCGAAGATGAGCAGGATGTCGTGCTTGTCGCAGAGCTCGCGCAGGCGCTTCAGGTAGCCCTGGGGCGGCGGCAGGACGCCGGTGGAGCCGGCCATCGGCTCGACCATGACGGCGGCGATGGTGGAGGCGTCGTGCAGCGCGACGATGCGCTCCAGCTCGTCGGCGAGATGGGCGCCCCACTCCGGCTCGCCCTTGGAGAAGGCCTGCTTCTCGCGGTTGTAGGTGTGCGGCAGGTGGTCGGCGCCGGCCAGCATGGAGCCGTAGACGCGGCGGTTGGCGACGATGCCGCCGACCGTGATGCCGCCGAAGCCGACGCCGTGATAGCCGCGCTCGCGGCCGATGAGGCGGGTCTTGGAGGCCTTGCCGCGGGCGTGCCAGTAGGCGATCGCCATCTTCAGCGCGGTGTCGGCCGCCTCGGAGCCGGAATTGCAGAAGAAGACGTGGTCGAGGTCGCCGGGGGCGAGCGCCGCGATGCGGCTCGCCAGCTCGAAGGCCTTGGGGTGGCCGAACTGGAAGGTCGGGGCGAAGTCGAGCTCGGCCGCCTGCTTCTGGATCGCCTCGACGATCGGCTCGCGCGAATGGCCGGCGCTGGAGCACCACAGGCCCGCCGTGGCGTCGATCACCTGCTTGCCCTCGGGCGTGTAGTAGTAGAGCCCCTTGGCGCGGGCGACCATGCGCGGGCGCGCCTTGAACGAGCGGTTGGCCGTGAACGGCATCCAGAAGGCCTGGAGGTCGTTCGGGATGGCGGTGGTGCTGGCGTCGTCGCCGACCACACGCAGCGCGCTCGTCTTGGACATGGAAAAAATCTCCGGGATGGCCGTGGTGAAGGACGACCATACCAAGAGGCCGACGGGGAGCAAGGCGGAGAAAGCGAAAGGGAGGGATGCGGGGGGCGCCCTGACTGGCGTGGCGGTGGTCCTGCCGGCGCTTGCATCCGCGGCTCGGCGGGCCTACCTGTAGTCTAGAATTATTCCAATCAAGGCCATTGCCATGCTCAGCCGCTTCTCCATTCCCGGTTTCGGCTCAAGGCGCCGTTTCGACGATCTCAGCGAACAGGAAATCCTGGCGCTCGCCATCTCCGCGGAAGAGGAGGACGGGCAGATCTATCGCGCCTATGCGGCCAAGCTCGCCGCGCAGTATCCGAACTCGGCCGCCGTGTTCGAGGGCATGGCTACGACGGAGAACGAGCATCGCCGCCGGTTGATCGACCTCTACAGGCACCGCTTCGGCGACTTCATCATCCCGATCCGCCGCGAGCATGTGGCGGGCTACATCGCCCGCAGCCCCGTCTGGCTGGTGGAGAATCTCGGCCTCGACCGCGTCCGCGAGGAAGCCGCCGACATGGAGCGGCAGGCCGGCGAATTCTACGTCGCCGCCGCGGCGCGGGCGACCGACGCCGAGACCCGCAAGCTCCTGGGCGACCTCGCCGCCGCCGAGGCCGGCCACGAGCGCGAGGCGAACGCGCTCACCGCCGAGCACCTGACCGAGGAGGGCCGCGCCGGCGAGGATGCCGCCGCCCACCGCCAGTTCGTGCTGACCTGGGTGCAGCCTGGCCTCGCCGGCCTGATGGACGGTTCGGTGTCGACGCTGGCGCCGATCTTCGCCACCGCCTTCGCGACGCAAAATCCCTGGACGACCTTCCTGGTGGGGCTCTCGGCCTCGATCGGCGCCGGCATCTCCATGGGCTTCACCGAGGCCGCCCACGACGACGGCAAGGTGTCGGGGCGCGGCTCGCCGTGGAAGCGCGGCATCGCGTCGGGCGTGATGACGACGGTCGGCGGGCTCGGCCACGCGCTGCCCTATCTCATCCCGAACTTCTGGACCGCCACGGCCATCGCCTTCGCCGTGGTCTTCATCGAGCTCTGGGCCATCGTCTGGATCCAGAACCGCTACATGGAGACGCCGTTCCTCAGGGCTGCCTTCCAGATCGTGCTGGGCGGCGGGCTGGTGCTGGCGGCCGGCATCCTCATCGGCGGAGCCTGACGCTCAACAGAAAGGCCGCCCCGTCGTGAGACGGAGCGGCCCCTCCTGTCCGCTCGTGTCGAGCGCCGCGGCGGGGCGCTGTTACGCTTGCCCGCCGCAAGGACAGCCGCAGGGCCCGGGGGCCCGGCGGCGAAGCTCACATCACCACCACCCGGGTTCCCACCCGCACGCGGCTGTAGAGGTCGATCACGTCCTCGTTGCGCATGCGGAAACAGCCGGAGGAGACCGCCTGGCCGATGGTCCAGGGCTCGTTGGAGCCGTGGATGCGGTAGAGCGAGGAGCCGAGATAGAGGGCCCGCGCGCCGAGCGGATTGGCGGGTCCGCCGGCCATGAAGCGGGGCAGGTCCGGGCGGCGGCGCAGCATCTCGGCGGGCGGGCGCCAGTCCGGCCACTCGGCCTTGCGGGTGACGGTCTTGGTGCCGCGCCAGCCGAAGCCCGGGCGGCCGATGCCGACGCCGTAGCGCATGGCGGTGCCGCCGGCCTGGACGAGGTATAGGTGCCGCTCGGCGGTGTTGATGACGATGGTGCCGGGGCGGTGGTTCGTCTGGTAGGGCACCTGCTGCGGCAGGAAACGCGGATCGATGCCGCGGGCGGGGGCCGAACGGGGTGTCGCCTCCCGCTGCGGCTCGGAGGTCTGCGGCCGGAGCGGGCGCACCGGCTCGAGATCGGGTGCGACGCCGTGCGAGGCCCTGAGATGTGCCGGAGAGGTCGGCGCCGCATAGGCCGGCGCGGCATGAGCGGGAGCGCCCTGGCGCCGGGCGCCGGCGATGGGGCCGGCGGGCTGGCCGCCGTTGTAGAGGAACTCGATGAAGCCGCCGCCGAGATCCCGGCGGGCGCCGGCGATCTGCGCGGAGGCCTGGGGGATGGTGGCGAGAAGGCAGAGCGCCGCCAGGGCGGCCATCAGACGGAAAGGGGACATCGCCGTACTCGGAACGCTGGACGGGGCGACGGGACAAGATGCCCGACGTCTCCTGAGCCTTCAGCAGAACACCGCAAACGGCCATGGAATGGTAAACGCGGCGCTTTCCAGCATCCTTTTCGGAGTGTGCATGTCGTCGGCGTGTTTTTACGGTTAAGCGCATGTAAAAGTCGCCGGGATGGTGGCCGAAAACGTCCAGCCTCGGTGTAAAGCCATCATTAACCCTGATCGTCTTTTGGATTGTCCCCTAACTTTCTGTGGGTTTGGGGTGGAACCGGCTCTTAACTCCCTGACGGTACCGTCGTCCGGACCGGTCGCTCAGGCCGGAGGCGAAGAATTGCCCGGATCGTCCATGCGCGCCCAAAAACGAGCCTTCCGCATCGAAGTGATCTCCCAGCCGGAGACCACGTCGCATCCCAAAGGCGCCTCCGCCCAGGGCGGACATCACGAGATCCTGTCCGAGATCAAACAGCTGCGCGCCCTCATCCGCCCGCCGGAGGAGGTGTCCAAGCAGATGATCGACGCCTATCGCGCCGAGATGCAGGAGGCGATCAAGCTGAAGGCCGAGCTCGACCAGATCTGGCAGGCCATCGACCAGACCAAGCACGAGATCGCCACGCTCCACGTCACCGGCTTCAAGGGCAAGCAGATGACGCGCGTCACGCACGAACTCGACGCCATCGTCACCGGCACCGAAGAGGCGACCGAGGGCATCCTGTCCGCCGCCGAGGGCATCGACCAGATCGCCAGCCAGCTTTCCGCCAAGCTGAAGAGCACCCAGGACAAGGCCGCGATCGACGACATCCAGCAGAAGATCATCACCGTCTTCGAGCACTGCAACTTCCAGGACCTCACGGGCCAGCGCATCACCAAGGTGGTGAACACGCTGAAGTTCATCGAGGACCGGATCATGAAGATGATGGAGATCTGGGGCGGGCTCGACAGCTTCAAGGACATCGAGGTGGAGGGGATCGCCGAGGCCACGGGCGACGCCGCCCTCCTCAACGGTCCCAAGCTCTCCGAGGATGCCGGCCACGCCAGCCAGGACGACATCGACGCGCTGTTCAACTGACGGCGATCACGGCCGCTTGTTCCCCGCCTTCAAATCGGCAAGCGGCCGCCGCGATTCCGCCCGGCGGTGCCGCCATGTAGCATCGGTGTCTTCACGCCCCCGCTGATTCGGGACCGATGCTGTCCAGGCTCCTCCTCCTCGTCGCCGCCGTCCTCGCCCTGGCTCCCGCCGGGCCGGTCTCGGCCGAACCGGCGACGCCGGCCGAGCGCGCCGAGGCCGAGCGCCGCGAGCGCCAGCGGGAGCTGGAGGCCATCCAGGCCGACATCACCCGCAGCGCCGCCGACCGCGCCCGCGTCGAGGCCGAGGTCACCGCGCTGCGCAACGACCGCGCCGCCCTCGTGCGCTCCAGCATCGACACGGCCGCCCGGGTGCGCGCCGGCGAGGAGCGGATGGCGGCCATCGAGGACAACCTGACGGGGCTCGACGCCCGGCAGCTTACCCTGCGCCAGTCGCTGCACGACCGCCGCCAGCTCATCGCAGAGGTGCTCGCCTCGCTGCAGCGCATGGGCCGGCGTCCGCCGCCCGCCATGCTGGTCGGCCCCGACGACGTGCTGAAGAGCGTGCGGACCGCCATGCTGCTCGGCACGCTCGTGCCGGAGATGCGCGAGGCGGTCACGGTGCTGGCGCGCGACCTCGAGGAGCTTTCGAGCCTGCGCACCCGCATCGCCACCGAACGCGACCACCTGCGCCGCGAGGCGGTGACGCTGCGCGCCGAGCGGGTGCGGCTCGACGCCCTCGCCGAGGCGCGCCGCGGCCAGGTGACGGCCGGCGAACAGTCGCTGGAGGCGGAGAAGGCGCGCGCGGCGACGCTTGCCCGACAGGCCGCCGATCTCGAACATTTGATAGGCCGGATGGAGACGGAGATCACCGCCGCGCACCGCGCCGCGGAGGCCGCCCGTACCACCACGGTCACCCGCGGACCGGCCGTCGTGGACCGGCGCCAGCAGATGGCTGCGTTGCAGAACGCGGCGCGGATGAACCCCGCCATCCCCTTCGAACAGGCGCGCGGCGCCCTTTCCCTGCCGGTCCTCGGCGTGCGGCTGCGCGAGTTCGGCGATCCCGACGGGCTCGGCGGCGCCGAGCGCGGCCTGTCGATCGCGACGCGGCCGGCGGCCTCGGTGACCGCGCCGGCGGACGGATGGGTGGTCTATTCGGGTCCGTTCCGGACCTACGGCCAACTCTTGATCCTGAACGCCGGCGGCGGGTATCATCTCGTTCTGGCCGGCATGGACAGGATCACGGTCGATCTTGGACAGTTCGTGCTGGCGGGGGAGCCGGTCGGTGTGATGGGCCATGCCCCGCCGCCAGCCTCCGCGGTGACGACGGGCTCATCCCAGCCCGTTCTCTACGTCGAGTTCCGGAAAGACGGGTCGAGTGTCGACCCAGCGCCATGGTGGACCACGAGGACACCGGGCGTGCAGGCCAATGAAAGGGTTCGCGGATGATGCGCAGAGCTTCGATCCTCCTCGCCGGCGCCGCCATGGGCGCGCTGGCCACCGTCGCGGTCACGCAACCCCGGGCCATTCTCGGGATGACCGCCAACGCCGCGGCCTCCGACACCTACCGGCACATCAACCTGTTCGGCGACATCTTCGAGCGCGTGCGCACCGACTATGTCGAGAAGCCGGACGACGCGAAGCTCATCGAGAGCGCCATCAACGGCATGCTCACCGGGCTCGACCCGCATTCGAGCTTCATGGACGCCCGCAACTTCCGCGACATGCAGGTGCAGACGCGCGGCGAGTTCGGCGGCCTCGGCATCGAGGTGACCCAGGAGGAGGGCCTCATCAAGGTCGTCTCCCCGATCGACGACACGCCTGCCTCCAAGGCGGGCATCCTCGCCAACGACATCATCACCCACATCGACGCCGAGCCGATCCAGGGCCTCACCCTGCAGCAGGCGGTGGAGAAGATGCGCGGCCCGGTGGGCTCGAAGATCACCATCCGCGTCACGCGCTCCGGGGCGGCGCCGCGCGACATCGAGATCACCCGCGACCGCATCGTCATCCGCGCGGTGCGCCACCAGGTGCTCGGCGAGGACGTCGGCTACATCCGCATCACCCAGTTCAACGAGCAGACGACGGAGAATCTCCGCCGGGCGATCGAGGACATCAAGTCCAAGGTGCCGGCCGACAAGCTGCGCGGC
Organism: Rhizobiales bacterium Ga0077556; assembly: GCA_001464235.1. Taxonomy (GTDB): domain Bacteria; phylum Pseudomonadota; class Alphaproteobacteria; order Rhizobiales; family Phreatobacteraceae; genus Phreatobacter. The sequence continues at coordinate 1,348 of LNFH01000372.1, read as the reverse complement.
TACGTGCTCGACATGCGCAACAATCCTGGCGGCCTGCTCGACCAGTCCGTCTCGGTCTCCGACGCCTTCCTGGAGCGCGGCGAGATCGTCTCCACCCGCGGCCGCAATGCCGAGGAGACCCAGCGTTGGAACGCCCGCGGCGGCGACCTGACCGCCGGCAAGCCGATCATCGTGCTGATCAACGGCGGCTCGGCCTCGGCCTCCGAGATCGTCGCCGGCGCCCTGCAGGACCACAAGCGCGCGTCGGTGCTCGGCACCCGCTCGTTCGGCAAGGGCTCGGTGCAGACCATCATCCCGCTCGGCAGCCAGGGCGCCCTCCGCCTGACCACCGCGCGCTACTACACTCCGTCGGGCCGCTCCATCCAGGCGCGCGGCATCGATCCGGACATCGTGCTGGAGCAGCCGGTGCCGGAGGCGATGCGCGCCCGGCTGCAGGAGAACCGCGGCGAGGCGGGCCTGCGCGGCCACCTGCGCAACAACGCGACCGAGGGCACCGAGGAGCGTTCCGCCTCCTCCGTCTACGTGCCGCCGGAGCAGAAGGACGACGTCCAGATCGGCCGCGCCCTCGAGCTGCTGCGCGGCACCGCGACCGACCCGGCCTTCCCGCCGAGCCAGCGCGCCGCCGCCGCTCCGGCCCCGGCGGCTCCCGCCGCGCCGGCGACCCCGGCTCCGGCCACCCCGTCGCGCTGAGGCCCGGCGCTTCTTCCAGCCTTTGCAGAACCCCGGCCCACGCGCCGGGGTTTTGTTTGTCCGGCACTCGCCGAGGATCGCGCCATGTCACTCTGCTCCTCCCAGACCCGGATGTTCGCAGATGCCGCCGCTGACGCAGGCGGAGCCGACCTTCGCGGTGGCGGACGGCGAGAAGGTCGGCCACGAGGTGGCGCGGCGGCGGGTGGCGGCCGGCGAAAGGATCATCGGCCGCAAGATCGGCTTCACCAACCGCACGATCTGGGCCGAATACGGGGTGTTCTCGCCGATCTGGGGCCCCGTCTACGACAGCACCTTCCGCGACGTGGACGGACCGGCGGAGGCCGCCATCGGCCATCTCGTCGAGCCGCGGATCGAGCCCGAGATCGTCCTGGGCTTCAAGGCGCCGGTGACCGCCGGCATGGACGAGCGGGCCATCCTCGGCGCGGTCGGGTGGGTCGCCCACGGCTTCGAGGTCGTCCAGTCGCTGTTCCCCGGCTGGCGCTTCCAGGGGGCCGACTGCCAGGCGGCCTTCGGCCTGCACGGGGCGCTGTTCTGCGGCCCGCGGACGGAGGTCTCTGGCGATGCGGAGGGGTGGCTGGCGGCACTGACCGGGTTTTCGATCACGCTGTTCCGGAACGGCGAGAAGATCGACCGTGGC